>JAZQTB010000091.1:0-5311 GCA_045630425.1 Kiritimatiellia bacterium | reverse complement strand
CTGGCCTTCCTCGTCTTACTTGCGTCTGCCACCGTCTACCTGCGAACCGCGTTCGCTCGCCTCATTCAGCTCGACGCGCTCCACTCCCGTCCCGCTTCCTCATAGCCCTTAACTACATTATTATCTTCTAATTTCTTTCTTGGCAGTTTTTTCTTTAGCCAACTACCTTCGGTCATTCATGACGTTAGTCCAAACAGAATTGACGCTGTCTCGTGAAGACAGTACATGTGCCGGGGAGGATCACGCACGCTTACGCTTGGAAGCGCACGAGTGAGGCGTTGAGAAAAGACGCGATGAATGAGCAGAGCGTTTAGTGAGACGATATATCTTATCTCATTCATATAAAACACGAAGCGATAAAAAACAATCATCCATTTTAACATCCATTAAAGCGAAGGCGGGTGGAGTGGAGTCCTCCGAGTGAGACCCGCGAAGGATTGTAGCCGTAAGAGAGTTATTGTAAGCAACCAGTGGTCCTGTCGAGGCATGGCAGGCTAAATCAATAAACTTGTCTAAGTGTGAGAGGCGTCACAACTCCGTAGCGGGTCGAGACCGAGGAGGAGCTCCAGACATCCGCCGCAGCTCACAGTCGACCATATCAAAAGTGGAGCACGGTTGCCCAAATCCGTGGCCGCATTTATACATAGCAAGCAGCAAGCAAGCAATAGTAAAGCGCGAAGCCATCAATGGCTAAGCAATAATTACTGTTGCACAGGATGGTTCGTGACTAAAAGGTGGGGATATTCCAGGAACAGGTAGTTGCTTAAACTGAAGGTGAAGCGCCAAAAAAACCCCGGACTTTCCCGGGGTTTCGTCTTAAGGTCTTAACTTGCCTATGGCATATATTGAAGGTTATCATCGGACAATTACCGAAAAACCCGCTTCAGGCTCCTTTAAAATCCAGCAACCTCCCTCGGTGGTTTTTCCGCCTGTCGTATGTGTATACATCAGAAAACCTAAAACACCTCTTTCATTGACGGTAATCTTATTTTCGGTTTCGTCATAAGAACACATATCGGTGTCTTTTTTCATAAGCGCCCTTATAGTACTCCATTCGAATTTATTTCTTATACTATATTTACTCTCATTATTAAAGGCGTCCTTGAGAATTATGTTTTCATAATCGTTTTTATTCATTACTTCTAGCCATGCCGGAGAATTACCCTTCAGATACACCTTCGGGTATGGAGCAGTCGTCGTCATTGTTGCGCGAGACGCAAACACTTTGGGCGCTTCGACCGTCATGTGAAATTCAGCACCGGGCTTGAGATTATAAAACGCAGCTGCTCTAAATTCCGTAACTGGCGTTTTAAAATCAACCCTCTCAAGCGAATCACATCCGTTAAAACAGTCTTCAGGCACAACATTTGTGGAAAGACCGGTAAATTCCCAAACCAATGTACCCGTCAACCCTTTACAGCCGGTAAAACCGCCTTTTAGTTCGCTTCCTTTTGTTCCTCCCAACTGTACTAATCCCTTATGGAGGATACGCTGGACATTTTCTGTCGTTAATTTTGCGCAACCGTCAAACGCCCATTTATTAATAGTGCTAATCTGAGGCGATAAAACAATATTCGTTAACGACGAGCATCCTTTGAACACTCTTTCGTTTAAGATTTTTACATTTTCCGCAACTACTTCCTCAAGAGACGAGCATCCGGAAAAAGCATTACTTCCGAATGAAGCCGGCTTGTCATCTGTTCCTTTTGCGGTATTTTCAATTTTCCCTTTAAGTGACGAACAATCCAAAAATGCATCATTTGCTATACCTGTAAACTTTCGAGGCTCAAGTTCAACCAATGAATTACATCCTTCAAATGTTCTGCCTTGTATGCCTACTCCTTCTGCCAGAACCACTTTGGTAAGATTCGCACAGTATCTGAAACAAGCCTCACCACTAATTGCAGTACAATCCGGCGCTATAAATTCAGTAATTAACCCGCGATGCTCGTAAAGTTGAGTTCCTTTATCATTGTCAGGGTATTTTCCATGATAGCTTGAAAATTGACCGAATTTTGTAACTTTATATCCACCCTCAATCTCAGAAAAATCAATGACGCAAGGTGTTGTAGCCGATGATGTACCAAGTTTTGCATCGACTTCCAGATTTCCGTTTTTCTGCGTAGCGGGGAAACTCCAAACACCGTCGGTTAGTTTCCCATCTTCATATCTCCACCCCGCACCATGGCTTAAAGCGGGGAACAATCCAAATGCAGACAAGAGCATTGCATATTTCAAAAGACGGAAGTGTTTCATAGTTTTCCTTTCTGTATCAGTTGGTGTATAAAAGCAAAACTGCACCATTTCGGAGACACATCTCCGCAATGACGCAGTTATGAAATTTCTGACGAAAGACGGCGCTAAAGGCAGCGCTGCGAATTTCAATAAAGGATTGGGGGGGGGGTATGAGAAGCGATGTCTGCGCCGTCAGACGCAGATAACGCAAGCTTTACAGCATCATGAATAACCCCGCTCATAAATTCTGTGCTTATTATAGCACTTTTCAGGCTACGGACGCAAGAGTCAAAAACGACCGATTACAGACAGAGGAGCAGAACTCCCGCAAGAATCGCGGCGAGAGCGAAAGCTTTCCGGCGCAGATCGCGTTCGCGGAAAAGTGCGCCGCCGATAAAGAATGTCAAGATTATGCTTGAGCGCCTTATCAGGCTCAAAACGGAAATCTGTGCGTCGGGCGCAGCTATCGCCGTAAAATAAAACGCATCGCTCGCCGTAAGAAGAATGCCCGTCAGCGGCATCGTAAAACGCCATTCGAACCCGCGATGGTCAAAAACTGCGAGCACCGCATATATCACCGTCATTCCGCCGAGGAACCACCATAACACCGTAAGCGGCAGAATCCCCATGCCCTGCATCAGATGCTTGTCGTACAACGCGCTGCAGCTGCCGAGCACCGTGCCCGTGAACGCGAGCGCGACGGCCTTAACCCCGCCCGCCGCCCGGTCTTTGCCGGACGATAGCGAAAAGAAAACACACCCCGCCAGAACAAACGCCATTCCGACGCTTTGAACCGCATTCGGGATTTCAGAGAAAATCAGCACCGCGCCGATCAAAGTCCAGAACGGACCGGAAGCGCGGATGGGTGCGGCGCACGTGATCGGCAGCGTTCTCAAGGCTATATACGTAGCCGTCCAGCTCGCCGCGACTATTAAACTTTTAACAAGCAAAAGCGGAATGTGCCTTGAAGCGATGCCGACCGCATCGCCCATCCGGCCCGTCAAAAGGAGCGTCAGCGACAGCGCCGCCCAACCCGTAAACGACGTCAGAAACAGCGTAGGGAAAACGGAATTGTTTTTGACGCTGGCCTTTTTGCAAAGATCATACATGCTCAAGCAGGCGCTTGAACAGAGTATCCATAAAAGCCATGAGTCTGAAGCCATCCGTGCCGCCTGCCGACGCGCGTAACGCCGACGGCCGTCTTATCTGGGTTTTCCGTAATCCGGACTAAAAAGCGAAGACCCGCACGACGCCGGTCTTCGCTTTCTCCTTTACCGATGGGAAACGGTATTATTTCTCGTCGAGCGCCGCAACGCCGGGGAGAACCTTGCCCTCGAGGAACTCGAGAGAAGCGCCGCCGCCCGTGGAAACGTGGCTCATCTCGGCAGCCTTGCCGCTCTTCTTGACGGCGCTGACGGAGTCGCCGCCGCCGATGATCGAGATGCCGCCGTTGGCCTTGACGGTCGCGACCGCGTCGCAGACGCCGTACGTGCCCTTGGAGAGGGGCGCGAACTCGAAGCAGCCCATAGGACCGTTCCAGACGACCGTCTTGGCTTCCTTGACGGCCCCGGCGAAGAGCTCGACGGACTTAGGACCGATGTCTAGACCCATCCAGCCGTCGGGAATGTCGCCCTCGAGAGTCTGGAGCTGAATGTCGCTGGCGTCCTTCTCGGCCGGGAACTTGTCGGCGACGACATTGTCGACGGGGAGAAGAATCTTGATGCCCTTGGAAGCGGCGGCCTCGAGCATCTCGCCGCAGTAGGCGACCTGCTCGTCCTCGCAGAGGGAGGAGCCGATCTTAAGGCCCTGGGCCTTCTTGAAGGTGTAGGCCATGCCGCCTCCGATGATGAGCGTATCGACCTTGTTGAGGAGGCTCTTGACGACCGCAAGCTTGTCGGAGACCTTGGCGCCGCCGAGAATGGCGACGAAAGGACGGACGGGATTCTCGACCGCGTCGCCGAGGAACTTGATTTCCTTCTCGAGGAGGAAGCCGGAAACGGCGGGCTTGAGATAGTCGGCGATGACGGCCGTCGAGGCGTGGGCGCGGTGAGCCGTACCGAACGCGTCGTTGCAGTAGATGTCGCCGTAGCTGGCGAGCTTCTTGGCCATTTCGGCGCGCTCGGCCTTAAGTTCGGCCTTCTTGGCGGCGAACTCCTCGTCGGTGAGGTGGATACCCTTCTTCTCGTCGTCCTTCTTGACCTTGCCGTCTTCGGCCTTGTAGAAGCGGGTATTCTCGAGAAGCGCGACTTCGCCCGGCTTGAGAGCGGCTACGACTTCGTCGGCAGCCATGCAGTCGGGAACGAACTTGACCTCGCGCCCGAGCTTCTTGGCGAGCTCTTCGGCGACGGGCTTAAGCGTGAACGCGGCGTTCGCTTCGCTGGGAGCGGCGCCGAGCTTGACGCCCTTCGGACGGCCGAGGTGACTCATGAGAACGAGGCTTCCGCCCTGTTCGAGAACATACTGAATCGAAGGAAGCGCGGCAACGATACGGGTATCGTCGGTGATCTTGCCGGAGCCGTCCTTAGCCATGGGGACGTTGAAATCGACACGCATTACGACGCGCTTGCCGTTGAGTTCAACATCGCGCAGAGTCTTCTTTGCCATTTTGGTTTTCCTTTCGTCTTTTTATTAAATAAACAAATTTTCTTAAAATACAAAGGGCACCGGATATTGTTTTATCCCGATGCCCTCTGCCATCACATTCCCGATAGAGTAACCTTGTTACTTTTCTTCGGCTTTCGCCATCTTGTTGAGCTTGAGCTGAGCGCGGGATTTCTTGCGATCAGCGGTATTCTTGGTGATAATACCTTTTTTCACGGCCTTGTCGAGACCGGAGACAAATTCCTTGAACTTCTTCTCGGCGACTTCCTTGTTGTTGGCGTCGGCGGCCTTGAAGAGCTTCTTATGGGCATCATGGAGCTTGGCCTTGGCGACGGAATTGCGCTTATTCGCCTTGGCGTTCTGACGATCACGTTTTCTGGCGGCGCGGCCGCCCTTGATATTAGCCATTTTTTTATCCTTTTTGTGGGAATGTTCGCCGCATATTTTACCGAATTTCGAAAATTTATGCAACCCC
>JAZQTB010000090.1:0-3754 GCA_045630425.1 Kiritimatiellia bacterium | reverse complement strand
TTGAAGAGCCTTGGCCTCAAGCCGACCGTGCCGCTTGCCGTCCGCGGCGTGGATTACCGAAACAGATTTGTCCTCAATGAAGGCGCGCCTCATGATCTTGCCGTCAAGGGGGTTAAGCCGGGAGAACTTTACACGGTAGGTCTTTCCATGAAGCGTCGCGGTCCTGGATTAGTGTTTCTCAATACGCGTTTCCGCGCCAACGGCGAAGAAGTGAAATCGAATGGCCGCATCCCGCAGATTGTCATGAGAGGTCCGCGGATGGATGACGTGTGGCAGTCGGGTGAGGTGGTCGTGCGCGTGCCCGACGGAGCCGACGAACTTTATATTAACGTGCGGGCTGAACTTACCCAAGGGTATACACGTGTCGAGTTCAGTGACTTTAAGGTGTACAAGATCGGTGAGCCTCTTCCCGTCTGGCCTGCGGAAACAGTGCGCGAGAAGGAGTGGAGGAAGTGATTAGTCGTTAGTGATTAGTCGTTAGTGGTTTTAACAAAAGAAGGAATCATATCAATGAGATTGTTGACAACTATGGTTTGTATTTTTATTTCCGGTCTTGCTTTCGCCATGCCGGCGGGCGGACTGGATAAAAAGCATATCGGGCTTCTCTTCGATGTGATGAAGACGACTCCGAGCAACATACTCGCCAACGCCGATAAATTTGCTGGGCACGCGCCATATCTCGACGGTGTCGCCATATCATTGAACGACGTCTTTGTGCCGGGAGAGGGCGGCAGCGTTGTAACCACTGGCCTTTCGAAGATTATGAGCGGAACCGTGCGATGGACGCGCGATTCAGTAAAGGGTCAGATTCCTGTTTTGCGCCAGATCGCCCAAAAGCCCCATTTGAAAGAGAGCTTTCTTCTCTTCTGGATGTCGCCCAAATATTGCGACACCCGCCTTGACTGGGCCGATGACAAAGCGTGGGAGAATTACGCCGAAAATATGGCGGTTGCCGCATGGCTCGCCAAAGAGGGTGACATGAAAGGTCTTATGCTCGACCCCGAGGAATACGCAAACGCCAAACAGTATAATCATACTCCCGCAGATCCTCCGTACGCCGAATGCGCAAAGCTCGCGCGGAAACGCGGTCGCGAGGTTTTCTCCCGCGTTTTCAGGGAATATCCCGATGCGATTCTTTTCACGCTTTGGTATTTCGGCAGATTTCGGCATTATCCGGAAGGAGTAAGCCGCACCAATCCAGTTTCATACGCAGAAGATAGAGGTGAACTTCTGCATCACTTTTATAACGGCATTCTCGATGTTATGCCGGCCGGAGCGCGCATTATCGACGGCTGTGAGCACTATTCGCTTTCCGCAACAAAGTATCAGTATCTCTTTAACGCCAATTCCATCTCTACGGCGGTATTGCCGTTCGTCGCTCCTGAAAACCGCAATAAGTACCGCGCCCAGGTTCGCGTGAGCAATACACACTTTCTTGACATGTTCGTTCAAAATGCAAATCCCAAGAGCCATTGGTATCATGGCCCCGTGAACGGATCTCGATTGGAGCATTTGCGGCTTAATTTCGAGCAGTCGCTTCTGACGGCGGATGAGTATGTCTGGATTTACGGCGAGAAATCAGGAAAGCTTTTCAACTGGGATGACGGGCATTTTGAAGACAGGAAAACGTGGGAAGAGAATATTCCCGGGATGACCGAGACGTTCATGCTTCTGAAAGACCCTGAACGATTGGCGTCAATGAGAAGAGAGAAGCTCGCCGCTGAAGGCAAACTCGTAAATCTCGTTCCGGACGCCAAAGCGGTGCGGATAGAAAACCCTGCCCGCAGGATTTCATACGGCCAGCCCGACAGGAAGAAGCCTACCGTTAAGGGCGTGTGTCCCGGAGAGCGTTATATTGTAAAGGTTCAGGTCAATGTGTTCGTCGGTCGACGCGGTAAGGAGGGTCCCGTGTCCGCCGCGAGGCCGGGCATTGTCTGGACTAAAAACGGTAAACGCATTGACGCCGATCCGACTCCCATAAAAGTTCCCGCCGATGCGGGAAAGGAATGGGTGTATGCCGAGGAAGTGGTTGTCGTCCCCGAGGGGGCCGACGGGATGATGCTGGACCTTGCGGCGGAATTGAACGCCGATGAAAACATCGGATATCGCTTCCCCTCGATATGGAACGCTTTTGAATCTCAAAAGCTTGAGATGTCTCCAAGTAAATCAAAGTGGGTTTTTGATCCTAAAAAGCGTACCGTTACCGACGGAAACTGGACGCTTTCGGCGAGGGTACATAAAGATAGACTGCAGATAAACGGCAACGGAGCGGATACGGTCGGCTCCGGAGTGCTTGATCTGCGAAATATCAAAGCTGATACAGGATATGAACTTTCTACAATAGGCAAGCTTGGAGGTTGCACGTCTATTACCGCTCTTGTTGTTGATCGCGCAGAGGCGATAGGGGGTCGAACACTTTCAGGTTGTCCTAATATCTGCACGTTAATCGCGGATAATTGCTCGTCCGCTCACGGCGAATCGGCATCAATTGAAAACAGGCGAACTCTACTTTCGCGTGTCGGATTGCGCAAAGAACTCGTCGAGGACAGCAAGATGCGCCTTTCGTACCGGCATAAACCCGTTCAGAGCAAGTCATGCGGAGGAAAAATATCCGCTAAAGGCATCAAGCCTGGGGAACTGTATAATCTTCGGCTGTCGATGCGGAGAAAAGGCGCCGGATCCGTTCGGCTCGAGGCCGCGTTCCGCGATGAGAAGGGGCGTTTCATCCGCGGGGGCGGCAGAACGATCAATATGAAGGAAGCTCGTGAAGACGGCGTTTGGCGTGAAGGCGAAACCGTCGTTCGCGCCCCGGAGGGCGCGAGCGAGGTATGCTTCAATATTCATGCTGATCTTCACGAAGGAGGCGATATCTTTGAATTTGACAAATTTGAGATTTTCAAAATCGGAGATCCCATTCCCGCATGGCCCGCGGAGTTCGAATTGGAAAAGGGAAGCGCGAAGAAATAGCATCTGCTTTCTTTCATCCGTGCGTCCAAAGATTGGAATATTATGTCAATTCATTTGAACAGAAGAGAGTTTGTCATTGCTTCGCTCGCCACGGTGGCTGCCGGATGTAGCGTCAGCGCGAGTGAAGAGCCGCTTGTCCGTTTCGGGATGGTGAGCGATCTTCATTATGCCGAACTTCCGGACGCAATCGACGATCCCGGCATGAGGTGCTTTAAGGACATCCCGCTTAAACTGCGTGATGCGGTCGATGCGATGAACGAGCGTAAGGTCGATTTTATGATTGAGCTCGGAGACTTTAAGGATATGATGCCGACTAAGGAGGCCACGCTCAAATGCTTAGACGATATTGAGAAGGAGTTTTCGCGATTCAAGGGGCCTCGTTATCATGTTCTCGGGAATCACGAAACGGATTGCATCACCAAAGAAGAGTTTCTTTCTCACATTACTAATCACGGACAGAAGAAGGCCGAGGCGTATTATTCTTTTTCATTCGGCAATGTGACTTTTGCCGTGCTTGACGCCAATTATACATCGAAGATGGAAGATTACCGTCCCGGTAATTTCGATTTCCGCGATACAAATGTGCCGCCTGCCGAGATGAAGTGGCTCCAGGAAGTTCTTGACGCCGCTCCAGGTCCTGTTGTCGTGTTCGCGCACCAACTCTTTGATCCCGCCTGCGACGAAAGGATGCGCATCAAAAACGCTCCCGAACTGCGCTCGATGTTTGAGAAGTCGGGTAAGGTCAAAGTTGTCTTTTCGGGCCATCATCATATCGGGCACTCGGCGG
>JAZQTB010000089.1:0-3259 GCA_045630425.1 Kiritimatiellia bacterium | reverse complement strand
TTCCGAGCGAAAGAAACTCGATTCTGAAGAAGGTACGACCATTATGGCCGGCGCTGTAGTTGATGACGTGCTCGGGCTTGTCGTTCTTGCGATCGGCAACGGCATCATCGCGGCGAATCTTGCCTCTAAAGGGGCTGGCGGGGCCGGTGCATCGATTGACTGGGGGCATATCGGATTTGTCGCCGTTAAGTCGTTCGGCGTTTGGCTCGGCGCCACGGTCATCGGCGTTCTCGCGGCGCGTCATATCGCGAAATTCCTAAAGACGACGTTCCGCTCGCCGACGGTTATCGCGACGATGGCGTTCGGCCTGTCGCTTATTCTCGCGGGCTTCTTCGAATGCATGGGCCTTGCGATGATCATCGGCGCGTACGTCATGGGCCTTGCCCTTTCGCGCACCGACATCAAGCACATGGTCCAGGAGACGCTCACTCCCGTTTACACGTTCTTAGTTCCGATCTTCTTCTGCGTGATGGGCATGATGGTCGACGTTTCGGCCCTTTGTTCGAAGAGCGTTCTTATCTTCGGAGCCATCTACACGGCCCTCGCCGTCGCTGCGAAAGTCGTAGGCTGCATGATTCCTTCGCTCTGCTGCGGGTTTAACGTCTTAGGGTCGCTCAGGATCGGCGCGGGGATGGTGCCGCGCGGTGAAGTCGCGCTCATCATCGCGGGCCTTGGCCTCTCGGCAGGCTATCTTTCGCAGGAGATATTCGGCATCGGCATCATGATGACGCTCATCACGACGATGGTCGCGCCGCCCGGACTCGTCGCGCTCTTCAAGTCGAAGAAGAAGGGCGTAAGACATCCCAAGCCTTCGACCGACGGCTCGCGCGCAGTCGAGTTTGAACTTGCCGACGTCGGCGTCGCCGAAATCATGATGGGTAAACTTCTTTATGAATTCCGCAACGAGGGATTTTTCGTGACCTGCCTTTCCCAGGCCGATCACATCTGGGACGTTGCGATAGACGCGATCGAGATTTCGGTCCGCCGCGACGAGAACAAGATCCGCTTCGAATGCACTCCCGCCGAAGAGGCGATCGTTATGACGGTGTGGATGGAAGTCGTCAGCCAGATCAACGATCTCGCCCGCTCCATCGCCAAGCCTATCCGCCGCGAAGATATGGAGAAGATGATTTCGGCTTCTGAAAAAGTCGCCCGCGGGCCCGAGGCCGTAGGCCGATATCTCCAGGGTTTCGTAATGCTTCCCAAGTTTAAGGCCGCAACAAAGGAAGAGGCGATTCGTAAAATCATCGAAGAGGTAGCCAAGGCGTGTCCCAATCATGTTAAGAACGTCGAAACGGCGGTTGAGGCCGTTCTTCGCCGCGAGGCGTCGATGCCTACCGGTCTTGACCGCGGCATCGCCGTTCCGCACGGCCGCGACAAGAATGTAACAGGGATCGCGGGAGCCGTGGCGCTCGTCGATTATTCCGGATCTGACGGCGGAATGCTTTCGGATTACGAGACGATCGACAAGAGCCAGGTTAGGATCATCGTTCTTACTCTCGCCAACGATCAGGCCCAGACGCCGTACCTCCAGCTTATGAGCTACATTTCGCGCGCCCTTCGCGCCGACAACGGTTCCGAGCGTCTCGCCGCCTGTCAGACGGCCGACGAAATGCGCAGGTTCTTCCGCCGTAAAAAGTAATGCCGTTAAGCGAAGATACGATAGCCGCCGTCGCAACCCCTTTGGGTCGCGGCGGCGTCGCCGTTGTAAGGGTGTCGGGTCCGCGCGCCTTTGAGATCGCCTCTTCGCTTTCTTCAAAGGAGCCGCGCGTCGGGCGTATCGTCTTCGCGAGATTTTCGGATAGAGGGAAAATTCTCGACGAGGGACTTCTGCTTTCATTTAATGCGCCTCATTCTTTTACCGGCGAAGATGTCGTCGAGTTTCAGTGTCACGGCGGCACGGTTGCGCCGCAGCGGATTTTAGACGCGGCGGTTCATGCGGGCGCCCGGCTCGCGCGTCGCGGCGAATTTACGCAGCGGGCGTTCCTGAACGGCAAGATGTCGTTCGAACAGGCCGGGGCGCTTCTTGAATTCATCGATGCAAAGACGGAGCGTGCGGCAGACGTCGCGCTTGGCGAGCTTGTCGCCGACGACTTATCCGCATCAGGAATCAAGCACACGGTTCGCCGGTTCTATGACGAGGCGGTTGCGATTTCGAGCGAACTGGAATATTCCCTTGATGTCGACGATGGAGATCTTGCCGATTCGTTTTTCGAATCGCTTGAGGCCAAATGTTCGAGCCTTGTAAAATCCATTGACGCCGAAGCGGTGCGCCTGAAGGAGCGCCGCATTCTGCGCGAGGGCGCGCTCGTCGTTCTGCTGGGGCCGCCGAACGCCGGAAAGAGTTCGCTTTTGAACGCGATCCTCTCGGAGGCGCGGGCGATAGTTTCGGATGTCGCGGGAACGACGCGCGATTCGATCGAGGCGTGGGCCGACATCTGCGGCTGGCCGGTCAAGCTTGTCGACACGGCGGGAATCCGCAAGGGCGGCGAGAACTTCGGCGAGATCGAGGCCGAGGGCGTTCGCCGCAGCGAAGAGCTCGCGAAGAAGGCGGACATCGTAATTGCGTTCGGCGATTTCGCTGAGAGCTGCGGCATCGGGTTGGATCCGTCCAAGGTTATAAAGATCACGCCCAAGTGTGATCTGAAGCGCGGGGACTGTCTTAATGTATCGGCGCTTACTCATGAGGGAGTGGAAGAACTTAAACTTGAGATTGCTTCGCGTCTTGAGTGTTTGGCGGCGGGCGCGGACGAAGTTGAGCGCGGCGACGGCGAGCGATATCTCTCGAGCCTTGTCCGCGCGCGCGGCGTGTTGTCGGCGGCGGATTTCAGGTCGCGCGACGCGGTACTTTTGGGCAACGGAGTAAGACGCGCTTCCCAGATTCTGGGCGAGGCCGTCGGCGCGGATTACAGCGACGATCTTTTAACCTCGCTCTTCTCACGCTTCTGCGTCGGCAAGTAGCCTCCACGGTGGGTTAGCGCATTAACTCTATTGATGTTTCGGAGATTGCGCGTCAGCGAAAGGGATGATATCTGGGGTTGGTGTATCTAAGTGTGACATTCTGGCGCAAAATGTCGCACTTTGTGTCTCACTGTGTCGCGAAAAAGACGTTGGCACGGTGATTTTTTATGTAGAATGACCTTTGGCACGGTATTTGCTACATAGATGGCGTCACCCCAGTAAGGTGGCGGATAGGAAGAAAAAAATTATGGCAAAAGTATTAGGAATTGACTTGGGTACCACCAACAGCTGTATGGCC
>JAZQTB010000088.1:0-9875 GCA_045630425.1 Kiritimatiellia bacterium | reverse complement strand
GGCGCCGCTCGGCATCCGGGTGAACTGCTGCGCTCCCGGCTATATCAATACGGAGCGTTGGGATGTGTTGGATCCGAAGATTGCGGCGCGTCGCCGCCTGAACTGCCCGCTCCGCAAAGAGGCGTTAGGATCTGATATCGCAAATGTAGTCGCTTTTCTCGCGTCCGACGACTCCGCGAATATGACCGGTGAGATCGTCACCTGCGATGCCGGGTGCAGCTGCCAGCACATGCCGGAAGATGTGGATTTTTAAGGTGAAAAGTAAAGAGTGAAGAGAGATGAGGAAAGTGTTGGGAGTTTGTAATGAAGAGTAGCAAGTCGTATAAATGGCTGTTGATTGCGATGTTGAGCTGTGCGTTCTTCTTCCATCAGGCGGACAGGGCGCTGTTTGGTCTTCTGACGATCCCAATCCAGAAGGATATCGGGCTTACTGATGTTCAGATCGGCTGGATCAATACGACGCTTTCCTGGACCCTGGCGGCCATGACTGTTGTCGCCGGTTTTATAGGAGACCGCTGTTCGCGCAAGTGGCTGATAACGATTTCGCTGATTGCATGGTCGCTGATGACCGTATGTATGGGGTTCATTGGCGGATTTTGGGGCGCGCTCTTCTTCCGTTCTATCGCTACCGGTGTCGGCGAAAGCTTCTATGCGCCCAGTGCTTACGCGCTTATTGCGGTGCATCACAAGAAGACGCGCTCTTTGGCGCTTTCGATCCATCAGGCTGCGCTGTATGTAGGGCTTATGGTGTCCGGACTGGTGGTTGCATGGCTGCTCGGCGTGCTTGATTCCTGGCGCAGCGTGTTCATCGTGTTCGGCGTGGCCGGATGTCTGCTCGGTATTATGTTCATCTGGACGCTGAAAGATGGTGAGAGTGGTGAAGAGAAAAGGGTAAAGGGAAAAGAGAAAAGAGAGGAAAGAGAAAAATGATAAAAGAAAAATTTGATTTAACTGGGAAAATCGCGCTTGTTACCGGTTCGACGCGTGGAATCGGCAAGGCGATTGCTGATGCTTTCGAGGAATACGGGGCGAAAGTGATTCGTCACGACAGAGATGTGTGCGATTTATCCGACCCCGCCGCAATAGACGCATTTTTTGCCAAGCTTCAGGCAGAAGGTTCGATGCCCGATATTCTCGTCGCCAATGCTTCCATTCAGGCGAAGATTCCTTGGACCGAGTTTCCCCTTGATGAAGCCCAAAAAGAGATGCAGGTTAACTTCTTCGCAACACTCAGGATGTTCCAGCTGTGCTATCCTAAAATGAAGGCCCAGAAGTGGGGGCGTATGATAGTTCTCGGCTCTGTCAACGAGCGCCGCCCTCATCCTGATATGTGCGTTTATGCCGCGACAAAATCCGCCCAGGAGAATCTTGTGCGCGGCATTGCGCGTCAAGTCGCCGCAGAGGGAATTACGGTTAATAATCTTTGCCCTGGCGTATTCTATACTGATCGAAACAAGGAATGTCTTGCCGACCCGGTTTACGCTTCTAAAGTAACTGCCGCGATTCCTATGCATGATTATGCCATGCCCGAAGATGCGGCTGGCGCGGCGCTTCTACTCGCCTCCGATGCCGGCCGATATATTACTGGAAGCACCATCCTCGTCGATGGAGGGTTGGCGTTGCCAGGGTGAGAGAGAAGAGAAAAGAGAGAAGGGTAAAGAGAAAAGGGTAAAGAGAAAAGAGTAAAGGGTAAAGAGTAAAGGGTAAAGAGAAAAGGGTAAAGAGAAAAGAGAGAAGGGTAAAGAGAAAAGAGAAAAGAGAGAAGGGTAAAGAGAAAAGAGAAAAGAGAGAAGGGTAAAGAGAAAAGAGAGGTGACAAATATGAGTGAGGGTTTTTTATTCAAAGAATTGCAGGTTTGGCAAAAATCAATGGAATTGGTTGATTGGGTATATGCTGCTATGCGGGTATTCCCAAAAGAGGAAAGATTTCGTTTATGCGATCAGTTGTCAAGAGCAGTTGTTTCAATACCCTCGAATATAGCTGAAGGCAGTGGAAGGAATTCTGATGCTGATTTCGCAAGATTTCTTGCAATGGCTAGAGGATCGCTTTTTGAGACTGTTACACAATTAGAGATAGCTAAGCAGCAAGGATATATTGATGATATCACCCAAGCAGAAGAATATGCCAATTCCATTCGCAAGATGTTAAACGCCTTTATAACAAAGCTCACCACCCCTTCACCCTTCACCCTAAACCCTTAACCCTTCACCCTAAACCCTTAACCCTTCACCCTAAACCCTTCACCCTTAACCCTTAACCCTTCACCTTTAACCCTTAACCCTTCACCCTAAACCCTTCACCCTTCACCCTAAACCCTAAACTTTAAACCGAAAGGAAGAAAATATGCCAAGTTTAGCCAACATGCGTTCCAAGGCCAAAGAAGCGGGCCTTATGAAATTAGATAAGCTGATTGAAAAGCGTCAGCATATTCCGACAAACGAATTTCCGATTCCTGTAAAGGAACTCTGCGAGCGCTTTGAGAAGCTCTACACGGGATGCGTCAACGACGTAATGCGTGAGGCCTGTCTTCTCGATCAGAATCTTCCTCCCGAAATCATGCCCCTCAGGGATGAAATGGTCGTCTGCGGTGAGGCGTTTACCGTCAAGAGTGCGCCGAACTGTATGATTGAAGGCGAAATGACCTTCCGTGCGCAGATGCTCGACGACTTTAAGCCGGACGGCGTTGTCGTTTGGGATACATCGGGCGATATAGAAGCTTCGCTTTGGGGCGGAGTAATGACGGCGACCGCCATTACGAAGGGTATTCGCGGTGCAGTTATCGCCGGCGGAATTCGCGATACTAAGCAGATTTTAGAGCAGAACTTCCCAGTCTTCTACAAGTACCGTGTTTCGAACGGCTCGCTCGGCCGCTGCATGATTACGCACTATCAGACACCGGTAAAAATCGGTAAAGTGACGGTGCGTCCCGGCGATATCATCATGGGCGATATCGACGGCGTTATCTGCATTCCGCGCGAAATCGCGTATGAGGTTCTTCTCCGTGCCGAAGGTATCGAGCGCAACGAAGTCGATATTTTCAGCTGGGTCCGTCAGGGCGATACCATCAGCGAGATTATCGATAAGGGCGGGTATTTTTGATGGAGAGATGAGCGATGAGGGCGAGGGGGACTGTCCCCTCGCGTGCTCATTCCTATATTAATTGGATAGTTGAAGTCGAGAGTTGAAGTCGAACAATGGAGGGTTAAAAATTCCTATGTTCGACTTGGACTTTCAAGTTCGACTAAAATGCCAAAGTGGCAGGGCGACCTTGTTGCCAGAATTTCCAGGCAGATTATCGGTTGCGATAAACGATAAGCATTTGGTAAAATACTGGACACATATCGGGGTGCTACCGGGCAAAGGGCCCGGGTGCTGAGAAAATACCCGTCAACCTGATCAGGATAATACCTGCGGAGGAAAGTCCATGAATATGGAAGAAAAGATATCGGGCGCCATTGTGCGCAGTTATTTCAAGAAACTTGAAAATCATCTCGCCGTTGATGTCGCGATTGTAGGCGCAGGACCTTCCGGACTCGTAGCCGCGCGCGATTTGGCGCTCGCCGGACTTAAGGTCGCCGTTTTTGAATCGAAGCTCGCCCCCGGAGGCGGAACCTGGGGCGGCGGCATGCTGATGAACGAGGTTGTCGTTCAAAATGACGGCGCGGCGATTTTGCATGAATTCGGGATTACGACTCAGCCGATCGACGCGGAATATCATACGGTCGATTCCGTCGAGATGGCCTCGGGACTCGTTTTCGGTGCGCGTAAGGCGGGCGCTGTAATATTCAATGCCGTTAAGGTAGAGGACATCGTAATTCACGCGGGTACGGTCTGCGGCGTCGTAATCAACTCCAATCCCGTAGCTTATATGGGTCTTCACGTCGATCCGATCGTCATTATGGCGCGCGCTGTTCTCGACGGTACGGGCCATCCGAGCGAGATTATTTCGAAGGCGGTTAATAAGGCCGGAGTTAAAATCGATTCTCCGACGGGCGGAATTCTCGGCGAAAAGCCGATGTGGATGGAGGACGGCGAGCGTACGACCGTCGAGAACACGAAGCGTCTTTACCCCGGGCTTTACGCGAGCGGTATGGCGGCGAACAACGTTCAGGGCGGCTTTAGAATGGGTCCGATTTTCGGCGGAATGTTCAAGAGCGGGCGGAAAGTCGCAAAAATCATATTAGATGATCTGAAATCCGGGAGATAAAACCTGAAAGACGTGCGGATATTGACTGCACGGCTTTAAAATGAGAATCTTTTGCGGAAAAATCTTATGAAAGATTTCGGATTTTATCTCGTTATGACCAATCCTGTCGTCGGCTATGCGAAATGTGCCGAGGCGGCGGTCAAGGCCGGCGTTAGGATCATTCAGCTTCGCATGAAGCACGTCTCGCGTGAGGAGATACTGCGCGAGGCGCGCGAAGTGCGGCGCGTCACCCAAGGCTCGGATACGCTCTTTATTGTAAATGACGATCCCGAAATCGCGGCGGAAGCCGGCGCGGACGGAGTGCATGTGGGCCAGGACGATTTAAGCCCCAAGGAAGTGCGTTTGCGGTTCCCGGAGCTGAAAATCGTGGGGCTTTCGACGCATAATCTCAATCAGGTTATCGCGGCGAATGAGGAACCTGTAGATTATATCGGAGTAGGTCCGGTTTATGCCACGCCGACGAAGGATATTCCAGACCCGACGCTCGGGCTGGAGACGATGGGCGCGATGATCGCCGCTTCTCGCCATCCGGCCGTGGCCATCGGAGGCATAGATATAAACCGTATTCCGTCCGTACTGGCGGCGGGAGCCAGAAATTTCGCGGTAGTGCGCGCCGTCTGTCAAAGCCCCGATCCGTATACCGAAGTCGGCCGCATTATGGAGGCAACATTGGCAGTTGTGCAAAAGAAAATATTTTGATAAAATATTGCTTTCTGGTCGGACCCGTAGCTCAGTCGGTCAGAGCAGGTGACTCATAATCTCCGGGTCGTGGGTTCAAGTCCCGCCGGGTCCACCAATTAAAACACAAGAAAGCCCCGAAAACGGGGCTTTATGCTTTAAATTTTTTTCGGTTGCGGAGGGTGTTCTCCAAGATGTCTATTGAAACAATATTTACAATACCTGTTCTGACCGTCCCAGCGGCGGCCGCCGTTCACGCGCCGGCTTATATTCATGGTGAAGCGCGGCGTCACCTCGTGCGTTTCTGGTGCTTTTTTATAGCGACGGTAGCTTCGATGCTGGCTGTTGTTTATGTGGGCGGTAAATTGCCATTCCTTTTAGCTTGGGAAGCGATGGGCTTAGCTTCAGCTGGTCTCGTAGCCTTTGAATCTAAAGAAAAAAGCGTTAAAAAGGCGACTTGGATATATTTACTCGCCTGTCACGCCGGTGCGTGTGCGTTAATGCTCGCTGGAGTTTTATATTCGAGACCCGACGCATGGATCGCGGCGTTCGCCTTCGCAGTTGTCGGTTTTGGACTTAAGGCGGGGTTCCCTCCGTTCCACGCTTGGCTCCCCGAGGCTCACCCTGCCGCTCCCGCTCCCGCTTCGGCGATAATGTCCGGAGCGATGATCCCTTTGGGTTTTTACGGACTTTTAAGGTTTTTACCTCCTTTATCGTATGGTGGCGTTAATGCTGCGGTTTTTGGATGGACGCTTCTCGCGCTAGGTGTAATTGGGGCTTTAGGTGGCATTCTTTTTGCCCTCCCCCAATCGAACCTAAAAAGGCTTTTGGCGTTTTCGTCGGTCGAGAATATGGGCGTTATAGCGATGGGCTTAGGTTTAAGCGGTCTTGTGATTGCCCGCTCAGGTAAAGATGAGCTTTGGCTTCTCGCTGGAGCGGGAGCTGTCGTTCATGTTCTAAACCATGCTTTTCTAAAAGGCTCGCTCTTTTTAGCTGCGGGTAGCGTTCTTCGCCAGACTGGCACTCTAGACCAAGATCGCTTAGGCGGATTATTAAAGAAAATGCCTTTTACAGGTACACTTTTTACGATTAACGCGATTGGACTCGCGGGATTGCCGCCGTTAAACGGGTTTATAGGTGAGCTCGCGATTTATGTTGCCGCGTTTCTTGCGATTAAGTCGGGCGATCCTGTTTTAGCTTTCGCAGGTTTTCTAGTAGCGGTTTCCCTCGCTCTTACGGGCGCATTAGCTGCGACAGCCTACGCTAAGGCGATCGGCGGAACTTTTCTCGGTGAAGGTCGAAGTGAAGAGGCTATTAATGCTACCGAAACGCCAAAGCGAATGTACATTGCCCAAATCTTTTTAACGGTTCTTTCGCTCGCAATGATCCCCGGTAGCGTTTATCTAATCTATTCTTTTACAGGCGGTTGTATGACTGAGGTATTTATTACCGCGGCGATTGTAGGCGCGCTTTTTGCCGCGTTGGTAGTTTCGCTCTTAATCTTGCGCCGTTTTGTTTGTCCGCGCGGCAATGAAAAGCCTCGCGTTCCAGTTTGGGATTGCGGATATGACGCGCCGACAGCTCGTATGGCGTATACAGCAACAGCATTTACCCAGCCTCTTACTGATCTATTCCGCCCGATTTTACGCTCGCGCCGTCATGTTCAGCCTTTTAAGGGTGATCCTGCAGCTCCCTCTGACGCGGCGATTGCGACCGAGACGGATGACTTCGCGCTTGGTGGGCTTTGGCGCCCGGTATTCTCGCGCATTGCCCGCGTCTTCCAAAGAGTTCACCTTTTACAAAATGGTTCGCTACATCTATATATTTTAATAATTCTAATCGCGGTTTTGGCGTTACTCGTCGCCGCTTTAGTATCATGAATATTCTAAGCGTTATTTTAGCGGTCATTCTCGCGCCGCTTTTTCTCGGCATCGTTAATCAGACGAAGGCTTTCTTTGGCGGTCGCCGCGGTCCTGGGTATTTGCGCCTTTATAAGGACTTATTTAAGCTCGTGCGAAAGTCCTGCCCGCGCCCTATGCCGTCAACTTGGATTTTCGATATTGCCCAAAGTGTTTCGCTCGCGTCAGTTATCGCGGCGTCAATCGTTTTCCCATGGTCGGGCATTGGAATCGGCTCTTCGATAGTGCCGGCGGGTTTATTCTTTTATATTTTGGCCGCGGGGAGATTTTTTATGGTTATCGGCGCGTTGGATGCCGGTAACGCGTTCGAAGGTATGGGAGCATCGCGCGAAATGCAGTTCTCCGCTCTCGCCGAACCGATAGTGTTCGTGATTCTTGGCTTTCTCGTGACCCTGAACGGCGACGTTTCTCTTGCGGGCGTTCTGTCGGGCGTTTCATCTGAGACATGGCGTGAGAGTATTGTCGCGTTAATTCTCGTTTTTGGTGCGTTTTATGCGGTATTCTTACTTGAGAACTGCCGCGTTCCATTCGACGATCCGGAGACGCACCTTGAACTTACGATGATCCACGAGGCTATGCTTCTCGACGTGGGCGGGGTCGATCTGGCGTTCGCACTTTACGGGGCGGCGCTCAAGTTCGAACTTTTAGCCGCGTTTTTGGTGACGATGTTTGTTCCTCAGTTAAGTAATCCATATCTTCACTTGTCGGTTATATTAGGTGGAGTCGCTCTAATATCTATTTTAACAGGCGTAGTCGAATCGATTATGGCGAGAGTAAGATTCTTTAAAACTCCTCAGATGCTCTTAGGAGCTTTACTTATGGCTTCGCTCGCAGTATTCTTTATAGCGTGTTTCTAAAAAGGGGGTACGAGAAAATGATTACACTTTCCGAAATTGCTCTCGCGCTCTTTTTAGTAGCCGACTTTATTTTAGCTGGCGCTAGTCGTTTAAGATCTGCCGTTCGCTTTGTCGCGATGCAAGGCTTAGTAGTTGGAATATTGCCGATTTTTATGTGGAATTGGGCTGACGAAGGCTGCCCAGGCGCTCGCGTATGGATAATCGCTTTTGTAAATGCGCTAGTTAAGGGCGTAGTTTTACCGCTACTTTTAATGTACGCCGTCCGAAAGGCTCGAACGCGCCGTGAGTTAGAGCCGATAGTATCATTCCCCGTTTCTCAAATCATCGTCTTTTTTGTCGCTATTGGCGCGTTTATCGTCGGGCGGCTATTACATGTTCACGCCTCTAGTGCGTCGGAACTCGCAGTTCCCGTAGCTCTAACGACGATGGGTACGGGACTATTATTAATCTGCGGGCGCAAAAAGGCGATTACTCAAGTGCTCGGCTTTTTAATTCTTGAAAATGGAATTTCAGTTTTCGGCGCGGCGATTTTATTGGAGTATGGTATTATTGTTGAGTTAGGTATCCTACTCGATGTTTTCGCTCTCGTATTTATTCTCGGAATTGCCGTATTCCAAATAAGCCGAACCTTCGATTCGACAGATACCGATAAGCTTAATCATTTAGGCGATACCCATTTAATGCATCCCCATCATCAACACGATCACGTACACGCTTGATATGGAACATAATTTAAGAAATCTTCTTTTAATTTTAACGCCAGTTCTCTTTTTAGCGAATTTGGTGCAAAGCTTCTTTTATCTGCCGGCATCATCGCGCCACGCGTCTTCGCCGCACATGCCAAGCGCGCTTTATTATACGCTCTTTGTCGCGTTTTTCGGGGCGATGATTTTCGCGCTTACGGCCGAGTCGTTGCCGTTAATGTGGGTTGCGATTGAATTAACGACATTAGTCTCAGCGCCCTTAATCGCATATCATCGTGATAAGGACGGGCTTGAGGCGATGTGGAAATATCTACTTATCTGTTCAATCGGCATTGCTTTCGCGCTATTCGGCACGATGCTTGTACTGCATTCCCAGACGATTGGCAGCTCACGCTGGTTTATGGCTGGCTTTGCATTCGTTTTAGCAGGTTATGGAACTAAGACGGGTCTCGCGCCATTTCATTCGTGGCTCCCCGATGCCCACTCCGAGGCTCCGGCCCCAGTTTCCGCGCTTCTCTCGGGCGCGCTTCTGAACTGTTCTTTCTTCGCGATTGTGCGCTTCCGCGAAATTGCGCCCGCCGAGGCCGCGCCGTTCTGCGACAATTCGATGCTCGCGCTCGGCATCCTCTCGGTCGCCGTCGGTGCCGTGTTCATGGTCCGTCAAAACGACTTCAAGCGCCTTTTGGCCTATTCGTCGGTCGAACATATCGGTCTCATAACGATCCTTTATTCGCTTTGCGCCGGCTCTGCGGACCTTAAGAGCGTGATGGTTCTCGCGCTCTTCGCGCACATCGTGGCCCACTCGCTCACCAAGACGCTTCTTTTCCAGACGGCGGGCAATCTTCTTCTGGCGTTCGGCACTCGCGCCGTGCCGGTGGTTCAGGGGCTCGCCGTTTCGATGAAGGGCCATGCCCTGATGTGGCTCGTCGGCGTTGTTTTCATCTGCGCCATGCCGCCGTCCGTTCTGTTCTTCTCCGAAC
This sequence comes from Kiritimatiellia bacterium, assembly GCA_045630425.1. GTDB lineage: Bacteria > Verrucomicrobiota > Kiritimatiellia > RFP12 > UBA1067 > UBA1067. Next base: position 530 of record JAZQTB010000088.1, on the reverse strand, counting down.
TGGCGCTCGTTTTCTCCGCGCCGGTGTGGGTTTCGGCCGTGGTGCTTTTGCTTCTCTTCATCGTTTTTGCCGCGATGATGAAAATCGCGCTTTCAATGGTGATGGGCAGACCTCTCGTCAAGTGCGAGCGTCTGCCCAAAAGACTTGCGCTTGTGCCGGGCGTACTTTTGATCGCGATCATTCTGCTCGGCATCGCGGGCGTATGTCTTGTCACGGCGTAACCGCTCTCGCCGGCTTGGCATAGACTATTCCCTGTTTTTGTGATGAATTTTCGTTCCATGCCAGGTTTCATTATGTGGAACTGATGTTTTAGCGTCTAAAAATCTGAAAAAGCGATTCTTCGTCTGTGCAACAGTAATTATTGTTTAACCGTTAATGGCTTCGCGCTTTTCTTTTGCTTGCATATCGCTATGCTATGTATAAATGCGGCCACGGATTTGGGCAACCGTGCTCCACTTTTGATATGGCCGACTGCAAGCTGCGGCGGATGTCTGGAGCTCCTCCTCGGTCTCGACCCGCTACGGAGTTGT
>JAZQTB010000087.1:0-11281 GCA_045630425.1 Kiritimatiellia bacterium | reverse complement strand
ACTCTTTAGGGGAACTCTGATACTTGAACCAATCCTTGCTGTTCCACTCGCCGTCGGGCCTTTCACGCATACGGGGGCGATATGTATGCATATCGAGATACTTGCCGGTATAAGTGCGCGCTTCGCTGTACGTCCATCCGTGATGATAGGCGTAGTAATAGGCGGAATGGTGATATTTTTTACGCATAGAATTACCCTCGACGCACATAGTATACCATAAAATGAGAATTTTATGCGGAAAATTCTTTACCTAAAACGGTCACCCAAAATGTTAGCTCCTAAATAATCGCAGCATAAAAAGTTGGCCCATAAATGGTGTTGCATAAAATTTCGTCCTTGTATTCTCTGCGCAGGCTTTGATAAAATAACGTTATATGGCACGCAATGTTTTAATAACGGGAGCAAGCTCGGGAATCGGAGAGGCGCTCGCGCTTGAATGCGCCAGACGAGAAGATACGCTTTTTCTGTGCGGAAGAAACGGCGAACGGCTTCAGGCCGTCGCTGAAGCGTGCAGAAAACTCGGCGGCACGGTTTTCGCCGAAACGGTCGACGTCACAGATGCCGAAGCTACGGCGGCATGGATCGAGAAATCCGACTCCGTCGCTCCGATCGAAATCGTATTTGCGAACGCCGGAGTGGGAACCGGCGAAGAAACGGAGCGAAACGTGCGGATGACATTCGACATCAATGTCTCGGGAACCGTCAACACCGTACTGCCCGCGATCGAAATCTTCAGAAAACGCGCCCGCGAACAGAGGAAACCCGGACTGCGCCAGATACTCGTCACCGCGTCGATCGCCGGTTACGGACCGCTTAAAAGCTGCCCTTCGTATTCCGCCTCGAAAAGCTGCATAAAAAACTGGGCGCTTGCGCTTCGGGGAATGCTCAAGCCGGAAGGGATACGAGTATCCGCGATATGCCCAGGTTTCGTCCGTTCACGCCTCACCGACAGAAACACCTGCCCGATGCCTTTCTTCATGGAGGCCGAAAAAGCGGCAAAAATTATCCTCCGCCGCGCCGAACGCGACGCCGGGCTGATCGCATTCCCGTGGCCGATGCGTCTGGCGACATGGTTTCTTTCGACGCTTCCATACAGAGTGAACGAACTTATAAACTCTATTCTTCCCGAGAAGGTCGCCGCGGGAAAACCCAAAATGCTCTAAATATGATATACGCCGTGATTTCAGATATCCACGCCAATGAGGCGGCGCTGAAAAAGGTTCTTGAGGATGCCGCGGCACAAGGAGTTCAGCGCATCGTCTGCCTCGGCGATGTCGTCGGATACGGCCCCCTGCCGGCGCAGACGGTCAGTATGCTTATCGAATCGGACGCTACGGTGATAGCCGGCAACCATGACGACGCCGTTTCGGGGCGTGTGGACGAAAACGGCTTCGTCGACCTCGCCCGCGACGCCGTACTGAGACACCGCGAAGCCCTCGGCGAGAAGGAACGCGAATTTCTCTCGACGCTCCCGTACACCGCGACGTTCGCGGAAGCGGCTGCGGCCCACGGCGATTTCACCGATCCCGCCAATTTCCTTTATCTGGAATCCGAAGAGGACGCGAAGGCGAATTTCGAAACGATCGGCGCGCGCATCGCTTTTGTCGGCCATACCCACACGCCGGGGATTTTTCTCACGGGCCGCTCGGGAAACGTCTATAAAATACAGCCTCAGGACTTCACGATCGAAGACGACAAACGCTATATAGTAAACCCTGGTTCCGTGGGCTACCCGCGCGAAAAAGACGGCCAATGTCTTTCATCGTACGTGATCTACGACTCCGAAGAGCGGAGCGTCTCGTTCCGATTTCTGCCCTTCGCCGTATCGTCGGTCATGCAGCGCGGCAAGAACCCCATGCGTCTGAAAAAGCGGATCCTCGTCGCAGGCGCGACCGTCTTGAGCATTGCCGCGGCTTCCGTGGCGTGGCTGCTCGCGCCGAAGGAGGAGATAACCGTAAACGAAGTTAACATTACGGAAGTTGTGGAAGATCCCGAACTTTTCGTCACCGAGAAAGTTCTTGAAATGTCACCCGAAATGCAGTATCTGACGCCTCAGCTCGCTCTTGACACTAAAGCCGGTTCGGCACCGGTCGATATGGAGATAAAATATCTCGACGCCGACGATGCCGAGATATCCAGCGCTACTTCGACCATAAAAGCCCACACCCGCAAATTTACGGAAATTCCTCGCGAAAAACGCAAAACGGCGCGAAAAATCGTCATCACGCTCCGCAAGCAGAAACGCGGCGACAACGTAGTGATAAAGGAATTCAGCCCGAGGCTTTCGACCTCCAACTGAATCGGGGCATCACAATGCACATCCCACGGCTATCAGGCTCAGTCCTGCAAGCGCGAGCAATGCGCCAAATGCGTAAGCTCTTGTTTTTTTATCCAGCAGAATCGCGAGAAACTTCTCCGCGCGCCAGGGGTAGAACATTCCGTACATGCCGATGACCGCTATGACGTAAGCCGCATAGACAAATATGTCGACCGGGGCGAAAACGGTTCCGGTCTCGGGACGGAAGGCGTGGGTAGTCCTGAAGAGCGACGCGGGCATAAGCATCATAAGACCCGTCAGCGCCCTGACGGAAAGATTGACGGGCATCCAGATTATCGTAAGATACGACAATACCGCCGCCATGATCCACAACTGAAACGGAAAAATCTTGAGAAGATTGTCGAAAACGGCGATACCGATGATATCGCACTCGTGCGCCGTCCAGAACCATGCGGTTACGGTCAGAACGGAAGCGACGATCCGATTGTTCTCAAACCAGAGCGAAAATCGTCTGGCCGATTCCAAAGACGCCAAGATTGTCCCGCCGAAAGCGAGAAGAGGAAGTCCCAATATTAAGCCCCAGTATATCATGATTTTGGATTTTCCTATTGCCGGTTAAAGTCCCATTTTAGATAAAATTCCAACAAGCTGCTTTTTAACTTCGGCCATCGAAAGATGATCCCTGAAGAAATCGTAGGCCGCCTCGTTGTAGCTGTCGCGGTTAGCCCAATCGGCGCGGTATTCCTCAACCGCCTTCACGATCGCCGCCGCGTCGCCCGCGGGAACGAACTTGATCGCTTTACAGTCTTTCGCCTCCGGCGGATAACCCGTGCAGTATTCGTTGATGACGGGACGCGCGCACCCCATCGCCTCGAATATCTTATTGCCGATGACGCGCGAGGCCTTTTCGGTCGTGCCGAAAACGCCTAAGACCACGTCGGCCCTGTAGATCACTTCCGGAACTTTGGCGTAAGGCACCTTGTCAAGGAACGTTATATTGCTTATCCCCTTAGCGAGAGCCTCGGTCTTAGCCTTGTAGGCGCCCCATCCGAGAAGATCCCAGTGAATCCCCTTGCCCTCGGTCATGCGCGCGGCCTCGACAATGTACTCCATACCGTGCAAAGGAATGTAGGCGCCGTGATAAAGAACGCGGAAGTCCGTCCCCTCGCGCGCCGGAGCGGGATCGGGCCTGAAGATCTTCTCGTCCGTCCCCGTAAAGAGCGGAGCCATCTTCTCGCGCGGAACCGCGAACTCGCGCTCGCAGAAGTCGACGTGGCAGCTCGTGTCCCATGTTACGAAATCGGGCGCGTTCATCATCTTCTTCTCAAGCGCGTGAAGCTTTTTAGCGCGGGGCTCGTCGGCCTTCCACTTCTTCTGCTCGAGCACTTTTTTATCCCACGCCGAAATCATCGGATCAAAGAGAACCTTAACGCCGTTGCGCCGCGCCCAGCGGCACGCGGCCATGATGTCGCGCTGACGGCATACGGGAACCCATACGAGATCCGGCTTGACCCTGCGGCTCAGGCCGCGCAGAACGGCCTCGATATCCCCGAAACGCGGCGAGAGAATAACGTCAAAAAACTCGACGTTCCATCCGAGCTCGCCGAAAAGAGCGATGTTGACGCGGTTGCGCGAATAACCGTGGTCGAAGCGCCCCCAGAAAAGAACCGTCTTCGAGGGGACTGTCCCCTTTTTCGCGGAAGCTTTCGCGCAGATCTCCTTCCATGAAAGATATATCGTAAGAAGCGCGAAAACGGCGATCATCATCTCGCCGCCCTCTTCCAACGCGGTGCAGAGGGACTGGGCTTTTGTAACTCCGTCCGCCGACTTTGAAAGCCCATGCGCATGATCAAGCCAAGAAGGAAGCCTGTCGGCGACCTGAACGACGACACCGCTCGCACCGAAGCACCCCCAGGCCCATGCCGAAGGCTTAAGCTTGAGAACGCCGTCAAACCAGAACTGGGCGAGATAGACAAATCCCGCCGCAAAGAGACCGAAGAAAAGAGTAAAATAACCGACGATCAGGGCCTTCATTCCGAACGGAACCTCGCCGTTCGTGATAACGCGCATCTTGAAAGGAGTTCCGTTGAGCGCTCTTCCGTTCGGACGGACGAGACGGCCCGAAACGAGCGAACCGTCGGAGCCGACGTAATCGGGGTAAAGGTAGCCCAGGACGGCGTTATGGAGATCGAGCTGCTTAACGATCGCCATCGCAGCGACGACCGTCACCATGAGCGACAGAACGCGCTTGCGCGCCGCCGAACCCTCAAACGGGCACTTCCACCACACGAGCGGAATCACCGCGGCGAACAACGGCAGCGTAGCCAGCTCAAAGGGAGACCTGCCGTTGTTATCGAATGCGTTTACAAGACAGCCGGGCTCCATCGCCCACCACACGGACAAAAGACACGCAAGCGAGGCGACGAACACCGCAGGCCCCAAAAGCCACCCGTATCCGCTCTTTATCTCCAACGACATATCATTCTCCTTTATTGCCGGACTTTATCGGACCTTGATTTTCCCCGACGCCGTTCTCGGGAAAGGCGTATTCCTTAAAATGATCCTATCGATGCGCTGATATACAGGAAGCGTCGCATTGAGCGCAGAAACAGATCTCTTAACGGACATCTCGCCGACGGAAGCGTAAATTTCGGCGCGTATTTCGCGGCTTTCGCCGTCGCCCGTGACAAGCGCTTCAAGCACCCCGGGGAGAGAAACTATCTTATTCTCCAATTCCTCCGGAGAAATCTTTTTACCGGACGACAATACGATCGTTCTTGAAATCCGGCCCGATATCCAGACATATCCGTCATCGTCGATACGCCCGTAATCCCCCGTATGAAACCATCCCTCATCGTCAATCACGGACGACGTGGCGTCGCTCATTCCGTAATAGCCCTTCATCACGTTAGGACCGCGAACAAGCAGTTCGCCCGCCTCGGAAACCCTGGTTTCGACGCCCCGGGCCCGAGAAACCTTGCCTGCGCTGCACGCTCGCGGCTCATCCGAAACGTGCGAAATCGAATAACACGCCGCCGTCTCGGTCAGACCGTACGCGCCGAGCATCTTCACGCCCAGCGACGTGAGACGCTCGTAGGTCCGTCGTGAAATCGGCGCGCCCCCGGTAACGATCCAGCGCACGGAATTGCCCGTTACCTCCTCAATGCTGTCGCCATATTGCGAAACCTTCATCGCCAGCACATCGGCGAGCGCGGGCACGAGAAAAGCGTAATCGACCTTAAAGCGGAGAAACGCGGCCAGGATCCGCTTGAAATCATGACAGACGCCGAGCGCGACACCATTGGCGAGCATCGCGTAGGTCGCGCAGAGCCCGTAAACATGATAAAGCGGCAGGAGCATCAGCGACCTGTCGCCGGCGCGCATCTCAAGAGCCGTTCCGGCGGTTTCGCAAAAGGCCTCGATCGAAGAAACCGCGAGTTCCGCAGGCCTCGGCGTCGCTGTAGTTCCGCTCGTGAACACGAGCATGGCCGTACGCTCCGTATCAACGGAATCGCGATTCCACAATCCGTCCGAACCGTGAAGAGCCGCATCCGCGGCGTCTGCTAAAATCGCCTCGATGTTTTTCGAAGCGAGACTCCCCGTTTCCAGACCGGGAACTCTTTTCGCGACATCACGCGCCTTCTCGAGATAAAGCATCGAATGGAGCAACACGTGAATGCCCGCTTTCCTGACCCTTTCGACAATCTCGTCGGCCGAAAGACCGGTCTCCAGAGGAACAACCGTAACTCCCGCAAAAAGACACGCCGAATGGACGACCATCCACTCGTAGGAATTCTCGCCGAGGAGAGCGATCTTCCGCCCGGACGCCCTCCGCCCGGCGATCCAGGCGGCAATCGCGACATCGTCGGTGAACTGCTTCCAGCTGATCGCCAAAGAACGGTCCCCCGATGCAACGAGAAACGCGGCGTCGCCGGGCCGTTCTTCACGATTACGCTTAAAAGCCTCAAACAGCATCGTACTTGCGCGCTATCGCGGTTACATCAGTGCTGGTTATATGTTCCGTCGACTTCTTCCCAGGTGCGGGCGGTAAAGAACTTCGCGATGGCCGTATCGTATTCGGCCGTGTGGGCGAAGGCCTTCTTCATGAGCTTGAAGCGCGTATCGAGGCCGAGCGTGCCGCCGTGGTTGGCGAGCTCCTCGACGAGATTGCCGTAATCGAGCGGATCGGTGACTGACGCGACGCGGAGATAATTCTTGGCACTCGCGCGGACCATGCAGGGGCCGCCGATGTCGATGTTCGTGCGGGCCATCTCGGGGGTTACGCCCTCCTTGGCGACCGTCTCGCGGAAAGGATAGAGATTTACGACGACCATATCGAGCGCGTTCGCGTCGAGACGCTTCAGGTCGTCCTGATGGGCGTCGTTGTACTTCTCGGAAAGAATGCCGAGATAAATCTTAAAGTCGAGCGTCTTGACGAGACCGCCCTGCATCTCGGGCTGGCCGGTATAGTCGGAAACGGCGACGAGCGTTCCTTCGGCGGCATCGCCGAGAATCTCTTTGATCCTGGTGTACGTTCCGCCGGTCGAATAAATCCTTACGCCGGGGCACGCCTTGACGAGAGCGGGAACAAACGTCTCGAGACCCGTTTTGTCGCTCACGCTCATAAGAACGTTCTTTACCTGGACACGGTTGTCGATTTCGGTGACAATATTAAGCGCCATTGTTGTACTCCTATCTGATTTGAAATTTGCCCTTTATTATACCATAAAGCAGATTGCGCATTCTACTGCCAAGGCCCGCCGATTACTCTATTGTCATCCTGTCTATCGCGGGGATCTTCGACCAGGGATTGAAAAGACGAACCTCATGGACTCCGGCGGAAAGCTCGACCTCATGCCGCAAGGGGACAAACTTTCCGGCCGTATCGGCAACTTCCAGCTTAACGGGAGCGCCGCCGTCAATGCTGAGGTACATTGTCCGCTCCTTTTCCGACGCGCAATCAAAAACGAGCTTGCGCCTGCCATCGCTTGAAAGATATACATTCCTCCAGATTAAATCATTGGAATCGCGCCCGCCCAGATTAACGACGGCCACGCCGCCGGACGCGCCGTTGACCTCGGCATAATATGCCCGGCACTGAACCTCGCAGCTGTCCGTAGAACCGTACGAGCTTTCATCCAGTTCGCTGTAATCGGTCAGATACGCCGTTTCCGCCTCGTAAACCTTGCGATCGATGCGGCGCTGGGCATCAAGAAGGAAGAATCTCGCGGCGTGCGGACGTACCGTCACTTTCGTCACGTTGGTAAAAACGCCGATATCGGCGCGCCTGACCAAATCAAAGACCGCGATCTCGCCGTCCAAATCAAAATCGCGGGATTTCACCTCAAAGGTGTACTCGGTATCATTGGCGTTATACAGCGCGACATAGCGCGCCGTCCCGAAACTTTTCTCGGCGTCCTTCACAAGCTGATAGGCTCCGCCGTCCCTGACGGCCACGTAGGCCTGCCGCGAGAGCGAATCCTGATTCATTCGAATAAGGTACGGATTCGTCACAAGCGCACGGGTCGTCGGCGGAATGTTGCGCACATCACATCCCAAAACGAGCGGAGAGGACATGATGCACCACATTCCAAAGTGGGTTATCTCCTCGTCGCGCGTAAGACCGGTATCCCCGCTGCCGCCGAACGCGGACTTAAGCGCCCCCTTGTACTGCCCGACCTCAAGCATGTCGAGATCGTTGAAATGCCCGGGCGAAACATAAGCGCTCAGATACAAATTCTCGGCGATGATATCGCGGATCGAAGTCCAGCTCGCCCGGATATCGCGCGTAGTGCGCCACGACCCGGCAATATCCGCCGCCCACGTTCCGGGGAACGCCCATCTGCAGATATTAAGCCTAACGTCTTTGCGGCCTGTCGCTTTGATCGCAGCGGCGATCTCGGAATAGCGCTTTTTCTCATCAAGATGCAGATGCGCCGCTCCGCAATAATCAACCTTGAAAAAGTCAAAGCCCAGTTCGTTGAAATGAAGTCTGCAATCCTCCGCGTCATGCCCGTATAAACCCGCGCCGATCCCCGACTTGTCCCCGCCATAGCTCGCGCATGTGTTTTCTCCGGCGTCGGAATACGTTCCGGCCTTCATTCCGAGCGCATGAATACCGTCGACGGTCCCCTTCATCCCGTTCGGAAAACGGACGGGATTGAACCTCAGCCTGCCGTCAGGCCCATGACCGTTGAAAAAGCCGTCATCGATATTTACATAAACATACCCTGCCTCCTTCAGGCCGTTGGTTGACATCGACTTCGCGACACCGACTATGATTTCTTCCGAAATGTGCTCCGCGAAGGTGTTCCAGCTCGACCACCCCATAAGAGGCGTCATGGGATTCGCATGCCGTATCGGCTTAGCTCGTTCAAGAAGACGCTCGGCGCGCAACCTCATCGCGGACTTTTCGGCCGCATCAATACGGCACGTATTGACGAATGCCTTACGCCCGTCTTCTGAAACTTTAATTCGATCAGGGCATTTTTCGCACGAGAAAAACGTTACGGCCGAAGCCAACACAGTAGAAGTTAAAGAAATCATATCAGTTTTTTTGTTTTATGTGTGTCCATATTTATGAATTTGCATCTTCGTTACCGACTATTATACCATTTTTTTAACATGTCAGGAGATAAGAGATGGGTAATGAGGGATGAGTAAAGAGTAAAGGGTAAAGAGTGAAGGGTAAAGAGTGAAGGGTAAAGAGTGAAGGGTGAAGAGTGAAGGGTAAAGAGTGAAGGGTGAAGAGTGAAGGGTGAAGAGAGATGGGGGATGAAGGTGCATTTTGAGCAAAATATGATATAATCAACTGCAAAATGAAAACCCTGCTGCATGTCGATATGGACGCGTTTTTCGCGTCGGTCGAACTTCTCGCCCATCCAGAATGGCGCGGGAAGCCGCTCGTGGTCGGCTCCGGCCCTAACGAGCGCGGCGTCGTGTCGACATGCTCGTACGAAGCGCGCAAATACGGCATTCATTCGGCAATGCCGTCGCGAACCGCCTACCGGCTCTGCCCCCACGCGATTTTCACGCCGCCCAACTCCAAACTCTACAGCGCCGTTTCCGAAAAGGCCTTTGAAATCTTCGAAAGGTTCACTCCGTACGTTGAAGGCGTCTCGATCGACGAGGCATTCCTCGACATAACCGGCTCCATTCACCTTTACGGCGACGCCCGCCGGCTCGGAGAGGCGTTGATGAGCGAAATCAGGCGCGAATGCGGCGTAACGTGCTCCGTAGGAATCGCGCCGAACCGGCTGCTCGCGAAAATCGGCTCCGAGGAGAACAAACCCGACGGACTTACGATGATGCCCTTCGACCCCGCGGAGATCGCATCCTTTCTCAGGTTCAAACCGATCTCGATTCTCTGGGGCGTCGGCAGAAAGACCGTCGAAGCGCTGAGGCCGTACGGCATTTCGCTGTGCGGCGACGTCCAAAATCTTAACGCCGACCGCTTGGCTCTGATTTTAGGCTCGCCTTCCGCAGCGGAATCTCTGAAAAGATATTCTCTCGGAATATCCGACGACACCGTATATTGGCAGGAGTCCGACGAGAAGTCCGTCTCCAACGAGCATACGTTCGGCGAAGACGAAAACTCCAGAAGCGTCGTCCGAGCCAGGCTGCTCGAACTGGTCGCTCACGTCGGCAGAAGATTCCGCCAGAAGGAACGCTGGGCCTCGACCGCGAAAATAAAACTGCGGAACGCCGCGTTCGAAACGCTGTCCAGGCAGACGTCGTTCGAATCGGCGGCGCGCGACGACATCACATTCAGAGAAAAGGCGATCGCGCTCTTTGACGGAATCTGGCCCGAATCCGAAACGCACCGGTCTGGAAGATCCGCCGCGAGGCTGATCGGTTTCGGAGTCGCCAACATCCGGAACTCGCCGGAGGCGGACTTGCAGCCGAGCCTTTTCGAGGTGAACGACGGCGGCGCCGAAAAACGCAAAAAACGCGAGCGCCTCTCCGAGACGCTCGACAGCCTCCGCAAACGCGGACTTATTTAAGGAACCGCCGACGTCAAAACGCCGAAAAGCCCATCTTCATCCGCCCTTTGGAACATCGCGCGCGGCGCAGGCGTTCAGTGTTCGCCGTCGGAGGCGTCGTCGTGGGCGGCGAGACCGGACTCGACGGTAAAGTCATAAAAGCGGTTGCGCCCTTCGCATCCGGTAATGCCGACGAAGTTGTCGAGCGAAAGCGTATCGTCGGTAAAGCCGAAAACTCTGGAGTCGCACTCGACGGTCATACGGCGCGTGCGCTTGTAGTTCTCGACGGTGACCGAAAGCTCGTAGCGGCGCTTCGCTTCGAAAGGCGAACGGAGGAACGCCGCCAGCGTCCAGCTCGTGTTGCGTCCGTCCCAGTCGTAACGCCAGACGTTGATGCCCTCGTTGTAAAGGACGATCTCGTGATGACGGCGGAATTCAGGATGACGCCCGTCGGCGCTCCGGCCGAGCTCGGGCGCTATCACGATAAGCGGAGCCATCAGATGATCAAAACTCATCGTCGCCGAAAAGCGGTGCTTGCCCGAAAATCTCTCCTTAAGCATGATCGACGAATAGACTTCGGTTACGTGCCGGTCATAAAGTTCCCCGTCGGTCCACGGACCGGTAACGTTGACGATATGATCGGGACGCTGCTCGAAGCCGTGCACGTAGTTCCAGCGGGAGGATTTCACCTCCATCCATTCATCCGGATTCCACATCCCCGATGAAAAATCTATTTTTCTTTTCATGACGAACAGTATAGCATAAAAACGCCCTCCCCGCTAAAACCGCATAAACCCCCATCTTTCCCCCCTTGTCTTTCATCCGCTCTGTGCAACAGTAATAACCATAATCTTATCATTTCTTATTCTTGCTGTGACTTTTCATATCGCGGCGGATGTTGCTGCAACCGTGCTCACCTTTTGATATGGGCGATTTGCGCGTCCTTGCGACCGCTCGACGTACACGAGTACGTCTTCGGGTCGCAGTCCAGCGCAAATCCCCACATCTGAAAAGCTTCCGC
>JAZQTB010000086.1:0-18098 GCA_045630425.1 Kiritimatiellia bacterium | reverse complement strand
GCAAGTCTCGACAGATCCCTGCCGAGTGGCGCAGCATTGCCTAAAATAGAAGGCTTAGTACAGGAGGCGACGAAAAATATATCACAAATGATCCACGGGGCGCGGCTTTAGACGCGACACGCGGGTCATTTGTAATTTTTGCAGAGGTGACACCCTACTTGCATAAAAACCCAACTTTTTGATAAAATATATTTTTCATCCCTCAATGTGCACAGTTAACAAAGTGGCCGTTTACCACACTTCAGGCGCATTGGGTAGGGTAAAGTGTACACTTTTTAACAAATAAATTAAAATAAGGTAAACCAAAGATGAGCGCAGAACGTAAAGTGTTCGGCAAGCTTCAGGGCATGGCCGAAACTCCGCCCGACCTGATTACGATCCAGACGAAGTCGTACGAAGATTTCCTTCAGGCCGACGTGCCTCCCGCCAAGCGCGAGAACAAGGGTCTTCAGGCGATTTTCAAAGAGATCTTCCCCGTCGTTTCATACGAGGGCCGCTACAATCTCGATTTCGTGGGCTACAATCTCGCACCCGCGAAGAAGCCTTATCTCCAGGCGCTCATGGACGGAGAAACCTATTCCCGCTCGCTGTACGCCACGTTCCGTCTCAAGGACAACGAAGAAGCGCGCGAGGAAGAGGTGTTTCTCGGTGAAATGCCCGTTATGACGCCCGACGGCGCGTTCGTCGTCAACGGCGCGGAGCGCGTCATCGTCTCCCAGCTTCACCGTTCGCCCGGCATTTCGACCGAGCGTCAGGTCCACGCCAACGGCCAGCCGCTCCTTTCCGTCCGCATCATCCCCGACCGCGGCAGCTGGATCGAGGTGATGTTCGACACCAACAACATCATGTGGTGCTTCATGGATCAGCGCCGCCGCCGCCGTAAATTCTACGCGACGACTCTCCTGAGGGCGTTCGGTTACGGTTCCGACGAGCAGCTCATGAATCTCTTCTACGATTTCAAGCGTCTCCCGACCGGCCGCAGGTATTCCGAGAAGGATCTCCGTCAGCTCGTCATGAAAGACGATCTCGTCGACGCCGATTCCCAGGCCGTCATCGCCCGCCGCTACGACCCCGTCACCCCCGCGATGATGGAGCAGATCGCCGCCGCCGGCATCGAGGAGGTCGAGGTCGTCGACGTTTCCGTGGACAACGGCACTCTTATCGTCACTCTCCGCGAAGACGCCAAGGCCGGCATCCACAACGAGGAGGACGCGCTTAAGGAAATCTACAAGCGCATGCGTCCCGGCGATCCGCCGACCGCGACGAACTCGAAGCAGATGATCAACCGTCTCTTCTTCGATCTCTCCCATTACGATCTCGGCTATGTCGGGCGCCACAAGATCAACAAGAAGCTCGGTCTTGCCGGGAAGGTCGACGAGAATCTCCGCACTCTGCATGAGTCGGGCATCGACGTCATCGAGGCGATCCGTCTTCTTCTCAAGATTTTTGTGGGCAAGGATACCGTCGACGACATCGACCACCTCGGCAACCGCCGCATCCGCACGACCGGTGAACTTCTCGAGAACCAGTGCCGCGTCGGTCTCGCGCGCACCGAGCGTCTTATCCGCGAGCGCATGACGATCCACGACGCGAGTTCCGGCCAGCTCACTCCGAGCCGTCTCGTGAACTCCAAGACGTTCAGCTCGGTCGTTCAGGACTTCTTCGCGCGCAGCCAGCTCTCGCAGTTCATGGACCAGACTAACCCGCTGTCGGCTCTCGCCCACAAGCGCCGCCTTTCCGCTCTCGGTCCCGGCGGACTTTCCCGCGAGCGCGCGGGCTTCGAGGTCCGCGACGTCCATCCTTCGCACTACGGCCGCATCTGCCCGATCGAGACGCCTGAAGGCCCGAACATCGGCCTCATCTCGTCCCTCGGCATCTACGCCCGCGTCAACCGCTTCGGCTTCATCGAGACGCCGTACCGCAAGGTTATCGGCGGAAAGGTCACGGACGAGGTCGAGTATCTGCCCGCAGATACCGAGGAGCAGTTCGTGATCGCCCAGGCCAACGCCCCGCTCAACGCCGACCGCACGTTCGCCGAAGAGCGCGTCACCTGCCGCTTCAAGACCGAGTTCTGCGAAAGGCCCGCCCGCGAAGTCCAGTATATGGACGTCGCTCCGATGCAGGTCATCTCCATCGCCGCCGGTCTCATTCCGTTCCTTGAGCACGACGACGCCAACCGCGCGCTCATGGGCGCGAACATGATGCGCCAGGGCGTTCCTCTCATGCGTACCGAGCGTCCCTATGTCGGTACGGGTCTCGAGGGCGCCAGCGCCAAGGACTCCCGCGTCATCGTCACCGCTCTCGCCGACGGTACCGTCGCCTACGTTTCGGCCGACTTCATCATCGTCACCGACGACGGCGAACTCCCCAGCGGCAAGAACCGCTTCGAGCACAATCCCGAAGGGGGCGTCTGGAGATACGACCTCCAGAAGTACCGCCGCTGCAACGCCGGAACGTGCTTCAACCAGAAGCCGATCGTCAGGAAGGGCGACAAGGTCAGGTTCGGCGACTGCCTCGCCGACGGTCCCGCGACCGATCAGGGCGAACTCGCTCTCGGCAAGAACCTTCTCGTGGCGTTCATGAGCTGGCGCGGCTACAACTTCGAGGACGCCATCCTCATCAACGAGCGCATCGTCCGCGAAGACGTTCTCACCTCGCTCCACATCGTCACCTTCGAGTGCGGAGCGCGCGACACGAAGCTCGGCCCCGAAGAGATCACCCGCGATATTCCCAACGTTTCCGAGGACGCGCTCAAGAACCTCGGTCCCGACGGCATCATCCGCGTCGGCGCCGAAGTCAAGCCCGGCGACATCCTCGTCGGCAAGGTTACGCCCAAGGGCGAGACCGAACTTAGCCCCGAAGAGCGCCTTTTGAGGGCCATCTTCGGCGAGAAGGCCGCCGATGTCCGCGACACGTCGCTCACCGTACCTCCGGGGACGACGGGCGTCGTCATGGGCGTTCAGGTATCGACCCGTCAGGACGCGGTCATCGCCGACGACAAGTCTTCAAAGAAGGCCAAGAAGGACGCCGAGAAGAAACGCAAGAATCAGATCGCCAAGCTCGAGAAGGATCTCGCCGGCAAGCTCGCCGACGCGATCATGAACGAGAAGCTTCCCTGCGACGTCACCGACACCGATACGGGCGACGTGATCATCGCCGCCAACAAGAAGATCAAGCGCTCCCAGCTCGCGGTTCTCGCGAAGGCTCACGCCCACTGGGATATGGAAGAAGGCCCCGCCAAGGACAAGGTCGCCTCCATCATCGAACCTTTCGAGGCTGAATTCGCGGCTGTGGACGACGCCGCCGAGAACGCGGACGGCGGTCTCTTCGGCGATTTCGGCGGCGACGGCGAAGTCGTCAAGGAGGTTCGCGTGTTCCTCGTCGACAAGAAGAACCTCTCCGTAGGCGACAAGATGGCCGGACGTCACGGCAACAAGGGTGTCGTCTCGCGCATTCTTCCGAGCTGCGACATGCCGTTCCTTCCCGACGGCCGCCCGGTCGACATCGTTCTGAACCCGCTCGGCGTACCTTCGCGTATGAACCTCGGGCAGCTTTTCGAGACCTACCTCGGTCTTGCGTGCCGCTACCTCAACTTCCACGCCGCGACGCCCGTGTTCGACGGCGTTCAGGAGTCCGAGATCGACGAGCTTCTCCTCAAGGCCCGCGAGGTCCAGGAGAAGGAAGAGGGCGCCCAGAGCTGGATCTGCCCCGAGGGCAAGACGGTTCTTTACGACGGTCTCACCGGCGAGCCCTTCGAGCAGAAGGTCGTCGTCGGCGTCATCTACATGCTCAAGCTCCACCACCTCGTCACCGACAAGATCCACGCCCGCGCCGTCGGTCCCTACTCGCTCGTCACCCAGCAGCCGCTCGGCGGCAAGGCGCAGCTCGGCGGTCAGCGTATGGGCGAAATGGAGGTGTGGGCGCTCGAGGCGTACGGCGTCGCGTATGCGCTTCAGGAACTCCTGACCGTCAAGTCCGACGACGTCCAGGGCCGCACGCGCATCTACGAGTCGATCGTGAAGGGTACCAATATCCTCGATTCCGGAATGCCCGAGTCGTTCTCGGTTCTCATCCACGAACTGCGCGGTCTGTGCATCGACACCCAGCTTCTGGGCGGCGGCATGGACGAACGCCGCAAGGCCGACGGACCCGCCGCGCCCGCGGCGACGCCCGCGCCCGAAGCCGTCGCCAGCGACGACCTTCTTTCCGGCGCGCTTAACCTCTGAGGACTGTAGAACATTTCAGGAGACTTAAAAAATGAATAATCCTTACAACACTTCCGATATTTTCGGCGGCTCTTTCAACGCCTCGGCCCATTACGACGCGGTCAAGGTCCAGCTCGCTTCGCCCGAGACGATCCGCAGCTGGTCCCACGGCGAGGTCAAGAACCCCGAGACGATCAACTACCGCACCTACCGTCCCGAGAAGGAAGGTCTCTTCTGCGAGAAGATCTTCGGACCCACGAAGGACTGGGAGTGCGCCTGCGGCAAGTACAAGCGCATCAAGAACAAGGGCATGGTCTGCGACCGCTGCGGCGTCGAGGTCACTCTCGCTTCCGTGCGCCGTCAGCGCATGGGTCACATCGAACTCGCCGTTCCCGTAAGCCACATCTGGTTCTTCAAGTGTTCGCCCTCGCGCATCGGGCTTCTGCTCGACAAGACGACGAGCGAGCTCGAGCGCGTCCTCTACTACCAGGACTGGATGGTCGTCGAGCCGGGTGATACGCCGTTCAAGGAAGGCCAGATTCTCACCGATCAGGAATATGTCGACGCGCAGGAGAAGTACGACGACGCGTTCAAGGCCGAGATGGGCGCCGAGGCCGTCCGCAAGCTTCTGAGAAAGGTCGACCTCGACCAGCTTATGCGCGATCTCGACGAACAGATGGAGAATACGCGCTCCAAGCAGAGCCGCAAGAAAATCGCCAAGCGCATGAAGGTCGTAGAGGGCTTCCGCGTTTCCAACTCGAAGCCCGAATGGATGGTTCTGGACGTTCTTCCCGTCATTCCGCCGGAACTCCGTCCTCTCGTCCCGTTAGAGGGCGGCCGTTTCGCGACGAGCGATCTCAACGATCTCTACCGCCGAGTCATCAACCGCAACAACCGACTCCGCAACCTTCTCGCGCTCAAGACGCCCGACGTCATCATCCGCAACGAGAAGCGCATGCTCCAGGAGGCCGTCGACGCGGTGTTCGACAACGGACGCCACGGCCGCGCCGTCACCGGTCCCGGCAACCGTCCGCTCAAGTCTCTCTCCGAGATTCTCAAGGGCAAGACGGGCCGCTTCCGCCAGAACCTTCTCGGTAAGCGCGTCGACTACTCCGGCCGTTCCGTCATCGTCGTCGGTCCCGAGCTCAAGTTCCCGCAGTGCGGCCTTCCCAAGGAGATGGCACTCAGGCTTTTCGAGCCGTTCATCATCCGCCGCCTGAAGGAGATCGGCAAGTGCCATACCGTGCGTACCGCGCGCAAGATGATCGAGCGCCAGGATCCCGAGGTGTGGGACATTCTCGAAGAGGTCACGAAGGACAAGACCGTGTTCCTCAACCGCGCTCCGACGCTCCACCGTCTGTCGATCCAGGCGTTCGAGCCCGTGCTCGTCGAAGGCAAGGCCATCCGTCTTCACCCGATGGTGTGCACGCCGTTCAACGCCGACTTCGACGGCGACCAGATGGCCGTCCACGTGCCGCTTTCGATCGAGGCGCAGATGGAATCGAAGCTCATGATGCTCGCGTCGACTTCGATCTTCTCGCCCGCTTCCGGCAAGTCCGTCATGACGCCGACCCAGGACGTCTGCCTGGGACTTTACTTCCTCACCGTTCCTTCGCAGCAGGACAAGCTCGCAGGCAAGCTCGCCGGCAAGACCGACTGCTCGGGCGAACATCTTCCGCTGTTCAACGACATCGGCGAAGTCGAGTTCGGCATCGCCGAGGGCGCGATCGGCTATCATACGCGCATCCGTTACCGCAACCCGGACTTCGGCACGACCGGCCGCCCCCACGGCGTCACCGACAAGCGCACGATCGAGACGACCGCCGGCCGCGTGATCTTCAACAACGTCTGGCCGGAGGAAATGGGCTTCTGGAACGACAAGTGCTCCAAGTCCACCATCGGCAAGCTGATTCTCGACTGCCACAAGGTCGCCGGCCACGATTACACCGTCGACGCCATCGACAAGCTCAAGAGCCTCGGCTACCAGTTCGCCACGATTTCCGGCGCGTCGATGGGTCTTAAGGACATGATCCGTCCCGCCGACAAGGACGCCGAGATCGAGAAGGCCCGCAAGGAGGCCGACAAGGTCCAGCAGCAGTTCCAGCAGGGTATCATCACCGACGGCGAACGTCACAACAAGATCGTCGACATCTGGTCCGCCACTACCGAGAAGGTCGGCGACGAGCTCTACAAGACGATCGACAGGAACATCAGCCCCGAGAACAAGAATCCTACGGAGCTGAACCCCGTTTACATGTTCGTCGACTCGAAGGCCCGCGGCTCGAAGCTCCAGATCCGTCAGCTCGCCGGTATGCGCGGACTTATGGCCAACCCTTCGGGCGACATTATCGAGCGTCCGATCACCGCGTCGTTCCGCGAGGGTCTGTCGGTTCTCGAATACTTCATTTCCTCCCACGGCGCGCGCAAGGGTCTCGCCGATACGGCTCTCAAGACGGCCGACGCGGGTTACCTTACCCGTAAGCTCGTCGACGTCTCGCAGGACGTCATCATCACCCAGGAAGACTGCAACACCGTAAACGGTATCGAGGTCGAGGCCATCATCGAGGGAGACGAGGTCAAGGTTTCGCTCGGCGACCGCGTTCTTGGACGCACGGCTCTGTACGAGATCCGCGATCCCAAGACCGACGAGGTCATCGTCAAGGCGAACGATGAGATCAACGAGGCCGCCTGCGCCGAGATCAACAGGCGCGGCGTCGAGAAGATCTGGATCCGCTCCGGCCTTACGTGCGACGCCGAGCACGGCATGTGCGCGAAGTGCTACGGCCGCGACCTTTCCACGGGCCGCGAGGTCGAGATCGGCACCGCCGTCGGCATCATCGCCGCCCAGTCCATCGGCGAACCCGGCACCCAGCTCACGATGCGTACGTTCCACATCGGCGGTACCGCGTCCGCGACGGCCAAGGTTCCCGAAATCGTTCTCAAGAACGAGGGTATCGCGAAGTTCGTCGACGTGCGCAAGGTGCGCAACGACGAAGGCAACGAGGTCGTTCTCAACAAGAACGGCTCGCTCGAGATCTATTCGAAGAGCGGCGTGAAGCTCGACACCTACCAGCTTCAGATGGGCACGACGCTTCTTATCGAGGACGGAGCGGAAGTCAAGAAGGGGCAGAAGGTCGCCGTATGGGATCCTCACTCCGTGCCGGTCCTTTCGGAAGCGGCGGGCGATATCGTGTTCGTCGACTTCGAGGAGGACGTCTCCGTCAAGACCGAGACCGACCGCGTCACCGGCGCGAAGACGCTTGTCGTTCTTCCGACGTCCGAGTCCAATCTCCATCCGCGCATCGAAATCCGCAACGCCGACGACAAGCTTCTCGACTCCCACGACATTCCCACCGGCGCCATCGTCATGGTCCGCGACGGCATGAAGGCCACGGCCGGCATGCTTCTCGCGAAGACTCCGCGTGAAGCCGCGAAGACCCGCGACATCACCGGCGGTCTTCCGCGCGTCGCCGAGCTTTTCGAGGCCCGCCAGCCCAAGGACGCGGCGGAAATCGCGAAGATCGAGGGCGTCATCGAATTCGGCGACAACGTCCGCGGCAAGCGCTGCGTTAAGGTCGTCGACTCCGTCACCGGCCTTACCGAAGAGCACTTCATCCCGATGGGCAAGCAGATCGTCGTGTTCAAGGGCGACCGCGTGAAGAAGGGTCAGCAGCTCACCGAAGGTCCCGTCATTCCCCAGGAGATCCTCGAGGTCTCCGGTCCTCAGGAACTTGAGAAGTACCTCGTCAACGAGGTTCAGCAGGTCTACCGTCTCCAGGGCGTCGAGATCAACGATAAGCACATCGAGATCATCGTCCGTCAGATGCTCCGCAAGGTCAGCATCACGAACCCCGGCGACACCGACTTCCTCTGGGGCGAGCAGGTTTCGCGCCAGACGTTCCTGCGCGTCAACGAGCAGATGATGATGTCCGGCCGTCGCCCCGCCGAGGCTCAGCCCGCGCTTCTGGGCATCACGAAGGCCGCTCTCGAGACGGATTCGTTCATCTCGTCCGCGTCGTTCCAGGATACGACCCGCGTTCTCACCGAGGCGGCCACGATGGGCCGCGTCGACGAACTGCGCGGCTTCAAGGAGAACGTCATCCTCGGCCACCTCATTCCCGGCGGCACGGGCTTCCCGCTCCATCGCCACCTCAAGCTCGTTCCTCTCTGCGATACGATTTCCGACGAAGAGATGGATCAGCTCCGCGAAGAGCAGCGCAAGCGCCACGAGGAACTCTACGGAATTCCTTCGTCGGGTCTTCCCGGCGAGGAGAACGACAACGAGGACGATCTCGGCGATCCCGTTCTCATCGCGGATACGGGCGACAATTCCGCCGACGGCGGCGATATGCTCACGAGCGACGACATGGGCATCGCCGACGGGGGCGACGATCTTCTCGGTTGATCGCGATCCGGAAAGATCGGCGAATGAAAAGGCGCGGGTTTCCCGCGCCTTTTCATCGGGCGCCCGCACGGGCGGGCGTATCGGGGCATAATGCCGCGCAGGCGAAAAGGAAGTGTAAGCATGGCGGATGAAAACGTTTCGTGGCGAATTGTCAGGGAGACGGTCGGAGACGGCCGGCTCTCGGTCGTCATGCCCGTCTACAATCTCGCCTCCCGCGTAGGCGAGAACATCCGAAAGACGGCGAAGCTTTTCGCCGTGAACGGCGTCAGGGCCGAAATCCTCCCCGTCGACGACGGCTCCTCCGACGGAACGGGCGCGGCTCTCGCCGGGATATGCGCCGAAAAGTTCGACGGAGTCGACGTCAGGCCCGTGATATGTTCGGTGAACGGCGGCAAGGGCGCCGCGCTGCGGGCCGGGTTCGAAGCGTCGAGCGGCGAACTCGTGATGCTTTTAGACGGCGATCTGGATATTCTTCCCGAGCAGACGCCGTGGTTTTTCGAGGCGATGGCATCCAAAAACGCCGATGTCGTGGTCGGCTCGAAACGCCACAGGAATTCCCGTGTCCAGTATCCGTGGCACAGGCGGCTGGTAAGCTGGGCGTATTTCACCATCGTAAGGATTTTCATAGGACTTCCCATCACCGACACGCAGACGGGAATGAAGCTTTTCAGGCGGGACGTGCTGGGTGAAGCGCTTTCGCGGATGCTCGTCAAGACCTACGCCTTCGATCTCGAGCTGCTGGCGATCGCCCATCAGCGCGGCGCGAAAATCGCCGAGGCCCCCGTCGTCATCCGCTTCGGCAACAAGTTCGGAGCCTTGAGCGCGAATACGGTAAAGGTCATGGCGCTAGATTCGCTGGCGGTTTTCTACAGGCTTAAGGTTCTGAAGTATTACGCTAAGGCCGAGGTGCCTCCCAAACTCAAGGAGCGGCCTTTCGTGTCGGTCGTGATCGCCTGCCCGGGCGGCAGCAAGGTTCTTGACGAATGCATCGCCGCTCTGGAGGGTCAGACCTATCGCGATTTCGAGGTGATCGTGCTTCCGGACGGAGAGCTTGATCTTGGAGCGAGGACGGTCGATCTTAAAATCATCCCTACGGGCAAGGTGCGCCCCGCCGAGAAGCGCAATCTCGGCATCGAAAAGGCGAGAGGTTCCGTCGTCGCGTTCATCGACGACGACGCGTATCCCGATGCCCACTGGCTCGAATATGCGATAAAGTATTTCGGCGACGCGACGATCGGCGCGGTTGGCGGTCCCGGCGTAACGCCTCCGGGCGATCCCTACCTCGCGAGAGTCGGCGGACGCGCCTACGATAATTTTCTTCTTTCGGGCAACTACCGCTACCGTTACAGGGCGGGCGGCGTAAAGCGCGACGTCGACGATTATCCGAGCTGCAATCTTTTTGTCCGCACGGATCTTCTGCGGGAAATCAACGGTTACCGCACCGACTTCTGGCCGGGCGAAGATACGCTTCTGTGCAAAGACATAACGGATTCCGGCAAGCGCATCGTGTACGATCCGTGGGTCGTCGTCAACCACCACCGGCGCCGTCTTTTCGCTCCTCATCTCCGCCAGCTCGGGCGTTATGCGTTCCATCGCGGATATTTCGCCAAGCGTTACCCCTCCAATTCGCTCAAACTTTCGTATTTCATACCGAGCGCCTTCGCCGTCTATCTCGCGCTCTGGCTTCCGGTTTCGGCTTTTTCGACGGCTCCCGAAAGCTTTGCCTGGTACGCGCAGGCGGCTTTTCTGCTGCCGCTCGCCTTTTATTCCGCGCTTGTGCTGTTGACGTCGTTTTCCTTCAATCCGCTGACGTGGTTCCTGACGGCGGCGGCCGTCTTCACCTCTCACGTCTGGTACGGCTTGCGTTTTCTCCAAGGTCTTTTCGCGGCGAAGGCGCCGTGCGAATTTATCGGAAAGGATCACGTCTGATGGACGATTGGGTGGAGTTTACGGCAGATCCGGCGCATTCGAAGCGCGAACGCGCGAAAGCGCGCGAACTGCGCAAAACCGACTGGTGGCGCGCTCAGCTCCAGAAGGGCGTCTGCCATTACTGCGGCAGAACGGTCGGCGCCGGAAATCTGACGATGGATCACGTCGTTCCCGTCGCGCGCGGCGGGAAGTCCGTCCGGTCCAACTGCGTTCCGTGCTGCAAGGACTGCAACAACGAAAAGAGGGCCATGACGCCCGCGGAGCGGATTCTTCAGAGTTTGTTTCCGTCGTAGACGGATGACTACAATGTTGTCCGCGAATTTGATATAATATAGGCAATGAAGAAGATAAGTATTGATAAAGGTGTCGTCTTCGGCGACGGTAAACTTACGTTCATCGCGGGCCCGTGCGTGATCGAGTCCCGCGCGATGGCGCTCGATCTCGCGAAGCGTCTCACGCGGCTCGCCGCGAAACTCGGCGTCAATTACGTTTTCAAGGCGAGTTTCGACAAGGCGAACCGCACGAGCGTCGATTCGTACCGCGGACCCGGCATCGAGGAGGGTCTTGACATTCTCGCCGAGATCCGTCAGAAATTCGACGTCCCCGTCATTACCGATGTCCACGAGCCGTGGCAGTGCGCGCGCGCGGCGGAGGTTTGCGACATTCTTCAGATACCCGCTTTTCTCGCGCGCCAGACAGATCTCGTGGTCGCGGCCGGCGAGACCGGCGCCGTCGTCAACGTCAAGAAGGGCCAGTTCATGGCTCCCGAAGATATGGCCCAGGTGATCCGCAAGATCGAATCGACCGGCAACAGGAAGATTCTCCTTTGCGAGCGCGGCTCATCGTTCGGATACCGCAATCTCGTTGCTGACATGCGCTCGCTCCTGGTCATGCGCGAGCTCGGCTACCCCGTCATAATGGACGCTACCCACTCGGTACAGCGCCCGGGCGGGCTCGGAACGGGATCCGGCGGCGACGGGAAATACGCCCCCGCGCTCGCACGCGCCGCGGTCGCCACCGGCGTCGACGGCGTGTTCATGGAGACGCATCTGAATCCCAAGGTCGCCAAGAGCGATGCGGCAAATGCGATTAAATTCTCGGAAGTCGAGAAACTCTGGAAGAAGCTTATCGCGATCAACGAGGTGGTGCGTTCTTGAAGAAATCGGCTATGGCCTTGTTTGCCGCGCTTGCGGCTTCGCCGCTCTTCTCCGAAGAGGGCGGGACGTTCGATTTGGCCGCGGCGACCGGACGGTTCGCGGCCGACGAAGCGCGTCTTAAGGTCGAATACCGCAGGTGCGTAGAGAAACTGGACAAGCCTTCCGAGGGGATTGTCGTGCCGATAGAGAGCCATCCCGACGGATCGCTTAAAGCCGACGTCTATGCCGGCAAGGCCCAGTTTTTCGAGAAGGACTCGATAGTCTGGTGCGGCGATGTGGTTGTCCGGGAATACGATACCGACGGCAGGATCAAGCTGGAGCTGAAAGCTTCGTCCTGCGTCGTCGACAGAAACACTAAAAGCGGCTGGGTCGAAGGCTTCGCATCCGGAAGATACGATAAGACGAAGATCAACGGGGTCGGAATTTACTTTTCTTTTCCCGAAGAATTCGTTAAAATATCTTCAAACGTCGTCATCGAGTCATCCGACATGAAATTCGAAGGAGTAAAGTTATAATGGTTTTAGCGTCAATTGTATTTGCTGCGGCGCTTCAGGCGTCGAATCCGCCGGCCGGTTCCGATGCCGGCGCGCCCGTCGTTGAGGTCGCCGCCAAGGCCGCCAAGGAGAACGCCGCCTCGACGAATATGCCGCGCAACGTCAAGGTAACGAGCGACCGGTCGACCTATCTGCGCAAGGAGGGCGTTCTCGTTTTCGAAGGCGACGTCTTCGTCGACGACGTCGAGTTCAAGATGCATGCCGACGAGGTTACCCTTTTTCTCGGCGGAACGAACGAACTTAAGCGGATCGTCGCCATAGGCAATGTCGCGGTGACGAACGAGCTTCGCTCCGGCACATGCGCAAAGGCGACGTACAACAAGGCCCTCAGCAGGGTAGTTCTCTACAGCGACGAATCCAAGGGAGTTCCCGCCCGGCTCAACGACAACGGCAAGCGCAAGAGTCAGGTCGAGGGCCGGAAGATAACATTCTGGGTGGATACCGAGCAGGTCGAGGTCGACGGCTCGGTGATCACGGTGGATGTCGGCAACGGGGACGCGAAGGACGGCGCGAAACGCTTCCTCGGCAAATAGGATCGGAACCTTCAACAAGATGATGCAAGAAGATGTAGTTTCTCAGGCGATGAGCGCGATGGCCGCGGAGAAGTCCGCCGCCAAAAAAGAGCCTGACCTCAGGGCGACCGGGCTCATCAAGATTTACGGCGACCGTACGGTCGTCAACGGAATGGACGTCTCCTGCTCGTGCGGCGAGATAGTCGGACTTCTCGGTCCCAACGGCGCCGGCAAGACGACGACGTTTTACATGATCGTTGGTCTTGTGACCCCGAATCGCGGCAAGATCGTTTTTAAGGGCGAGGATATCACGTTCGACCCCGTTTACAAACGCGCCCGCAAAGGGCTCGGATATCTCGCCCAGGAGCCGAGCATCTTCAGAAAGCTTTCGGTCTGGAATAACGTCATGGCGATTCTCGAGACCTTGCCTCTCAACCGTAAGGAGCGCAATGCGCGGGCCGAGGAGCTTCTCGCCCCCTTCGATCTCATGAAGGTCGCCGATCAGCCCGCTTACACTCTTTCGGGGGGAGAGCGGCGAAAGCTCGAAATCGCGCGCGCGCTCGTGCGCAATCCCGCGATCCTCATGCTCGACGAGCCGTTCGCGGGCGTAGATCCGCTGTCGGTCAACGAAATTCAGGACATCATCCGCCGCCTCGCGAAGCAGGGGCTCGGCATCATAATCACCGACCACAACGTGCGAGAGACCCTTTCCGTGGTCGACCGCGCGTACATGGTCTACAACGGCCGTCTTCTGAAAGAGGGCAGCACCGAGGAACTTATCCGCGACGAGGTCGTCCGTTCGCGTTATCTCGGCGAAGATTTCAGAATGTAAAAAAAAGAACCAAAAGAAAGGAGCAAGACAATGAGCATAGAAATCACCATGAGGCACAGCGACGTGAGGCTTGAAGCTCTCAAGGAGTATGCGCAGCTGCGCATGGATAAGCTCGCCGCGAAATTTCCCAAAGTAACGTCCATCAATATCGTTATTGACATCGACGTCAAGAAGCGCATGTACATGGCCGAAGTCGTCGCCAACCGTCTCGGAGAGACGGCCGTCGGCGCGAAGGAATTTTCCGAGAGCGCCAAGAGCGTCATCGACGCGGCCGCCGCGCGCGCCGAGCGTCAGCTCCTGAGAATGCGCGTCAAGGCCCGCAAGGGCGCTGTAAGAAAACAGCGCGCCGCATCCGCGAAGAACTGAGGGTGGAAATGAAAAACCTGCCGGCCAAAGACGCGGACAAGGGCACGAATTTCACCGTGGCCGACTTTCTCGAAGCCGGACGCGACCGTTTGAAGATTAAACTGGTCGCGGGGGCCGAGAACGTCTCCAAGGTGATGGCCGAGCCTATAGTCAACCGTCTCGGGCTGGCGCTTACCGGTTTTTTCGGGTGCTTCGCGTGGAAGCGCCTCCAGCTTATCGGAAATGCGGAATGGGCATATCTCACTTCGCTTTCCGATAAGGAGCGTACGGCGAGATTCAGGGAGCTTACCGCCCACAAGGCGTGGCTTTTCGTGTTTACCGCCGATCGTCACGCCTCCGCGGAGGAGATAAAAATCGCCGAAGAGTGCGGGGCGGTCATAATGGAAAGCCCTCTGAAGACCCGCATCTTCTCCCGTCACGCCACGTTCATAATGGAGCAGCTCGGCGCGCCTAAAACGTCGCTGTACGGGACCATGGTCGAGGTCTCCGGACTCGGGGTCCTCATCGAAGGCGATCCCGGACTCGGAAAGAGCGAAACGGCTCTCGGTCTCATCAAGCGAGGCAACGCGCTCATCGCGGACGATCTGACATGCATCCGCAAGGATGTCGCGACCAACTTCCTGTTTGCCAGCGCGAGCGATTCGACAGCCGGCTTCATGGAGATCCGCGGCATCGGCATCATGAACGTCTCGAGGGTTTTCGGAGTCAATGCGGTGCGCGGCGAAAAACGTCTCCAGCTCGTCCTGACGCTTAAACGTCTCAACGACATAAAGGGCGAAGTCGACCGTATCGGTCAGACGCGCCGGGCGCGTACGATTCTCGGTGTCGACGTGCCGAATATCATTATTCCGGTTTCGGAAGGGCGCGACCTCGTCAATCTCGTCGAGACGGCGGCCCAGCAGCAGAAGTTGATTTTGGCAGGGTATGATCCTGTGGCCGATCTGTCGGATCATCTCCATCGCAGAGCTCAAGATTTCAAGGTGAAAAAAGGGAAGGGTAAAACAAATGGCAGATAAAATCACGAGAGAATTCACCCTGCAGAACAAGTACGGGATGCATGTGCGTCCGGCCGGGCTTTTCGCGAAGACCGCGAGCCGCTTCGACGCCGACGTCGAGGTCGAGAAGGACGGCAACGCCGTTTCCGGCAAGTCGATCATGGCGCTTATGACGCTTGAGGCCACGTGCGGAACGGTTCTGAAGGTGACGGCGAGCGGTCCTCAGGCCGTAGAGGTTTTGGATGAGCTTGAAGCGCTTGTCGCGCGCAAGTTCGATATTCCGGATGAGCAGTAAACCGATGAAGACGATCGCGGGACTTCCGACGGCGAGAGGCTTCGCCGCCGGTCCCGTGTTCATTTATCGCGGTGACGGCGAGATACCTATCCGCGAATACGTCATCGAGGAGCGTCTCGTCGACAACGAGATGCGCCGGCTTCAGCGCGCTATGGTCGAAACGAAGCGCGACCTCGAGGGGCTCATATCCGTTCTCAAAGAGCGTACGGGCCGCTCCGACGTGCGCGTTTTCGAGTGTCATCTAATGATTCTCGAGGATATCGTTCTCCAGGACGAGACCAAAGGTTACATTTTGAAGGACCGTCTTAACGCCGAGGCCGCGGTGCGCAGGACGGCGAGCGGGGCGAGGGCCCAGTTCGAGCGGATGAACGATCCGTACTTCAGGGAGCGCGTGCGCGATCTCGACGATATCGAGCGCCGTCTCCTTAAGACGCTTATCGGTTACGACAGGCATCCGAAGCTGGAGATAACGACGCCCTCGATTATCGTGGCCGACGGTCTGACCCCGTCCGAGACGGTTCAGCTTCCCAAGGAGTACGTTCTCGGCATCGCGATCAACGGCGGCTCGACGACGAGCCACGCCGCGCTTCTTGCGAGAGCCCTGGCGATCCCGGCCGTTACGGGCCTCGGCGACATCACTTCGCGCGTATCCCCCGGCGAGACGGTTCTTTTGGACGGCACCAACGGCGCTATAACCTTAAATCCCGACAAGGCGACGGAGGCTGATTTCGCCGCGCTGGTGAAGCGCCAGAAAGACCTCGCCGAGGAGGTAGCCTCCGGGGTTCCCGCGGGAACCCTTAAAGACGGCGGCGAGATTCTGATTTACGCCAATATTCATCCCGGCGTCCCGATTGCGGGCGTCAAGGCTTACGGAGCGCGAGGGATCGGACTTTACCGGAGCGAATACCTCTGGCTGACCAACGAGGTCGAGCCTTCCGAGGAGGAGCAGTTCGAGGCGTACCGCAGCGCCGTTGAATTTACTGCCAAGTTCATGCCGCCCGGGGCGTCGGCCACGATACGCGCTCTCGACATCGGCGGCGACAAGATGGTTCGCGGCATAACCGCTAAGGAGTCCAACCCTTTTCTCGGCAACCGCTCGATCCGTTATCTGCTTTCGAACCGCGATGTGATGCGCACTCAGTTCCGCGCGATTCTCCGCGCGTCCGCCTACGGGCAGGCGCGCCTGATGTATCCGATGGTCTCGTGCGTCGAGGAGATGACCGAGGTCGCGTGCGCGCTCGAATCGATCAAGCGCGAACTTGCCTCCGAGGGCGTCGAGTTCGACAGGAACATCAAGGTCGGAGCTATGATAGAGGTTCCGAGCGCGGCGCTTCTGGCCGGGGAACTCGCGGCCCGATGCGACTTCTTTTCGATCGGAACGAACGATCTCGTTCAATATACGATGGCGGCCGACCGCGGCAACGAGGCCGTCGCTCATCTTTATCAGCCGCTCAATCCCGCCGTCACGAAGCTCGTTAAGATGACGATTGACGCGGCGAAGGGCGCGGGAATTCCGGTGAGCGTCTGCGGAGAGTCCGCGGCCGATCCGGTCGTCGGGCTCTACTGGGCCGCGCTCGGCGCCGACACGCTTTCGATGAGCGCGTCGTACATTCCCGTGATGTCGAAACTTTTTTCGTCGCTTACGCGAGCCGATCTCGAGGAGTATGCGAAAATTCCCGAATCGCTGCCTTTCGGTTCCACCGCGCAGGCGATTTACGGCGCGTGTCACGATTGGCTCGCGGCGAAGGTTCCCGAACTTCGCGAGAATCTCGTATGATACGCGTAAAAGAGATAGTCTTAGAGCGTATCGAAACCGCCGTAGGCGATGTCGGGGTCGACAATCGCGGCGTGATGTCCGACAAGGCTCTCGAGGCGACGGGATTCACGAAACGCTTTGTCGTCGGGGAGGGCGTTTCGATGTTCGACCTTTCGATGGCGGCCGCATCCAAAATCCCGCGTGATGAGCTCTCCGAAATAGGCGGAGTCGTCGCGGCGACGTTTTCGAACGAGAAGCGCTTTCCTCAGCTTTCCGTGGCGGTGGCCTCGGCGCTCGGTCTCGGTGCGGATATTCCGGCGTTCGATCTTCAGATGGCCTGCAGCGCGTATCCGTACGCCGTTTATCTCGCGGGCCGGATGGCGGCCGACACGGGGCGGAAGATTCTCGTTATAGACGGCGACATCCAGTCCGCGCTGTCGGATCCGGCGGACGCGGCGACGACTCCGCTTTTCAGCGACGCCGCGAGCGCGACGGTCGTTTCGGCGGGCGAGGGCGAGGGCAGTTTCGTGGATTTTTATTCAAAGGCTTCGGACGCGCTTTCGTGCGGGGCGTCGGGCCCGATAAAAATGGACGGTTTCGGCGTCTTTTCCTTCGTCGCGTGCGAGGTCGCTCCGTTTCTCAAGCGCTTTATCGCCGATATCGGAGCGGCCCGCGTAGACGCGTTCGTTCCGCATCAGGCCAACATGTATATGGTCCGGCAGTTGGCCAACACTCTCGGATTCGCGGATAAACTCCGCACGAGCGGCGAAGAGTTCGCCAACCCAGGCTCTGTTTCCATACCGCTCACCATCGCCGAGCGCGGCGTTTCGGGTCGCGTTCTGATCGCCGGATTCGGCGCCGGGCTTTCAGCCTGCGCCGCCGTCGTTACCGTAGCGGATTAAATGTTCCGTTTCACAGTAATAACCACAATCTTATTATTCCTTATTTCCCCGTGACTGTTCATATCGCGGCGGATGTTGCTGCAACCGTGCTCACCTTTTGATATGGGCGATTTGCGCGTCCTTGCGCCCGCTCGACGTACACGAGTAGGTCTTGGGGTCGCAGTCCAGCGCAATTCGCCACATCTGAAAA
>JAZQTB010000085.1:0-39241 GCA_045630425.1 Kiritimatiellia bacterium | reverse complement strand
TTCAACAAAAGTCAAGGGGAAAAATCAAAAAAAGTTAAAATTTCTTTCTCAGGCCTACACCTGCAATACGGAAAATCCAAATATAATGACTGATTCTAAGCGCACTTGTTGCGCGAAGAATCAGTCATTTGTAATTCGTGTCTTGACCAACAAAGATATCTAAATCACTCTTTGAAGCACTCTCCAATATCTTATTTTCGCAGACGCTTTTTAGCGTCATCCATTCCGCCAAGGTCGGTCAGGTTAGTATACCCAAGCTTCTTCATAGCCTCAATCGCAATTGCAGAACGCCGGCCCGAACGGCAATAAACATATACGGGAATATTCTTATCCGGCACAACTGCGCCGATCTTCTCCGCTATCGTATCATGCGGCACTAATACCGCGCCTTTGATATGACCGGCGTTAAATTCATCCGCCTGGCGAACATCCAACAAAACGGCATTATCTGGCAATTTCATTTTTCCTCCTTTTGGTCCGAGACACCCGACTAGCGCCCCTTCCCTAAGCGAGCGCGGCATTTCCATCGAAACGAAGAACTCCTACAGGCGATCAATCGTTTCTAACGCGGCCTCCCTAATAGACTCCTTGGAAGATGTGAATCTTGCATTGTTTTACCGATTTGCACCGCAGCATTTTTTGAATTTTTTACCACTACCGCACGGGCATGGTTCGTTCCGTCCAGTTTTTTTGAACATCTGCTCACGTTGCTCCGCCTCGATAACAGCCTTTCTTCGCTCCTCGCTGAGCGTAATCTCATCTCTGAGAATCTGAGTCAACTTATCCGTCGTTGGGCCAGCAAGGAATTCTTCCCGTACTTCCGGATCATCATAGCCCCACTCGGCAATCGGCCAACCGCTGTTATCTTCAGAATCGTCTTCTTGTCCCTTAAGTTTGCACTTTTTTAAAGCCTTAGTGAATTCCTCAAGGCCCCCGACCCCACCAATATCCTCAATAGCATTGGTTCCGCGTGTTTCGATGCAAGCCACTTCAGACGATTTCGGGTCGGCCATGCGCGTCACTACTATTTCCCAACCGTCACCATAATCATACGAGTAAAGAAGCACATCCCCTCTATCCGGTATGACTTCATCGACAGTAAAGTCATCTGGCTCCAGCATGCCATCCGTATACATATTGAGCGGACCGCCAAACGGATCGCAACATGTGTTGTACTCATTGCCGTCACGATCCCGAAAGTTCCAAAGATGATCATTTTCGAAGCCAAACATACGTTGAATGACTCTATTAAGATCCAGCAGCGTTAAACTCCCAGGTAGCGTTATCACTCGTTTGATTTTTGTGTACTTCAACTCCAACTTAAGCTTAATAACCATACAACCTCCAACCTCCGCATCCTCAATCACTTTTGGAATTTCAGTCTGTTGAATCAAGGACGGCGCTTCAATAGAAAAACAGTCTGAGCATTCATAGCCTTCTTTTCCATGCGAATACCCGCCTTGTGGAAGGCTGATTGTTTTTCCGCACTTACAACACTTCGTCGGTTCAAACTTAGGTGGATCAGGCATTTTTTCCCAGTTGTACTCATTTGTCCCGTACCAAGCCACCATTTCAGGTTCCGCCATCTTACGACACTCCTCACACGTCTTCCAATCGCCTTTATGTCCGTTCTCGTGGTGATATGCACACAAAGTGAACCGGCTGTGGTTTCTATGGCAACTGTTCCTTGCATAAGAAAACGGAACGTATTCATCCTCGTCGTCGCATATCCACTTGCCGCAACATTCGGTACGAACGAGATTTTTCGTCGCCCCACAGATAAAACATTTCTTCTTCTCTGCCATTTTTTCCTCCTTTTTAAATCAAACTCATACTTTAGAACGATTTCATTTTCACCTTTTTATGCCACCACCAAACGATAAATATTACCAAAGCCGTTTATCAATGTGATTATGTTCTTCATATACCTCGAATTTCTTTAATATTATACCATATCTTCATAATGCATCTGTCATATCAATTGCGAAAAAAATGTTCTCGCCGGAGCTATCACAGGACGCTCGTATTTAAAGAGATCCACTTTTTCGTACGGAAGATCCTTAACAACCTGAAAGATATGCCGCACCTTTAACTTCCCTGCAAAACGGATTAGACTTTCCGACAACTTGCGCTCACCGCTCTTCGCTTCAACGAGCATCCAAGGCTCATGATCTTTCGTCATAAGAAAATCGACTTCTCTCTTTTGCTTATCACGAATATAGAAAAGTTCAAACTCACCTAACCCGAGGTCCGTCCACCCTTCTACCGCTTTTAAGAGATGACACGCGACCATCGTCTCAAAGCGCTTGCCGGGCTCAACGACCAATGCCCAGTCCCGCAAAAACCACTTCGGCGTTTTCCGTATTGAATTCTCAACGTTTTTAAACCAAGGACGAATCTCAAATCCGTAAAAAAGATGTTTCAACGCTGCAGTCCAGCTTTTCGCTGTCTTCTCGTCGATCTTCACTTCATTACCTAACGCCTTATAAACAAGCTGTTCGCCGGATCGATTCGCCAATATCTCAGCCAATGCGCCCAACTGATCAATTTCAGAAATCCGCGTCAAATCTCGAATGTCGCTTTTAAGGAGTTGTTCTCTTCTCAAACGATTCCACCTTGAAGAAAACATTCGGCTGCGCTTCAAAAACGGCTCGGGGAAACCTCCAAAATCGCAAAGCGCCGTCCACTCCTCGTCATCAAGCTTCGACGGCGGACGGATAATCTCTTCACTCGGAAGTTCTGTCGTCAACAACTC
Organism: Kiritimatiellia bacterium; assembly: GCA_045630425.1. Classification (GTDB taxonomy): domain Bacteria; phylum Verrucomicrobiota; class Kiritimatiellia; order RFP12; family UBA1067; genus UBA1067. The sequence continues at coordinate 36,486 of JAZQTB010000085.1, read as the reverse complement.
CGCCACGCTCAAAGGATGTACATGATAAGGAAAATACCTTCCCATCATACTGTCTCCACCCCTTTTATAAACATCCATTCTCGCCGACCCCGTTGCAATTATGCGGCAGTTCACTTCGTAATCATCAAAGAATCCCTTAAGAAACTGTTTCCATCTTGGATACTTATGTATCTCGTCAAAAGCTACAACCGGCATCTCGGCATGAACACGATCTAATCCGCAATCGGCACCGACCTTCCCCTGGCCCGAAAGAATAAGCTGTTTAACCGAGTCATTGTCCCAATTCAAATAATGGTTCGCATGAGCCTTGGCAACAGTTGTCTTACCCACCTGCCGCGGCCCGCTTAAAAAAACCATCTGCCTGAAATTCTTTAGGCTATGCGAAACTATCTCATCATAAATCCTCGGTTTCATGCGACAATTATATCAAATTCCCTCCCCAAAGACAATTACCAAAGCGGAGCATATTCCGTTTTAGTAATTACCAAAGTGGAATACACTCCGTTTTGGTAACACACCCGCACCCGAACCCGAAGGATCAAGCCCTTCAAGATTACCGTGTATGTCGCTCATTATCGCATATTTCATCATCTGTTCTCCTAAACAGCAATCAACGTTCCTTTTAATGGATCAATATGCAAACGGATTTTGAAAGACATTATACCACCCCTGATTTTGCGGTGGTTAAAAACAAAACTATAACTCCCTACCGCATGAAAACGCCTTTGCGACTTCCTCTCCCATAACGCGGTAAACATGTGCGCAGGGGTCGTAGCAGATCGGCTTCATTTTCGCCGCGTCGGGCTTACCGTCCGTCAGCGCCGTTTCATCAACAGCGCAATTCAAGATACGTCCTACGACGTTGCAGTTCTCCTCGTTCATCGAAACAAGCTCGCACTCAAGAACAAGCGGAAGCTCCGCCATCACCGGCGCGTCGACAAACTCGCTCTTTGACGCGGTAAAACCACTCTTCGCGACCTTATCGGAAGCATCATTGCCGCTCACGATCCCAAGATAATCGCATGCACGGACGGTATCAGCCGTTCCGAACGCGACGGTAAACGCCTTGCGCGCGGCAATATTCGCCCATGTCTTGTGCGCGGTATCGATGCAGATTGTTATTTCATCTTCAAGTGTAATGCCGCCCCACGCGGCATTCATCATATTCGGCGTTCCATCCTCATTGTATGTGCCGATCATCAAAACCGGCATCGGGAACATCCAATTCTTCTTTCCAAAATTCTTTTTCATCGGCTTACGATTCCTTACACCTCAAAGTCGAGACAAAGGCGGGTTTGCGTATAGGGACGCACATCACGATCGGCGACTTCAACGTGAGCGGGATGAACGGCATACGCCTTAAGGGCGGCTTCTGACTCAAAAGTCGAATCCAGCATCACATCGGCATTCGAACTCGCAAGCCCCTGAGTATTAACGACAATATCGACGAGCCCGGGCACAACACCCTTCAACCCCTCAAGGCCAACCTTAATCCCGGCCTTAACAGAAGCCTTGTCAGAGATTTCATCTTTCAGTTTCCAAAGAATAATATGCTTTACCATCTTTTTCTCCATTTTCATAATGCTCCACGATTATTATTATACCGAGGTGTACACGCCTAACAGCGTCCCCAAATTATTAAATCATCTCCTGATTATTAAGCGAAGTAGACGCTTTTCAGCTTCATCCATTCCGCCAAGATCGGTCAAGTCGGTATACCCGAGTTTCTTCATGGCCTCAACCGCGAGCGCCGAACGCCGACCTGAGCGGCAGTACACATATACAGGAGTATTCTTATCCGGTACAACTGCGCCGACCTTCTCAATAATCGTATCATGCGGCACCAATACCGCGCCATCAATATGTCCGGCATTAAACTCATCAATTTGGCGAACATCCAACAAAACGGCATTATCCGGCAATTTCATTTTTCCTCCTTTTGGGCCGAGACACCCGATGAGCGCCCCTGCAAGCGCCATTAACATTACAACTGTTGTTTTTCTTCTCATAATCAATATGATATCACTTTCACTGTACAGTATCAACCAATACCTTCACATTTTGCAAAATGTGAAGGTAGTTACTGACTCCGAGAACCAGCGCCTTTCGCTTCGTCCACAAGATCAAGTGTTGCCTGCCACCAATCTTTAACAAGGCCGCGAAGATTGCAAAGGCGCGACGATTCAGGAAGAAGCTCGCAGTTTACAAGACTGATTACACCCACCGCCCGTTGGTATTCCCAAAGTTCTCGGATATAGTCGAGCCTCGCCTCGGATGGCACAACTATCGGAGGAAATCCGGCGGCGAGAACCGGAATGTTCGCAAGAAGCCGGGCGAGCCGGCCGTTGCCGTCAAAAAACGGATGTATCCGCACAAAAGCCACATGAGCAAAAACATAAGCTTCCAATGCCGCCTCTTGCGTTTTTACGCTCTTGAAGGACTGGTTGAACGCCTTAAGCCACGCATCCATAAGTTTTGGAGTGTCATCCGCCGTCGCGTATGGCATATAGACGCTTTTTCCGTTCTCGACCCCGTACGTTCCGTTATCCTCGCGCTTCCACGCGCCAACCGGTCGGTAAACATCATACGACGCCTCTCCGACCACAATGCGATGCAATGTAAACAAATCATCGACAGTAATCTTCCTCTTGCCGATGAGCGATTGTACGAAGTCAACTCCTTTCGCATGAGAGACAACATCCTGATGATCTTTGAGCGGCTTACCCTTCACTGTAAGTCCGTATTCCAAGACCGCCATCGTATCGCCAAGCGTGAGCGTATTGCCCTCAATCGAAGTCGAGTCGTGCGTCCAGACAGCCTTCAACTGTTTGAGAAGCTCATATTTACGCGTCTGCGAAATACCGTCAAGAAAACTCTTGTGCGACAATCCATGAGTCTTCAAGAACGATGCTACGGCATTATGGGAGACAGTAAGCCCATGCCGAGACGTCATTTCCGCCGCAATGGCCCGAATGCTCGCTCCGCTCGCCTTAAGTTCCTTTATCTCCGCCTCGTATGGCGCAAGCTTCGACTGAAACGGCTTGCCGCGTGTAACAATTTTGCATCGCATAACGCCGATATTGTAACAAATATCTATGATAAAAACAATGCAGAACTTGTTACAGAGCCTTACCTTCGCATTTTGCAAAATGCGGTGGTAACTACAGACAGCATTTTGCCGCGTAAATATGCCGCTGGACACTGTTTGCAAACTATGGCCAAAGCACACTACTTTGCGAAATCAATTCTTTCAAAAACAGACGTCAATTTAATCGCAAAATAATTGGCGCCCCTTCCTAACCCTATTAGCGGGCAATATTAGCCCGATGAACAATCTCGCGCCACAAGTTCTGAACCCATTGATCGTACTTACGAACAGGAATATTACTTTCCACCGGCAATATGGAAAAACTCTTTTCTCCATTCATGACAACATCAACCACGCAACGATTTTTTCGCTGAATAATCGTCAACCGATAAGTCTTTTCGTCTGTTTTCTTGGGCATCCATCTTCGCCTTTGAGCTGCCGAAACTATTGCGCGTTCCAACGAATATCCTTCTGCAACAAAAACTTGCACATCATCAACCGGAGCTCCGACGCCAACATCCATAAACATTGAACATCCAGCTAACGCTGCTAAGCATATCAAAATCAATAAAGATTTCATATTAAACAATCCTTTCTATCATTATTTACAAAACATGAAAAATCAGTTATTTCGACAGTGCATATTATATCATTTTTAACCGTTTTTATTCATTCCACAAACCGCCGCCTCAACTTTTGCCGCGAGAGCGTCTGATAGCTGCCACATACCGACATTGCCGCGGCAAGGGATGGGCTCGGCGAGGCGCCTTACGTTAGAGAGGTCCCACCAGAACCGATAGCCTTCATCCCATTTTTGCTTTGGCGATGGCTTGGACTTATAGACGCCATCCTCCAATACTAGATTTAAGCCATCCCGCGCCTTGTAGTTACAAACTGCGATAATCTTGCCCGGCCAATCCTTCACTTCGCGCCAGGAAGGCAGCTTCTCAAAATCCTCATCCGAAAGCTCGTGCGCAGCCATCGCCATAAACATTCCATATTGCTCCTTGCAAAACGACTTCGAACAAGAAATCGCAGCGAGCCCTTCTCTCGGCTCCGGCAGCATATTGCGATTCTCCGTCCGCTTGATTCCATAAAGAATCATAATCGCATACGATCCTGTGCAAGTAAAGGCGTTCATGATCTTCTATTTACAACCACCGATTTAACATCTTTTAAAACACGTTCCGCTGTTCCGATTGCAAATCGATCAGCAACTTCCAAGAGATCTTTATCTGATATTTGAGACCGCCTACCATTTATAGACAACTGATGATTGCCACTATGCGCCGTCCAAGGATCATTTGAAGGGAAATCTGATCCTGTAAGGTCATACGCCGGAGCTAACTCCCATTCTCCACCCTCCTTCAACATAAAGGCAAAGTTTTTAGTATGATCATCACACTCATCAACTTCAACATTGAATACAATCCGCCTAAAAGCCTCTTCCATCGCATCATATCCAAGGTGAAGAGCATCAACAGTGGCAAGATACTGTTCGTATGTCCTAAACTCTAAAGGAACAGACATCGGGAAATGAGCCATAGCCGAAAAAGTCTGCACATGATGATGCCGAGCCCCATCACGATCAAAACGCTTCGTCATAAAATGGCTAAGACCATCTAACTTATAAAGTGCACACTCGCTCATAGTAATACCAGCAGCGCAAGCCTTTTTATAAATTTCAAACTCCTTCTCGCCGCGCCAAGGGTACTCACGTGGAGTAAACTTGATTATCCAATGCTCAAACCCTTCTGGCAAATCGCGATCACCGAAAAGGAATTGATCAGTGCCGCGATTCCACCCGACAAGCGCCTTTGCCTGCGCTCCTCCAACGGAAGAGCCAATCCTTATAATTGCCCGCAGAGCCTCTGCTCCGTCAAGATCGGCTAACTCCCCGTTAACCGCCTTTCGTGCCGCTTCAACAAGATTTCGCATCTCAAACGCATCTGGTCTCCCTCCAGGCCCATGATCAGGCTCATACATCAGTGCGCCTGTAGCGCGGCGCCCTATATACGATAGCCGATCAAGTGCAGTTATTTCTGAACGGACATATCCTCGATCTTCGAGCCATCGATCTATCAGCCCACGACCAAATGCGTCCGGCAGTGAATCGGCAAAAGCCGGTGGCAATCCCGAATATTCGCTCCTGGGAAGATCCAAAAACGCATAAGGCTCTCGACGAAGCGGCATCATAAGAGGAGAAATTTCTATTCCAGATTTAAGAAACTTCTGATCATATTGAAAAGCGTAAGACTCACCTCGCAAACCTGTCGGAACAATCATCCCAACACGATGCCCCCAGAGCGACACTATCACACGCTTAACATGTCTAAACTCAGCCACGGCGAACCTCCTTGAAGGCCCGTCCAGCCCTCTGCCGTTTCTTTTCAATATCCCTTCTCTTAAACAATGATTCATCTATCTCAGGCGGTGCAATAGCCATAAGCCAATCCACCTTGCCGAGAGTACGGCAATATGCAAGAAGCGACAGAGTTGAAGAATTCTCCCCTAACTCAAGGTTACGAATAGCCTTAAGCGACACGCCACTCCTATCAGCAGCAGTTTGCTGTGATATATTAGCGGCAAGTCGCTGCGCCCTCAAGTTTTCACCCAGAACCTTGAGCATTTCTTCTTTAGTTCGATATATCATAAATCACCCCAAAAGGAAAGTTAACTCCAATATTATAGCACAACACGCCTTATAAGGTCAATTAGAAGCCCATCCTTATAATTGTAACCACTACGAATCCAAAATCATACAACTACCCTGCGAGAGTTTTAAAATCCACCATACCAATCGACTTGGCCATAGTTTGTAAACTATGGCTTTAGCATAGATGACCTGGATGGATAGACGCTGAAATACTGCCTTTATTGCCCTTTAGAATTTTCCGCATACGATTCTCATTTTCTCAGATGAAAGAAGATAACTCAAAATATTTGCCAGAAACACGAGATTTTGACTGCCTGCGCAGGCCTCCTGCCCTCAATAAAGCACATGATAAAAGTTGCAAAGTTGGTCAGACCTACTTTGCAACTAAATACGCTCTTGCCATTTGCAAATTTCGCATAGCGTCAATGTAACGATTTATTGTTTTGGGAGCATATCCCTTCCCACCGTTACGTTCATGTTGTCCAAGCCAAGAACGAAACGCTTCCAAGACATAAAATTCGATTAACAGACATTCTTTCATATTTATCTCTGTTTCTCTAAATAGCTCTGAAAATATCATAAACAATCATAGCAAGCTGATGAGCAAGATATGGCGGCACGGCATTTCCTACCTGATGATACTGTTGCGTCCGATTACCTTCAAAAAAATAATTATCTGGGAAGGTTTGCAGACGTGCGGCTTCTCGAACAGTTAGACTGCGACATTGCAACGGATCCGGGTGAATGAAGTAATGTCCATCCTTAGAAATGTGCGATGTTATAGTTGAAGATGGGTTATCCCAAATCTGCACCTTAAAACGATCTGCAAATTTTTGTTCTAATTTTTCATTTTTACCTGCAGAATCCGATTTCCTAACAACATTCTTATGTTCTGGCAACAAATCATCTGGAAAATCTTTTAATTGCGGAGAACGCTTTTGAAGCACCCCCATAACAGAAACAAAAAAATAGCGATATAAATCTCTTGCCATATGCGCTCTTGTTTCATGATTCAAATAACACTTTAGCAAAGGATCACCATACCAGTTATCAAGCAATCCTTTATCTATTTTATAACGCTCTTCTGTTATTCTTTCTGCCGAAAAAGTTTCTCTTTGTTTGATATATGCCATAAACATCTGTTTGACTTCATCGCTAAATTCAGAAAAAAAATTTTCATTAATAACTTCTGCCAAGTAATTTTTCCAAGATTCAAGGGTATCATCTCGATGGGTAAAACCACTTCTCAAAACAGGCAAATTGCCGATAGCTCTTTTTACCGATGTTTGAGTTTGTTTTTCCAGTTTTCTGACATTGCCTCCAATCCTTTTCCATATATCATCTCTAACACCAAGCAAAATGACCCGATGTCGTGCTTGGGGAATCCCATAATTTTCGCTCTTTATCAAATATTCAGAGATATCTTCCGGCTCCGTTCCTGAAACAAAAGAAAAAATATGATACGTATGTTTGGTTTTAGCTTCCAACCCATACCCTTTTGCTGAAACAGCTGGTGCTTTAAGATCATTTAGAATTTGTGGAAAAATCAGTTCTCCATTAAGCTTTGCCGACAAAATACCTTTGACATTTTCCATGACAAATACTGCAGGAGCGAAATATGCCAAAATACGTAAATACTGTCGATACAACTTGTGACGGTGATCCTGATAAAATTTTTGTTCAGCCCCAGACATGGAACCTTCTATTTTTTTCAGTTCTCCCAGCTGCTTTGATCTCCCCACCAAAGAATAAGCCTGACATGGAGGCCCGCCAATTAACAGCCAATTTTTTTCTCCACCAAGAGCTTTTCTGATTTTATCCGCCAAAAAAGGAAATCCGAGAGGACCGTCATCTTCTCCCAAAGTAAACTGCAATGCTTCATTGTCGGCCTCTGCAGCAGCATCCGGATATTTTTTCCACAATTGTTCACGGGTTACGTTATTCCTTTTCTGGATATAGTCGTAATATTCTTGCGGAACAGGAAAATCACGATACAGAAAATATCTGTAAAAAGCACGAAGCGACAGCGTTTGATGTTCCGGCGCTTCCTTTTCAACCGAAAGCACCGATTTAAAACACCGTTCTCCGCCAATTTTATGAGAAAATCCTTCATTCAAACCGCCGGGACCAGCAAAAAGATCAATGACGGGAATGATGTTTTTTTTGTGTTTACTCGACATAGAAGCCTTCTTCAATAGCTCTTTTTTCAGCAGCGACAAGGACTTTCGCCTGTGCGTCTGAAGGAATCTTTCCAAGTGATATCTTGCAAGCGATATCTAATACACCGCGCTCTTTGGGAGAGAGGATATGCTTCCCGTCATTCCAATCGCGCAACTTCCACCAATATTGTTCTCCCTTTTCAACTACATACTGAAGAACATGAATTTTATTTAAATCTTTCTGCGCCTGTTGAGCACTGCGTTGTTCGTCTTTTGCATCGTCCTTATAGCGTAAAAATGGCTTTATAGTTCCATGCAAGGTCATTGGCAAATTCTGAATCTCCTGCCAACAGGTTTCACGCTTGGCAAATTCACTTACATTTGTCTGTTTATCCATAAAGTAATGTGTTATTGAATCAGCGATCTCAAGCAGGTTATCCATTACGGCGTCAGCAACATTTTGAGCTTGCCACACCTTACCGAAATCAAAACTGAACTCAGTTTTGCCAATTTCATGAATAAATCTTGCCAGCGTGTAAGGAATAATCACAGACTTATAACTGCCGTAATTAAGATCACGAAGAATACTCGCTAAGCGTTTGTTCAAAGCCTTGAACAAGATCGCCTGGGCGATGACGGTCTTGTACCAAACTTCGTTGATAGATGTATTGTCGCCATCTTTATTGCAATGTTTTGACCATTCATCTGCAATAATGGAAACAAAACCTTTATGTCCGGATGCGCCCGCAAATGCTTTTTGAGCACCGAGACATACCAGAAACGGCATAGCATTAAAAGTCAGGTAATATTTCGCCAGATCAGTTTTGGTAAACATCTGATCTTTGGGGTTAAGAGCAATGAAGCATGATGCCTCTGCTTTCGACAGTTTTGTTTGAGCATTGGCGTATTGTCCTCTTGCCCGCTCATAAAACCAGTGTGTCTGTCGGGGACTGCCATCTGCTGCAGGAGCCCACAACCGTCTTGAAAATTCTTCAATGCGCAAATGAAACGGATGGTTGGAGAAAAAGTCGGCCGCATTAACTTTGTTCTGAGTATTGGCATACTCTGAAATTTTTGGAACGATATCATTAACTTTTTCACTGTCAACAACAGAAAGTTTCACTTGCACAAAAATCCCGTCTAAGGGTGCGTGTTCCTTATGCCACGCTGTGTATATTGACGCAGTGGTCTGGCCGCCGTTTACAATTTGCAAATTGGTAATTTTCTTTATACGTGTTCCATTGTCATCTGTAATGACGTCTTCGCCAGTTGCTGAAAGACCATTGTTATAAGCAAAAAACATTGAAGGCTGCTGAACAATTGTATTTCTTATACCTTTATTTACCTTACCCCGAAACTGCAAAAATGTACGAACATTTTGCTCAAAAAGCCGTTCTCCGTATTTTTCATATAAATCGGCAAGGATTCCCCCAGGCAATACGAAAAGAAATGATTGCAACGATGCATCTCCAGTTGACGCCCGGAGACATTCAATCCCATCTGGCATATATTGAGTGAAATCAACCTCTAATGTTTCTCTTTCACGGCCGGAAGATTCCAGTTCGAAAAGTCGTTGAATATCCCAAACTTCGCAGCGTTTGGCGAATTGAATATCATATTCAGCAGGCGTTATTTCTTTTACCCTGGCACTGATTTTGGCATCCGTAATCAGAATAAAATCAAAACTTATTGTGGAACGATTTTCAAAAATGTATCTGGCAAGAGGAAACACCGGATCAGATTCTTCGAGTGCTTCAACGAAATCACGTTTCCCACAGTATTCAACAAAGCGATCCAAACGCTTAAGCGATTTTGTAATATCAGTGTTGGTGATGGTTTCTATTTCATTGGTATTACGAAAATCAGCAATTACCAGAACATAGCGGTTTCGTTCCGAATCTTTTGCAAACGCATCAACTGCAATACCCCGTTGGGTGAATTTATATCCAACAAGTTCTGCATCAGGCATTGTTCCCTGTTCAGAAACAACTTCACACATTTTTTCAATAAAGGAGTTTTGGACAAAATCATCCCCGGAATCTGCCAACAAGTTCTGCTTGAAATCTTCGTAAAATTCCTCTATTGTCATTGTTCACCCCCGGTTTGTGAAAATATCAATTCTTTGTCAAAAGGCATGCAACTGTCAAGACTTATCTGGTAACTTGCTTTGGTTATACCATTGGGAACATTGCCGACCATCAAACGCGGAAAATCATCACTAACATAAAAAGTACGGCTTGCTACGCAACGGTAACTTGGCGTATCGTAATGTTCCAGCTGAATATAACCGACCTGGAAAATAAGAGACTCAAAAAGTTCTCTGGTCATATCATCAGTTACGCTTAATTCATTTCTGATATCTGCGATAAGGGAGTTCAGCGAAAATGACTCTTCATGTTCTGGATCAATTGTCGCCAAAGTATTGACGATTAGATAAAAGTCGGGGAGTTGAGCTTCCATCTGCTCAAGAGAGCTGATCTGAATATATGGCTTTGAACTGCCGGATTGGGCTTTGACTTCAACAGCCGTATCGTAGACCGCAAAATCTTGAGGAGCCCCCAGAGGGCCTTTCCAAAAGGATATTGATTCACTCCAACCAAATTGGGGAACAAGAACATTTTTCATGAACAAAAGTTCCCCTATTAAACCTTTTATTGCTTCAGGGGACAGCAAATGCAGTTTTTCGCGCTTTAAAAACTCATGCCAGCGTAACAGACGGCGGATAATAATATTTACCGCTTCAGAATGATTGGATGAATTTTCGCTGGCATAGATCAAATCAACGCAAAGAGATTTGAACAATTCCCAGTTAGGTGTTTCATTCAAAAGCAAAACCAGACGGCAACAATCAGGCGCAGGAGCGACTGCAACACGAATGCCGGATAATTCCGGTAACATTTTTTTATCCGGAGTCGCATCTTTGGAAAATTGCACAATGAAGAGATATCCGCCTCGGACATCTTTTCCCCAATATAGTTTTAATGGGTGTTTGTCGGAAACCAGACGGACGTTAAACTCCCTTGACGGAGTTGCAATATCGCTCCATGGATTATTCATTGTTCATCCTCCTCCATATCATCAGTATCATCCTGCCATTCACTGTTTTCATTAAGCCACACTCTGTTTACTGTATAGGTGACAGTTTTTTCCGGGCGACGATTGCCGGAGGGATCGCCGGGAAAACTGATTCCGTAAGCTGGAACAATCATGCCTTCACCGATGCGAACTCTGCGTTTTTTTCCATCGGCTTGAACCTCTTTTACGGATGGAAACACTTCTGCAAAAACAAGAATAAGCAATGGGGGACAATTATGCAACTTCTTAAATCGACGATACTCCGCGTCTGGGACATTCACTTTTTTGTTTTGAGGATTTCTGCTTTTATATTCAGCTTTGATTTCCTCTATCTTTTCTTGAGAGATACCGGCAGCTTCATCCCCCCTGGAAATGATGTGTCGTTTAATAAAAGTCAAACGCTTGCCGTCAAAAGTCCGATTTTCCAAAGATCGTGAGATCGGCGAGAATGAATACCCTGCACAAGTATAATCGTCACCGTCACACAATCCACGCAGCAAAACATCGCAACAGGTAACTCCTTTTTCATTTTTTAACCATGAAATATATTCCATTAAAGGAGCTTTTGTTGTCAATAAACAATCTGGCGCATTTTTGAAATCAGCAACAACCTTTTCCATCACATCCAAAGAAACGCCCTTCCAGAGCCAACCGAGAGGATCTCGCTCTGGTGTTTTTTCCGAATTTGCCATTTTAACAGCAGACTCCAGAACATGGGTGTTATCTGCAAAAACAGTTTTATCATTAATCAAACGGCTGGTTTCTGCAAAACGACCTTCCAATGCAATCTGACTCACAAACTCTTCTGCATCACGCATTTTGTTTCTGGCGGTTACAATAAGAGCTGCCGGATGAGATCTGACTTTTAACCCGAATTCCAATGGAGTAAGACCAATACGCTCCATTTCCCGGAATTCCTCGCGCAGCTCTTCAACAGCAGAAGATATATGCCCGTACCAAGACGCGGCCTCGACTGTCATGAAAATCCGGCAGAGATCTTTATAGCCTTCACGATAACCGAACCAGCGCCCCATCTGCAGAAGCGTATCGTACATAATTGAGTTACGCAGGAAATAGCTGACACTCAAACCTTCCAGCGTCAGACCACGGGAGAGACCAAGACCACCAACGGCGATAATTGATCTGCCATCAGGGTAATCATCGTAGTCTAAACGATCCGTACTTTTATTATTGATACTCAGGACAGCAATTGAGCTGACAGAGGTATTGAGTTGATGTTGCACTTCTTCCCAGGAAAAACAGCGTTTTGACCAGCCTTTGTCAAAAGATGAAAACTCTTCTTCCCATACTGTTTTTAGCTCGCGCAACAACGCAGATTCTTCTAATGCATCTGCAACAGGTAATCCCGCATAATTTTTGATTGCCTGCTGATATTTTCTCAGATGTTCAGAAACCAGCAATTTCAATTGCTCCTGCACATCTGTAAAACGGGAAACATTAATCATCATTGAATGATGTTTATTTTTCTGACCATCCAGTTCCCGAATCGTTTTAATAAGCAGAAAACAGTTTATTGCCTTCCTCAAGGATGTAGGGAGGGCGTGCGGAACAAAATCCTTGTCATGGATTATTGGAAGCAAATCTTCATTGTCATTGATTTCCCTTAAAACTTTTTCTTCCGACTCATCATCGAATACCGTTGTTGGTCCTACATAATTTGACGGCGGATCAAGACTGAGAATAAAGTCACGCGGGAACAAATCCCGGTACATTTCGCCATCCTGCATTTCATGTTCATTTTCAGGCCCAATGAAAATATTGGCAAAAGGGGTCGCAGTATATCCCAAATAGGAATTTCGTGGAAACATTTTAAGAAGTTCTCGAATCCCCTGGTTTATTTTTGTCGGGTTGCGGTCTGATTTATTGGTATTGATAGAGGCATGGTCAGCTTCATCATCAATCAGCAGCATCGGGTAATTGCTTAAGCCACGCTTGTTACTGGCATCAAGCCAATTTCGCAGATTTTTCAGTGTTGTAACATTCTTTTTTAATACCAATACTACCGGTTCATTGAGCGCATTCAGGTCTATTTGCACGCGATCCGCTGTTGTTTTTCTGAAATCTTCAACAGAGGTGGTTAAACTGAAAGGTCGCCGGGAATTATCAAATTTTGCAACGCCAATTTCTTTTTTTGATTTTGTACAAAATCCGAAAAAGTCAGAGTCAATGCGTTTTTGTGTTTGATCCCGCAGTGAATTGAGCAAACCTCCAAGTACAATAATGACTTTATATCCAGCATCTGCAGCCTTGCACATTACTCCGATATAATTAGCTGTTTTTCCAGACTGTACATGACCGACTACCAAGCCACGTCGTTCCCAAGTCCCATCCTTATGAGGATCTTCCAAGTGGTCAACAATTTTATCGGTAATATTATCTACTTTAAGAACGACATCACCAGCCATCTTTTCTTGCAATAACTGTTTATACCGATCCCAATAGTAAAAATCTATTTCACCGCGTTTATCCGCCAGCCACGGAGTATATGTTTCGGCCTCAAATAAAACGCCCAGCCCCATCGTTGTATCGTGACGTGTTTGTATTTTAGCAGCTGCTTGAGCAAGCTCATCTTCTGAAAATGATTCTCCGCCATGCACAGCGACAAGAAACATTGCTTGTATACGTATAATTTCGAGCAGTTTGTCATAAGAAGGTATTTGCTTTTTGTCGTATAACTCTGCTGAAACTTTATCTACAAGTTTATCAACGTCAGCCATTGAATTCCTCCTCAAGCAATTCTTCCTGTCGTACTTTTGAAACAGGCAATTCATTTTTACACATCATATCCCAGATTGCAGCTTTCTCCAAGCCCATTTCCCGACAACTTGAGATAAGCTTTCGGACTGCATTTTCCATTTCATCCTGCTGAGCAGCAGATACAATCACAGTTTTGGTGTCATTATTAACATCCACATGGAAGGATTCTGCCGGGAAAGCTCCGCTGATAATTCGTAAATAAGAAAGCTTTTGAGAATCGACTTCCCCGTTTTCATTGGTTACCAGCGTTTTCACGAAAGGGTGTTCTTCATTGATAACGTAGCTTACTTTGTTATTGGTAAATTCGCGTCGCCAAATATAAACGACATCGGAAATCGCCCGGCTGCCACGCTTGGTATATGGTCGCTTGCCACGATCGCTCAAAGACGGAAGTAATTCTTTCAGCCGATTTAAAACAGCCAAAGGCGGAGATGCATTCGATTTTTTCACATCCAACTGCCAGAGATGATCCAGAGAATTAGGGATGTCAATACGAATCCGTATTAATTTGTTCAGCTCTGTTTTTGGGATAATCCGAAACCATGTACCTTTTATAATCAAACGCCTGTTTCGATAAACATAGAATCCTTGGTTATGCAAATAACCATCTTCCCCACCGTACTTTTCATAATCTTTTTTTGATACTTTTGAGTGGTGTGGAAGAATAAAGGGTTGTATCTCTATTTTTTGACCTTCTATCGTAATAGTTTCATCCTGCAACTCCTGACGTGCAGGAACTGCCATGCCAAATGGATTTATACCTTCCACTACAGTCCCATTAAAGTCTATTTCAATGACCTTTCTTCCTTTCTCCATCACAAAAAAGCGATGAAAGACCAGCCCCATATGCTCGGAAGCACGCACCATTTCTTCAGCAAAATTACTTTCCGCAGAACCTTTTTTGCTTGCTACGGAAAGATTATCCAACTTTTGCCATATAACAATTGTCCCGCTTGAAATTTTCTCCAGACGATAGAGTAACTTTTCTATAACAGGATCTTTTTTAAGCATTTCAACGGATGGCAAAAGGGCATTCCACTTTGGCTCAGCAGCTTCTGAAAGTGCATCCACATCCCAAATGCAACTGCTGACAGTATCATTTTGTTTGGAAATAACAGTCAGACGCTTACATTGCGACAATGAAGCTGTTTTCAGACCAAGTCCAAATCGCCCAAGATCGGAAGAACTTCGGTTTTCGGTCGGACATATTTCTCCGCCAAAACGCATAGATTCTTTTATTCCCTCTGATGACATTCCACAGCCATCATCAATAATGGCGATCCAAGGATTTGCATCATTCCAGCGATACTGCACAGAAATCACCGAAGCTTCAGCTGCAATAGAATTATCAATAATGTCTGCAAGCGCTGTTTCCAGTGTATATCCAATATGACGCATTGACTGTATCAAAAATGCTGGATTCGGTAAAAGTTCTACAGTATCACAACTCATCTTCAACGCTTCCTGTTTTCATTCGCGACGCTCAATATTTGATAACTTTATAAATGAAAGAAGGCATACAGCATACCTATTCTTCTTATCACCACAATTATAACCCCAACAAAATACACACATTCTTCTTCTGTGTATTCCGTGGTTAAAATTATTTAAGCGAACCCTTCTAATACCGGACGTCGCCCTGCCATGCGGACAACGGAGGCTCTGGAGGCCTGAATGCCACACGACAGGGTTAGCCCAAAATTGACTTCTCAAAAATTCTCTCTACGCGTGCTCCAGACACGCGGGAATGACGCGGCGTTCGCCGTATCATTTATATGTCGGTATTATAGCATTTTTGAGCCACGAAAGACGCAAAAAGTTTGAGTTCGGAGTTCGAGTTCGAGAATGGTGTGTAGATGTAGTTTATAGATGTAGGTGTAACTTTGCGAACTTCGCGTGAGCCTAAACCAGCAGCCTGAAATCTGAAACCCGAAGCCAAACCTTATGAATCATCGCTCCTTCACAACCCACAAACCCGCCTTATCCGAGCCTTCTCGGACAATAAAGCCTTTCTTCTTGAGGGAGGTTAAAAGTCTCTCGGCTTGGCGCGTCGAAATCGAATACGTTTCGGCAATTCGTGCTGCAGTAAGAGTTCCGTCAAGTCGAAGAAGCTCAATCAAATCGCGCTCACGGGCGGAAAGTTTTACACCGACATTTACACCGACATTTACACCGACATTTTTCTTTTTGGCATCTCCCTTGGTCTTTATGGTCTCAAGGATACGCTCAAGCATAAAGTCAATAAATGGTTCAGCATTCCCAAGCAATGAAGCCCGACGAATGGCAAGATAGTAGCCGCTTTGGTTCTCCCAAACAATATTTTCAATCGGTGCAGCGTAGAAAGCCTCACGCCATTTACCTAAAAGAGCCGTCTGCCAATATCTGCCTGTGCGCCCATTACCATCGGCAAAAGGATGTATAAACTCAAATTCGTAATGAAATACACAGCTCTTTACCAAAGGGTGAGCGCCGGATTCATTGAGCCATTTGAAGAGGGCCTTTACAAGCGTCGGCACCTGTTCTGCTTTAGGTGCCATATGTATGACATTCCCGGCACCATCCACAACACCTACAGATTTCTTTCTGAAAGCTCCAGCCTCATCAACAAGGCCGCCCATCATAAGCTTGTGAACCTTCAGTAGATCTTTGACTTTATATGGATCTACATTTTCAATTTGTTCATATGCCGCCGCAGCACCAAGAACCTCGTCTATCTCCTTCTTAGGGGCGACAACCCGCTTTCCCTCAAGAACCGCAGTTATCTGTTCCTCCGAGAGTGTGTTGCCCTCAATGGCTGTAGAGCCACGAATTGTCTTCACGCGGTTTATCTTTCTAAGTCGCAGCCCGTCAGCGCCTGACATTGTGACGTTATATCTCTCAATTGCAGAAGAAATTTCTGCTATGAGATTGACAGCCTCTTCACTGACGGTATATGGAGGATTGTATTTTTGGGAACTCATTGCTCATTCCATCCTGCTTCTGTTTTCCGTTTAATCCTATAAACCGCACTTCGTTAAAATCTGCCCATGCATATCAAGCGCAGAGACATAGGACGCGGCCTTACCACTCCCATCCGTATTCGTCGAAAAGATAAAATCTATGAAAGATTGCCGAATCATTTTTCCTTCGCTTTTCAAGCCATAATTCCAAGCATAAAACACACGCCTCTTCATTCCGTGTATTTAAGTGGTTAAAATTATTTTAGCGACCCCTTCTAATACCGAGCATCACCCTACCATGCGGATTACTGAGGCTCTGGAGGCCTGAATGCCACACGGCAGGGTTATCCCAAAATTGACTTCTCAAAAATTCTCTCTACGCGTGCTCCAGACACGCGGGAATGACGCGGCCCTCGCCGTATCATTTATATGTTGGTATTATAGCATTTTATCCTTGAATTATGCAAAAAAGTTTATAAAGTTCGTGTTAAGTTCGAGTTCGGAGTCCAAGTTCAAGAAAGGAGCGGCAAAGGGACTCGCCACCCTTCCAATCGAAAAGTCGTGCTATCACTCAGAAAATATAATAGGTTTCGTGCAGGTACGCCCCCTCTCCACTTCATCAAGCACTTTCATAAGATTTCGTTTCGACTTCTCTGTTTGCCGAAGTCCAAAAATCAATGAATCCCACTCGCGGCGTTTCCCCTGACATTCCATAACAGGGCGCATACACTTCAGTGCTTTGCCTATCTGATCATAATGCGGATTTCCGACTTTTCCAAGATTCGCCTTAATTAGTCCGCGCCATATCGTTATAGCTTCTTCCGGCAATTCCTTTGACACCTTGTCGGCAACCTCCCATCCTTGATCACCTTCCGTTCCCAGTGACCGCCAATGGTTCCAAGTGCCAGGAGTTCCCTGAACATGATAGAACCGCACCGCATCCGCCAATCTGTTTTCATCAAGTGCAATCTCAACAAGAAGCCAATAATTAGGAAATTCCTCCCTTTTAAATACATTCACATCTTCAACTATCGGAAGCGGCCAGCGGTTTTTCTTGTCTTTCCACGGAAGAACACCGGTTTCAAGAAATTTTAGGATAGACATCCGAACATCATCTGTCACACCTGCATCATCTGCCGAAGCAATCAGTTCCTTATAATTCCTGAGATTTGATCTGCTGAAAAATTGGTCCGCAATGTATGCACAAACCTCCATTTTGTCTCCAAGCTGTCTTGAAATATAGATCATGCGCTCACGAAGTTCGTCAGCCCAACACCCTCCTCCTTCCTTAAGACCGCGTACGCACCACATCCTCGCATCTTTCAAGTCACCCTCAGCAATCAACTCCTTAACAAGTGAAAGATAATCACCTGTCTTAGCAATGGCCTTTTTCTTTAAGTCGACAATTTCAGCTCCTCGACCAGAAAAGCGTAAGGCATTCTCAAGCAACCCTGACAAATTTCTCCCTTCATATGAAAACCCGCCACTTACATCCTTCTGCTTTAGAAGCTCTTTTTTAAGGTTATCTGCAACTTTTGACCAAGCAGACTTGGCAACTTTATTTGGAGCATCCCATACGCCGCCAATTCCTTCGTAAAAGCAGTATTCATCGCCAGCATGCAATTTACGAAACCACAGAATCTTCCCGACATCAGACATGTCCGAATACATAACAGCCTTAGCAATGACTTCCATACATCTGGAGGCTTCATGCCCGATCTGCCCCTCGTCATTCTCCGACATCAGCATCTGATTGACAGAGCGTTTTGTCAAGTAATCGGCCAAAGCAATCAACTCATCATAAGCCTTCAGTTCCAAGAGCCTTTCCAAAAAACGCCGCGATTCGGAATAGTCGGGATACACGGAGCGATTTCGATCGCCCCAATGGTAAAAGCAACACGCATATGCCGTCGCTTCACGGATCGACGTTTTTGCTTTTGCCGCAAGCGTTTTAACGTCAGATTTTGCCAGCGTTATCCGTCGTTGCAATTCCGTACGAACAGTCCCATAACCTTCCACAATTTCAAGCAACAGTCCGCGACAATCTTCATAAGAGAGCGAAGTTATATACTCTTTCACGGGATCTTTTTTCGCCGATGCCGTCACTGCTTTCGGAGGAATTGGCGCAACAACACTCTCATTCAGGTTCTCACCATCTTCAAGTTCATCATACAGACCATCGTCAAGGGAAAGCTCCTCAAGGCGTGCATCGTCCTCAGAAATTCGCATTGGCCCTTTGCCGTTTTTAATTTCGTCAATGACCTTCAGCGCAAGAGCCACAGCGTGCTTACATTCAAAACCGACAGGACACGAGCAATATGAGCGAATCTTGCCATTATCTCCAAGCCAAATCTTCGTCGCGTATTCCTGTCTACCCAACACGGAAGCGATTACCGCCCCATTATCATCCACACGAATATTTGACACATCTGAGACATATCCCTTGCCTTTTGAAACCGACTTTTTCCCTGCAAACGACTCAAGATCTTCCCACGTCAATTCGGCAAAACGCCCGTCAAACGCAGGCTTATTCACTTTCTGTACTTTTGTTTTCTTTTTCATTTCAGAATCTCCTATTTACAGTAATACCCGCCCATCTCCCATTCTCCACAGAACTCCAGTTAAAAAAAACTCTATCCACGAATCTGCACATATCGACACAATTCAATTTGTGAAGATTTGTAGACCAATCATGCGCCCTGCCATCAGTCGCATTTCCCTTTATTCACCCCTACCGCCTTTTTGCCTGTGCCGTAATCTCGCCGTTCTGTCGTCGCTTTGCGGATTGAATCAAGAAGACCAGGAATGACCTCCGCCCCCATTTTCGCTGCGGCAAAGGTTAGTCGCCCTGCGTCTTTCAGCGATGCACCGGACCAATAGATTTCTTTCTGATCGACGATGATGAAACGGTCGTGACAGATGCCGCAGAGGGTTTTCGTGAACTTACCGCACTGTGCGGCAAAAGCCTCAAAGTCTGATTCAGCAAGTTCACCGTTGGAGTGTGTCACAAGTTCAATGCTCACGCCGCGTCCGCGCTTTGCGAGCATATCGAGCGTCGCGACGCCCGGATACGCATCAATAACAATCAGTTCCTTCTTCGCCCTGCGTATAAACTTAATCAAAAGCGACTTCGCATCCCAAAACTTGCCTTGATAGAAAATACTTTGTAACGGCGGCTCCTTAGTCTGAATAAAAAAATCGACCTTTTGTTCAAGGGTGGCGATACGTCGTTCTTGTACCGCAAGATTCCGATGCATCGAATCTTCCAGTTGGTTCAGCCTAGTATTTATCGAATAGCCACGCAAGAGATATTCTTTAAGAACTGTATTCGCCCAACGACGAAACAATATGCCTTGTGCAGATTTAACGCGATATCCAACCGATAAAACAACATCTAAACTATAATATTCAACCTGACGAATAACCTCGCGATTCCCTTCTTTTTGAACTGTCGCAAATTTTGCGACAGTTGGATTATAAGAAGATTGTGTATTCTCATAATCAGTGACCGATGAATCGCTCGCGAGCTCTTCTGATAATGCGTTGGCAATATGCTTACCGACTGTTTTTATATCACGTCCAAACAATTGCGCCATTTGATGTCTATTCAGCCAAACCGTCTCATTTTCAAGACGAACATCCAAGCGAATCGTTTCATTCGGTTCATAAACAATAATCTGATTTTCGGACTCTTTCATACTTTTCCACGCGGCAATAGCGCGACTCTCACCGCGCCATCTATATGCAAATATTATACCATTTTTAACCTCGAAATACGCAAAAAAGTTTATAAGTTCGTGTTTCGAGTTCGGAGTTCGAGTTCGAGAATGGAATGGTAAAAAGTCCACTCTCCAACTCAAAACTCCAACTAAAAAACTCAAAGACACGCTGAAAATCGCTCTACCAAATAATGCACTTGCACATTTTTGACGGATTTTCAAGCGAGAATTGTGCATTTTTGACAGCATTTTGGAGCTGCTATGCACATTTTTGCGCTATCAATTGCTGAAAATTTTGGCGCAAAAAGGTCTGACCTCCCCGTGCCACTTTGGACATGACGCGATATGCAACTTGAGGTATATATTCAACTATGATAAAATAGCGTTTCAAGAAAACCTCTTATTTATAAAATATCAACAAACGGAAATCTTTATGAATAGAATAAGCAGGCGTAAGTTTATCGCATCGGCTGGAGCTCTTGCCGGTAGCGTACCGTTTACAGGTTTCCCCGCCATCGTAAAATCCCGCAATCCGAACTCGCTACTCTGCCATGCCTGCATCGGAACAGGGAACATGGCCGAGGCCGATATGCGGAGTTTTCTATCTTGTAAAGATCTGCATATAACCGCAATCTGCGACGTAGACGACAAATATCTCCAGGCGGCGAAAAAGCTCTGTCCCGACGCCAGAATATATCGCGACGGGCTGGAAATGATCGCGAACGAAGGCGACCGGATAGATTCCATCAACGTCTCCACCCCCGACCACACCCATGCGCAGTATATAATCGAAGGGCTTAGGCGCAATCTTAACGTATATGCGCAAAAACCGCTCTGCCACGATCTGAATGACTGCCAGAAAATCGCAGATCTGTCAAAGGCGAAAAAAGCCGTCACCCAAATGGGAACGCAGATCGCCGCCTGGGAATGCGACCGGCGCACCGTAGAAGCGATAAAGTCCGGAGTGATCGGCGATATCAAGCACGTATATCTATTCTCCACCAGGCGCCAGGAGCCATCGCCTGCAAAGTTCCGCTGGCCGCTTGAACCAACTAAAGTGCCAGAGACCTTGGAATGGAAACTCTGGCTCGGCAATGCGAAGTTCCGCCCTTATGTCGCCGGCGCCTACCATCCTCAAGCCTGGCGCAAATGGCGGGAATTCGGCACTTCATGGCTGGGAGATCTCGGGCTGCATCTTATGAGCCCGGTATGGCTCGGCATGGAGCTTCAAGGCACAAAACCCGATACCGTTTTCGCCGAAATCTCCGACGACGGCTGGAATGATCTGCAGCGCGAACAGTTTTGGCCGTCGATGTCGCACGTCACCTGGACGTTCCCCGGCGTAAAGGCAAGCGGAATGAAACCATTCAAAGTCGAATGGTGCGACGGATTCAACTCCAGTTCCTTCCGCATCGAACCTAAGTTCCTGCCGCCTGCGTTTCTTAAAGACATCATCGCCTTAACCCCGCAAAAAACCATTCCGCTGCAAGGTCGGGTGATCGAAGGACAATACGGCTGGATCGTCTCGACTCATTTCGACGAAGAGCCGCACTATGTGATGAAAAACGGGAAATCGCCGCCGCCGATGCCCAGCGTCGGCGCCGCCCCGAGCCATTACCGGCAATACGTAGACGCATGCCTGGGCATCTCCGAAACGACCAGCGGCTTTGAAATGGCTTGCGGCCTTACCGAATGGGGTTTCCTCGGAAACCTGGCCCAACTCGAACCCGAAAAGATTCTCGACTGCTCGAAAATGAAAGGCGCTTCAATATGAAATACATAAACGCATCCGCATTTCTTGCCGCCGCGTTCTGCCTCTCCCCTGCGTTTGCGGAACCTTCCGGAGACCGCCCCGACGATTCCCATGCCTGGGCCGTGCATGACGTCAACCGTCCGGATCCGCTTAAGATCGAAGCCAAGAGCGGAAAGCCGCCGGCGGACGCAATCGTTCTTTTCGACGGCACCGAACAATCGATTCGGGAAAACTGGCGCAGCGCCGACGGATCCGAATCCAAATGGAAAGTGCAGGAGCGAGAGTTTGTCTGCGCTCCGGGCTCGGGCAGCGCGTACACCAAAAGCGATTTCTCCGACTGCCAGCTTCATATCGAATGGAAAACGCCTGTCGACGACGTCGAAGGATGGGGCAACTCGGGAGTCATTTTGCTCGGCCAGTATGAAATTCAAATTCTCGACTCGTCAAACGTCAAGCCCTCGCGCTCGCCATGGAAAAGCGCCAACTATGCCGACGGACAGGCGGGCGCGGTCTACGGGCAAAATCCTCCCATCGTCCAGCCGTGCCGCGAACCCGGTCAATGGCAGACGTTCGATATCGTTTTTCACCCGCCGATCTGGGAAGGCGAACGACTCGTTGATCCCGGCAGCGCTACCGTATTCTTCAACGGCGTACTCGTCCAGGACTCGTTTCCCTTCCAAGGCAGAACCAGATGGTGCAAACGGGCAAAAACGCATGCCGACAGGAGATCGGGACCTATCGTCCTGCAGGATCACGGACACCCCGTTCCGTTCCGCAACATCTGGATAAGGAAAATCCCCTCCCGCTTCGCTGACACCGTAAACGGCGGCCCCGGACTTAAATACGCGGACGTGGCGAAACTCAGAAGCCGTCTGGCCGCGGACTCGCTGGAACTGGCGAACGGAACCGACGACCCCGCGGAAAAATACATCCGCCTTTGGGAATCATTCTGCTATCAGCCCGACCGCAAAGTCTCCCGACAGATTGAAACCGTTGAAAGAATCTGCATCGAACAGATCAAGAACGCGCAAGGCTCATTCATCGAAGCGCGTAAATTCCACGCCTTCTCCAGATTTGTAGACATGCTGGTCAGAGGCAACTGGATAACCCCCGAGCGTGAAATAAACGTTCTGCTGAAAAAGATGAAGAAACCCCCGAAGCCTGCCGAGCCTAATATGCGAGACTTCTAAATCCTGTTAATCCTGTAAAAAAATCGGCCGGATGTGGGGCTTTTGCCCGCTCATCCGGCCGGACCGTCGTCTTGCAAATCAGAACGTCGCGGTGAGCGAAAGCCCCCCGACAAAGTTCCAGGTCTTGTCTTCATGCGCGCCCAATTCGCCGTTATACGCGGCGGCGGCTTCTCGCATCTTGTCGTCGAAAAGGTAATCGTAATATGCGACATACGCGCCGAGTTTAAGCCACTCGGTGAGAGCGAACTCGAAATCAACCTTGACAGTCGTATCCATCAAGCCTCCGTGACTAAAACCCTCGACCTTCTCAAGATCTGCAAAATAACCCTTCGTTCTGAGAGAATTGCCGAAGCCCTGACCGATAGAGGGCGTAACGGAAAATCTTTCGGTGATTTCAAACGTATGGGCAAGCGAAAGATTCACATACGTGCCCTCGTCCGCCATAATGTCGCGTTCCACATAAAGCGTAGGCTCGAGCCAATGGCCGCCGAGCGTAAGCTCAAGATAAAGATACTGGGTGTCCCACACTTCCCCGATGCTGCGCGGCGTATACCAGTACTGGTACCCGAAGTCGACGCCGAGAGCGCCTATCTGTTCCCCGAGATCGAACTCGTGAGCCAGACCGACGGAAGGATAGAGCGCGGAATACTTCCCTGCGCGGTTGCCGTAACCGCCGCGCTTTCCGCTGCCCTCCGTCAAATCGAAAATCGCTTCGACGCTGAAATAGATCCAATCGCCGAATGTCGCCGTAGCCGAAGGACGGACAATGGGATCCTTGCCGTCGACAACGCCGTAGAAAATATATCTGGAATCGAAATTCAGCGAAGCCTCGGTAGAGAGCACAGGTGTCTCGTCGAAGGAAACGCCATCGCCGGGAGCCCACGCGAAGCCGCCGTTCTCCGATTCGGAAGCGAAAACGCCGCCAGCCAAAACGGCAAAAAACGCCGCACCTATCATTTTTTTCGTATTCACCTTTTTCTCCTTTTTAGAAATGAAGTTTCGTATTATATCTTGAGACTTCAGGAATGTCAATGCGTTGTTGCGTCGTCAACATCGTATCTGGAACCTTTTCCGCCGGAACGCTTTTTCTTCCGCTCTTTCAATCTCGCCGAAATCTCCGCGGCCAGAGCTCCTTTACCCAGCTGAGCGAGCAGCTTGACATACTCCTCGCCGACCCTCTCGTCGTCGGGCCGTATAACGAGCATCATCTCGTAACAGTTGGCCGCGTCGGCGAATTTGCCGAGATTTTTGAATACCTTCGCATTGACGCCCATCCGGTAAAGCCTGTCGAGCAGCATCGTGTCGGACGGATTGTTCCGCATAGCTTCGGCCCACATCTCGATCGACCGATCGAGTTTGTTCTTGTCGCGGGAAACCTCTTCGGCCTTTACGATCACGCGTCTCCAGCATTGTCGGTCGTACATCGCCTTCGAGACGGATTCGACGATATCGGCGTCGACACCCCCGATATCTATCCAATCGAACTGCGGTATCTCCTCTTTTAGAAAATACTGCGGAAGAACTTCGAAATTCGCGGACGACTGTGAAAAAACAGGCGTTATCTCCTCCCGTCTTCCCGCATACCCGGCGGCGATATCCTGTATCGAACCGCAGCCGGAGCGCTCCGCCTCGACCGAAAACACCTCGTCGCGGGAGAGAAACTCAAGCATATCGGACATTCTCACCTTCGACCGTCCGAACCTTCCGACGAGCATCCACTCCGTTTTCGAAAACATCCAAAGCCGGACATCGTCGCCGGGGAATTCCTCGAGCTTCCTTTTGAATTCGAGCGCGCTAAGTCTATATGCGTTGAACACCTGCGCGAAAATTCCGCCGGGAGCGACTTTTGAAGGAAGCCCCGCCGCGATTTCCGGCGAGTCTTTCGGACTGAAAACGATATCGTACCCGCCCGAGGAGACCGCAAGCCCGTTCGTCTCAACCGTACCCGGCATTATCGCACTGAATATTCCGGCATATCCGCCGTCATCGCCGGCAACGAAAACCCTTTTGGCGTCGGGCTTCTGGATTGCGGCCGCATAAACCGCCGCGGTGCGCAGAAACCCCGGTTTCGGAATCGTTGTGGAGTTATCCTTCCCCACGCCACCGGAACGGAAGTCCCCGCGCTGACCTGCGCCAACCGGATCGGGCGCCACAAGCGAATGCAGCGACAGGAGCGCGGCCACCAGAACGGCCGTAAAAAAGACCGTTCCTAAAAAGGCCCGCCAGAACGAAAAACGCGCGCGCGCCAGGGTCGCCGCCGGTATCGCGGATGAAATCTTCGCTACACAGCGCGAAACAACGCCGGTGCGCGCGGCGACAGCCTTGGCCGCGCGCGCGCCGAGACCGCCGTCGCCGTCGGAGAACCAACCGGCGAGAGTCTTCTCAAGTTCACCGAACCCGGCCACCTGGCAGATGCCGCTCTGCTCGAGAAGATCGCTCATCACTGGGCGGAAGTTCTCGGTGTACGGACCGACGACGGTGGGCTTACCGCAGAAACACGGCTCGATCATGTTCTGGCTGCCGCGGGCGCAAAGCGACTTCCCGACGAAAACAGCGTCGGCGAGAGCGTAGAGCCCCATCAGTTCGCCGGTCGTATCAGCGAGAAAAACCGTTCCCTTCGCCGCTCCGTCCGGTTCGCGCCTCGTGCCGGTCGAACGGCGAAAACACGCGTAGCCGGCCTTCAGAACGTTATCTTCGACGGTATCGGCCTTTTCGAAATGACGCGGAGCGATAACGAGCGTAACGCCTTCGAGTCCGTCGAGAATCTTCAAGAGAGCCTCGTCCTCGCCGGGCCAGGTGGATCCTCCGAGAAGAACCTTGTTCGCCGCGGGATGAAAACCGGAGGAGAGAAGCCACGATTTCAGTTCAATCTCCTTGGATTCGTCGCGCCTTGCGACGTCGAACTTGAAACTCCCCGTCACTTCGATCGCCGAAACGGGGGCGCCTGCGGCGAGAAGGCGGGTCCTGTCGAGTTCGCTCTGGGCGAAGATCCGCGTGAAGCATCCGAAAACGTCTTTGAAGAAAAACCGGCCCGCCCTGTAGCGCGGCGCGCTCCTGTCGCTGACGCGGGCGTTGATAAGAAACACGGGAATGTCCATCTTCGCCGCGCGGCGGATGAAGTTGGGCCAGATTTCGCTCTCGGTGAGGACCACGGCGCGTGGATTTACGGTGGCGAGAGCCGCTTTTACAAAGGTCGGGAAATCAAGCGGATTATAGATGAGGACATCGCGGTCCGTCACCTCTTTTTCGGCCATTTTCCACCCGGTGGAACTGGTTGTCGAAAAACAGAATCTGACATCCTTCTCGATCCTGCGCCACTCGCGCATGAGCTGACCGGCGACCTGAACCTCGCCGACCGAAACGGCATGAATCCAGACAAACCCGCCCGATCCCCCGGAAGAGGCGAAAATCCCCTTCGGATACAGGGCGAACCGGTCCATCATTCTCGCGCGATATCCGCCGCGCCGCAGCATCCGGAGCAGAAATCCGGGAAGCATCAGCGCGAAAACCGGCGCGAAGAGAAGATTGTAAAAAAACCACTTCAAGGCGTCAAAGTCTCGCGCCGGCGGGGACATCCTCCTTTACGCCGGTGCCGCAGGTGATCCAGGCGTTCTCACCGATGGTGATATACGGCATCGTCGAACAGTTGGCGAAGAACGAAACGCCGTTTCCGACCTTGACGCCCGCCGCGATCGCCGTACCCGCGCCGGTGTTGACGAAGTCGCCGATGACGGCATCGTGGCCAACGAAACTGCGCGCGCCTACAAGAGTGAATTTACCGATTTCGGCGCCGACCTGGACGACGGCTTCGGTCGCGACGTAGATTCCGTGTTTGAACTCGGTGGTCGGAGAAACCTGGGCGGAGGGGTCGATGAGCGCGGGGAAATCGTGACCGCGAAGACGCCTGTAGATGTCGGCGCGCTTGACGTTGTTGCCGATGGCGATAAAGACGGACGCGCCGGGATAATCGCGGGAGACCTCTTCGACCGTGCCGAGAATCGGATAACCCTCGTAGTTGTCGCCCTTCTTCCATTTGGAATCGTCGTCGGCGTAGCCGATGATATTCCACTTCGGCTCGCTTTCGGCCGCATTGATGCGTTCCGCAGTCCATATAGCCTCGCGTCCGAAGCCGCCGGCGCCGACAATAAACAAGTCTCTCATTGAGATTCCTCCTATGATTTGGTAAGAGTATACCAAATTTCTCTCAAAGCGGCAAAGAATTAGGTGTTTCTCCGCGTTCGCGGCCGCCTCCTTATCGGCGGTCCGCGAGGCGAAGTAAATGATATAATATCCGGTGCAATGATCAAAAGCGGAATCACACAGGAAGAACTTATAAAATGGGGAGGCCCCGGGGTTTTCAACCAGGCGCTCGCCCTGTGCAACTCGGGGGATGTTAAAAACGTCGCCTACGACGACGACACTCTTCTCGTCAGCGGGAAAATCGAACAGCCCGACGGATGGGAAATGCCGGTGTCGCTGACGCTGAAGCCGCAGGGACGCATCGAGTCGCACTGCACATGCTACGCGAACCAGAAACTGGGCCAGGTCTGCCCCCATGTCGTCGCCATAGGCATCGCGCTCATGATCCGCGAAATGGAGGATGACGAGATCGACGACCCTGACGGGCGGACGGAGACTCCCGGCGCGTCCGGGGGGACTGTCCCCCCGGACGACGAAGACGGCGTCATCGAAGTGCCGATGAAACCGAAATTCTACGCCTACATCTCCGGTCACCGCGCGGCCCTTTCGATCGCCGTCGACGCCTGGTACGGCGAAATAGAGTTTCCGGCCTGCTCCCTCCAGAGCGACAGAACGGTCAGACTGAAGGACCCCGACGATCCTTACATAAGGCGGGTAAGGTGCATAGACGAGGAACGCCGCGCCATCGACTCGCTCAGGGAATGGGGCTTTGAACCCGGATACCGCAAAGGCGACCTTAAAGTCTACACGACGGATCAGCAGAAAATACTCAACTTTCTCGGCGGAGGTCTACCCGCTCTGCGGCGCAGAGGATGGAAGGTGGACCTCGCCGCAAAACTCGAGACGCTGACCGATTCGATGCGCTCGGTCCTGCCGCTCGTAAAAATAAAAGACGCACCCGGCGGCAACTTCGACATCAACTATCTTTTCGACGCCCAGGGGAAGAGCGTCTCTCCCGTCGAAATACAGGCGGCGCTCAACAGAGGCGACGGGTACATCCTGAAGGACGGCGAGGTGTTTCTTCTCGACGCGAAGGCGATCGAGACGATGCACGACGTTTTCCGAGACTGCGCGTCTTCGCAGAACGGCGCTCCCGGCGGATGGTTCCGCGTCAGAGGCGTTCACGCGCCGTTCGTGAAAAGTTCGCTGGACGCCCTCGCCGACGTGATCGAAACGGACGACACGCAGGCCGCGCGCTGGCGCGAGACGGCCGCCGTGAAAAACCGCGAAGCGTCGGCCAGATTCGAGCCCGTGAGTCTCGGGCGTCTCGAAGGCGTCCTCCGCCCCTACCAGAAACAGGGCGTCTACTGGATGCGCTTCCTCGAAACGGCGGGGATGTCGGGGCTTCTTGCGGACGAGATGGGCCTCGGAAAAACGCTCCAGACCCTTACGTGGCTGAGTCTTTCGAGAACAGCCGGCGCGCCGCATCTTCCTTCGCTCATCGTATGTCCCACGAGTCTGGTCAGAAACTGGGAGGCCGAAGCGGAGAAATTCACCCCATGGATGAGAACGCTCGTGATCTCAGGGCCCGACCGCGCCCGCGATTTCAGGAAGATCGATTCCGCCGACATCGTGATAACGTCATACGCGCTTCTTCAGCGCGACTTCGAGGAAGCGTGGGCGGGGCGCGATTTCAGCGCGGTTGTCCTCGACGAGGCCCAGCACATCAAGAACCGCCAGACGAAGAACGCCAAAGCCGTAAAGATGCTCTCCTCCGCAAAGCGACTGGTCCTTACCGGAACTCCCGTCGAAAACTCCGTGTCCGACGTCTGGTCGATTTTCGACTTCCTCATGCCGGGGTATCTGGGAGATTACGAAAGCTTCAAACTCAGCTACGAGGATCCCGTCGCCGGCGGAGGGTCCGCGGCGGAAGAGGCGCTTTCGCGGCTTAAAAGAAAGCTCCACCCCTTCATACTCCGGCGCGTCAAGAAGACGGTGGCCAAAGACCTTCCCGATAAGATAATTAAAATCTCCTACTGCCCGATGGACGAGGACACCCAGCGCGAATACGGCGAAGCGCTGATGAAAACGCGGCGCGAGGCGGGCGACATGATAAAGGCGAAGGGCTTCACGAAATCGAAGTTCGAGATTCTCGCGATGCTGATGAAGCTGAGACAGATAGCGTCCCTCGGGAAGCTCAACGCATTCATGGAGCAGCTCAGGTCGGCGATAGAGGGCGGGCATAAAATTCTCGTTTTCTCGCAGTTTGTGAAGATGCTCCAGATCATCGCCTCTCAACTTCAGGAAGAAGGAATCCGATTCTGCTATCTCGACGGCTCCACCAAAGACAGACTCGGCGAATGCAACCGTTTCAACGGCGATCCGGGAATCCCCGTCTTTCTCATTTCGCTTATGGCGGGCGGCACCGGTCTTAACCTTACGGGCGCGGACATGGTGATCCACTACGACCCGTGGTGGAACCCCGCCGTCGAGGCGCAGGCGACGGACCGCGCCCACCGCATCGGACAGAAAAAGACGGTATATGTCATGAAAATGATCGCGTCCGGCTCGGTCGAAGAGCGCGTTCTCGCACTTCAGAAGAAAAAGGAGGCCGTCATCTCGGCGACAGTATCGACGAGCGACTCCGCAGTCATGGAAAAACTCTCCGCCGAAGACATCGCCTCTCTCCTGACCCTCTGATGTTGCACACTGTCTTTCAATTTGATAAACTTTAGCCAGTCATCGGGCTGAAGCGAAGCGTTAGCGCACGCCGAAGCGTCTCCGACCCGTCGCCCGGCGATGATCGCGTTTTTACCCGAAGGGAATACTTTATGAACGGCAAGAACAAGATAAGCGAAGAGGTTTCAAAAAACTTCCGGCATGCCACTCTCGCACTCAAATACTCGTTCCACGGCTTTATCGGATGCTTCAAAAACGAAGTGGCTTTCCGCCAGGAGGTCATTCTTGGCGTCGCCAACCTCATTGCCGTGCTCGTGATCCCGCTTCCGCTGGCGGTCCGCCTCTCGATGATAACGTTATGGGTGCTTCTCATCTCGGTTGAACTGCTGAACTCCGCTATCGAGGCCGTCGTGAACATCGCCTCTCCGGAATATCACGAACTCGCAAAAAGAGCGAAAGACTACGGGAGCGCGGCGGTATTCTGCATCCTGGCGCTCTTCCTCGGGGGATGGGCCTCCATCGCCGCATACCTCATCTACGAATTTTTATTTACCTGATCACAACAATGAGCCTCCGTTGTCAGCTGCGCGGACTGCGCGATTCGTTTTCCGCATATTTCAGATCGAATTTCACCCGGCGCGAATATATCTTTCTCGCAAGTTTGGCGCTTCTTGTTCTCATAGATCAGACCACAGCGCGGCTCTACACCCGCCGGCCCGACTCGGTTCTCGAGCTGCTGTCGCTGCCGTTCATAGAATGGTACTGGTTCGTAAAGGACGTCGTCTGCTGGACGGCGCTTCTGTCGATACCTCTTTTTCTGGCGGGTAAATACGCCCGATCCGTCTACCTCCCCTTCATCATCGTTTTCGTGCTCGCGACGGCCGCCTGCGCGTTCACGTGGACCAATTTCCGGATGCAGCTCGACGGAGACTGGATAGGGATCATACTCGGAAGCTCGACGGATGAATTTCTCTTCTTCCTGAAATCCTACGCCCTGAAATTCCGGTTCTTCGCGGGCATGCTGCTCCTCGGAGCCGTTCTGTACGCGTTGTGCGGCATCACCAAAAAACTGAAACCCGTAAAGCCGTCGGCGACAGGCGGCTGCGTCGCCTTCGCCTGCCTCGCCCTCTTCGTCCTGATGATGCCGGTCTCATCGGCGTTCAGATCGTCCCCCGCCTTTTTCCTGCTGATGGACTCTACGGACAACTGGACCCATTACAGAAAAATGGCGCGGATAAAGCACGCGCCCAAAATCCCGGAAGACCTCAAAAGCCCGGTCCGGGCCACGAAACACACCTTGGGCGTCTTCATTCTCGGTGAATCGGCGACCAGGAACCACTGGAGCCTTTACGGCTACCCGAAGAAAACGACTCCGGAAATGGACGCGATAAAGGACGAACTTGCCGTATTCACCGATCTCGTCACGCCAGTGTCGAACACCGCCAAGGCGATGGAGCTCATATTCACCCATTCGGCGCTCGAACGCCCCGACAACCCGAAGTGCACATACGCGCAGATGCTTAAAGCGACGGGCTTCGACGTTTCGCTCTATTCGTCCCAATCGCGCTGGGGGCGCTGGGACGGCGTAGAATCGTTCATCTTCGCCGGTTCCGATCCGCTTGTCTTTCTCGACGAGGAGCATCTGACCGGTCCGTGGTACGACGACAAACTTCTCGACTATCTTGACAGAGACATCTCGTCCCAGACCAATCAGTCAGTGACGATTCTCCACCTTAGAGGCAGCCACTTCCCCGCTCAAGCGCATTACCCCTGCGAAAACAGGCCGGCGGCGCTTGAAAAATTCATCGCCGAGACTTCAGGCCCGAACGCCGACACCAATTCGTACGACACTTCAATTTTCTTCACGGACTCGATTCTGGGTAAAACGGTCGAGCGGCTCAAACAGCGCGGCGGACCGGCGTGGATGATATACCTTTCCGACCACGGCGACTCCATCGGAGCGAACAGCTGGCGGCTTACAAACGACAGAAACGTCTGGGAAGTGCCGATGATAATCTGGTTTTCCGCCGACTACGCGAACAAATTCCCCGACATAGTGTCCGCCGTTAAAAAAGCCCGCACTCTTCCCCTGCAGTCAGACCTTCTCCTTGCCGGCTTTCTTCACATCGCCGGCGTGAAGGGATGGGAAATCGGCTCTGAAAAGGACTTTCTGAGCGAACTGTTCAAACCCCGTTTCCCACGCCTCATAGAAGGCGGAAAGATCGGATACGCCGGGGATATAAAACGATGAGCCGTCCCCTGATCCATCGGCATCCGGCGTTATGTAAATATCGCGCGCATTAACAGATAAAGTAAACCCAAACAAAAAGACAAACAAAAAGCGTGAGAGGGTATAACTTAATGTATCCCCGCCCATGAAAATATCTGCAATTATAGTATTTTCATTGTTTACTCCTGTATAAAGTCTACAACTATTCTGAAGAAGACCGAGGGGCTGTCGAACGAAATGGTCTTGAAGTCCGCTTTCTTGATTGTCAATGTTTTAACGCTACCTTGAGTATTGTGCGATTTTTCCCAAACGGTTTCGCCTTCGGAAACGCCGTTTGCAGGGAGCGAATTCATCGCCTTTACGCCATAATAAAGACCGGGCTTGGGATTGGTAATCGTTATCGAGACGCCTCCGTCGCTATCGATCTTAAACGCGTCGTCGGATGTATCATCAGCGCTATCGACGCCGATTTCAGGAGTTACAACATCGCCGTCGAGAACCGAAATCGCCGAATACGTATTATCATCGTTTTTGACGACCTTGTTCTTGAAATAGGACATGTATGTTTCTTTGGTAAGTCCTTCCACCTTCGGGACTTCAAGCGAGAATTTAACAGCCTCTGCCGACTCTTCGCTCGTCAAAAGAAGTTTGCCCGTACCGCGAAGCTCAACCGGGTTTTCAACAGAACCGGCCTTGACCGTTTCGCCGTCTTCGATAACGAGCGTCGCCGTACCGCGAAGCGCTTCAATTTCAGGCGGATTAGTATTCACAGCATCGTACCCAATCGCTCCTTCGCCGTTGACGGTGAGTTTATCGATTTTCGCCGTACCTTGTACTTTGTTATTCCCCCAATAGATAAATTCAAGTTTCGCGCCTTTGCCAAGTTCGATATAAGAATTCGTCGGAAGATTATAATTCGTTCCTTTCGTATCATGCCCCACACAAAGAGTTACGCCATCTTTTACCATAAGATAAACGGGCGTTGTGGAACTCGCAGACGGATAGATGGCGACATTACTGGTAAATACCACCATGTGAACCAAAGGATTATATCCTATAGTCGCATCTTTTGTTTCATCCTCGTAAACATTAACGCCTGAAGCGAAAATCCCATCTTTCCAGTACACGAGCTTGAACGGACGATCGTTTATAAGACGCCAGGATTTCGGCATTGGAGCGGAGGTGTCGACTATAACCAGTTTATCACCGACATTATAAGCCTCAAACGCACCTTCAAGCGTTCTGTAGTTAGTATCGTTCAGTCGGGCTGCGACTTTCCAGAGTTCCGTTCCGTAGGGCGAATCTTCCTTTACCCATCCTTCAGGCGCCTGAATTGAAGATTTATATTCGCCGATAAGCCAAATCCTACCGTTCGGCGTCGTTGCAAGCGCGGCAATCGCCTCATCGAGCGACTCGTATTTCGTGCCGTGAGAATCTTCACGCGCATCTTCAACATCTGTGACATTGGCTACCCAATCACACTTAACGGAAGTATAAAGCGTAAGATTACCATCGACACTCTCGACAATTTTATAATCCTCATCCGAACTGGAAGCGATTATATCAACTTCTCCGGCACCTTTTTGGATCTTAAAGACTTCAAGCGGCGAGAGACTCTTCTTAATCGTTCCGGACGCCTCAGAGCCAATCACAACAGTTGCATTGTGATAAATTGTACCTGCCAATTCCAGTTCGCCCGGGCCGATTTTCTTGATCGTACGCGCGCCTCCGTTCTGATTGCCGCCGTTGGTTGCGCCGAGCTTAAGAGAGGCTCCTTCTTCGACATCGAAAATGACGCTCGAACTTAAACCGACCGCGCAATTAAGCTCTGCAACTTCGCCAGCGCCCTTATAAACCTTAACGGTATGTTCAGAGCCATGAATCTCAACAGCGCAGCCTTGGTTGCTTCCATCACCGGTGCCACGCACGACGCCGCCGGTATAGAGAGTTAAGATATTATTGTTGGAGAAAGTCCAACGATGATTGTCGATATTAAGAATACCCTTTACGATTATTTCGCACGCGCCACCCCAATCGGTTCCGTCGTTTACATCGTTGGAGAGCATAACCCCTTCTTCAATCGTAAGCTTAATCCCGCCCGTCAAACCTCGGGCCGTAGAATACTTTACATCGTCGATGACGGAAAGCGCTTTCGACGACGTCGCCTTCGCGGCGGTAATCGCGTCATCAAGCGAAGCATAGTTAGCGGCCGTATCGGCAACACGCGCAGCGGCAGGCTTGGCGGTCAACCCGTAAACGCCATAACCCTCGGCTGTCTCTGAAGTAGCGAGATCAGCCACATTCCCTTTAGAAATATCTTCCCCAAAAACACCTTTAGACTTATTCCTGCAATCAGCACCCCGCATATAAACAACGCCGTTTTCGATTTTCAGCGTAACTGGAAGACCTTTAAGAAAGCCGTCATCGACGCATTGCATCCATACGGTAAGCTCATCACCAGTTCTTTCAATGCGGCATCCCCTAACCGGAACATGGCGATACGAAACGACATTACCGGAGCCATCCTTATTTCCCATCCAGCCGCCGGTCATCGTTCCTGTAAATTCCATCTTCGACAAGTCGTCGATTGTAAGATCTCGCCAGCCCAAAGAGACGAAATCCTTAGTAACAAAGCCCTCCGAACCCATCGTACCGAGTTTGCGCTTCGCAACACCGTTCGAGCCGATTACGAGCTCCTGCTCCTTGCCGTAGTTTTCATCGCCTTGAGTTGTGCAAACATAAACGAGCGAACCCGCCGAGATTTCAGGCACATCACCGGACTGAGAAATAAACGAGATGTTCTCTCCATCGGCCGCACCAGTCAATGTGGACGATGAACCTTTAACGACGAGTTTACCGCCGTTTGAAAAAGTAAGGTTGTTTACCGTCAAATTCTGATTGTCTCCCAATGCGAGCGACGCGGCCCCGTCTACTACCTCCAAATCGGCGAGGCGCGTTATATCGGGGAGCGACAACGTTTCACCGCGCTTTAGGCGAACGGCACCATTTACAGTCAACGCTCCCGTTATCGTGACGGAACTTGCTTTATACATCCTAAGACCGATTATACCGTACTTCGGAACTCCGTTTTCATACCCGTCCGGTTTTCCGTTGGCAGGCGTCATAGATTGCGTAAATTCAGTACCGAGAGTGTTTGAATTGCCGTTATTCGCCCATTGATATTGACCATAAACTTTACCGTCTTCTATAAATAATTTCAGACTTACGACCTTCACATAATCGCCGCTGCTGTTGTGGCGAACCTGCATCTGGAGCGTAACGCCGTCATCGACACGCTTAACATGATAGCCCGCGCACTCGAGTTTCGCGCCACCCATCCACGCGCCTGCGAACATACCGCGATATCCCGCATCGGCAAGATCATCAAGAGTTACACCGCTCCAGCCGAGATCCGTTTTCTCGGTAATGTACGCGCCGCTCTCACCGCCGTATGAATAAGCGGTACTTCTAAATGAGTTTTCAAGTTCAATATTGCCGACATGAACATCTTCGCCCGCAGCGATCGTCTCGCCTACACCGGAAAGTACGACATCGTTATTATCGGACCATGAAACGGTATCACCGTTCACATCGACCCAATTAGCGCCTTTCCATAAATTGTCCTGCGCAGCGTCGGTCCATTTCAGGACAGGCGGCTCAAGCGCGTTAAGAATCGCCTCGGCTATCGCAATTGGATCGCCGTCGACAGGCGTCGCCACAAGCGTTGCAGTCGGGAATGTTCTGTTGAGCGTAGCGACGAAAGAATTATATTCGGCCTGAGTTTTTACGCCGTCGGCAATATCGAAGAACGCCTGCCAACGCTCTGCATAATAATGCTTCATCAGGCCCGCGTAGCTGCGGTGAGCGTATTCGGAAAGAACGCTCGTTCCGTTCGCGCCTAAGGTCCACGTTGTTATCATACGGCGATAGGCCGCGACGCCCGTATCGGGAGCCTTAGTTTTAACGCGGGCCTCCTTTTTGTCGAGCCGCCATTCATCGGAGCAGGCGAGAATCTGATCGGCAAGATCGATAAACTTCATAAAATCAGCGCGCAGCTTAGAGGAAGTGGCGCACTGCGGC
>JAZQTB010000084.1:0-4752 GCA_045630425.1 Kiritimatiellia bacterium | reverse complement strand
CTCGACGACCTGCTCGTCATGTTCGCAAAGAGCGGAAAGCCCGTCGCCGTAGTGCTCGACGAATACGGCGGAACGGCGGGATTTATTTCCCGGAACGACGTGCTGGAACTGATTGTCGGCCCGGACGTTTTCGGCAACCCGAAGGCAGAGCCTCAGATCGTGCGCTC
The DNA here is from genome assembly GCA_045630425.1 of Kiritimatiellia bacterium. Taxonomy (GTDB): domain Bacteria; phylum Verrucomicrobiota; class Kiritimatiellia; order RFP12; family UBA1067; genus UBA1067. The sequence goes on along the minus strand of JAZQTB010000084.1, from coordinate 4,585 downwards.
GGGCGAGAACGTCTGGGAGATCGACGCGCGCGCGAGTCTCGACGAAATAAACCGCGAGCTCGACGTCGAGCTTGAGGCCGAGGATGCCGACAGACTTTCCGGGTGGGTCCAGTTTCACGCTGGGCGCATACCTCACGTCGGTCAGGAGATCGAAGCCGACGGCTGCAAGGCGACGGTTCTCAAGCGCCGTCGGCGGCGCGTCACCAGTGTGAGAATCGAGGTCGTCTCCAGGGCGCAAACAGGGGACGACTGGGAGATTTTAGCCGAGAGTGATGAGGAGGTTGTCAGAACTGAGGAGGATAATCCGTGACGATAGTTCTTCTTCTGTCGGGCGCATTAGTCGCGTTGCTTTTTTCAGCGTTTTTCTCCGGAACTGAAACGGCCTTTCTTTCGGTCAGTCGCGAGCGCATTCTCCACATGGCGCGAGAGGGCGGAGTGAGGGCGAAGCGAGTTCAGAAAGCGCTTTCTGATATGGGTTGGACGACAACGACGCTTCTTATCGGCAACAACCTCGCCAATGTTTCGTATTCAGCGGCGACGGCGGCTCTATCGGTATATCTTTTTTCTCAAAATGAAATCGCGAGCGTCCTTTGGAGCTTTTTTGCGGCATTCGTAGTTCTTTACACGTCAGAATTCATGCCGAAGCTTCTCTGTTCGGCGAGACCTTTAAGGCGTATTCTCCTTTTGAGCGGTCCGTTCCGTCTTGTTTCGCTTATTCTCAGTCCCGTGACGTTCATCGCGATAAAGTTTACCGACTTTTTCGTTCCGCCCAAAAAGAGCAGGGAACGTCTTACGGCCGGCGACCTTATCCGAATACTTGAAGACCGCAAAGACGGTGTCTGCATTTCCGACATTGAAAGCGCGCTCATCACCAAGATTGTCGTTCTTCGGGCGAAGGGCAGTAAGATTACGCCCGAAAAACTTTTAGACGCGCTGCGCGATTAAAAATGCGAAGGATGTTCCTGCCCGCTTTCGTTCCCCATACGCTTACGGTTTTATGATATAATATCTCTTAAGCGGGACTGGCGATTACGGGCGCGTGCCTGAAGTGGAGCTTACCACGTGGACCGCTGTCGAGGGAACTCGAATGTGTCGTTCGCCTGGGCTTTATTCTTCAAAATAAGGTTGTGGATATGAACTTAGAAGAAATCAATGAGCCTGGATGGGACGGTTTCGTCGGTGGCCAATGGCAAAAAGATATCGACGTGGCCGTTTTTGTGCGTCTTAACTATACCCCGTACGAGGATGGACCGGAGTTCCTCGCCGATGCCACCGAGGCGACTGATGCGCTTTGGGGTAAACTTCAGGAGCTTCAGCACGAGGAGCGAGCGAAAGGCGGCGTTCTCGATATGGATACCGACATCGTCTCGTCGATTACCTCGCATGCGCCCGGCTATCTCGACAAGAATCTCGAAAAGGTTGTCGGCCTTCAGACCGATAAGCCGCTTAAGCGCGCGTTCATGCCCTACGGCGGCATAAAGCTCGCCGAAGAGGCGCTTCGCACCTACGGCTATACTCCTAATCCTGACTTGCACCGCATTTTCACCGAGTATCATAAGACTCACAATCAGGGCGTGTTCGACGCGTACACGCCGGAGATGCGCATAGCCCGCAAAAATAAGATCATTACGGGCCTGCCCGATTCGTACGGTCGCGGTCGCATCGTAGGAGACTATCGCCGCGTCGCGCTCTACGGCATCGACCGTCTTATCGCGGCGAAGGAGCACGATCTGCCGATGGTGGGCGCAGGTTCCATGCCCGAGGACGTTATCCGCGGGCGTGAGGAGGTTACCGCCCAGATCCGCGCTTTAAAGGCCATGAAGGAGATGGCCCTGTCGTACGGCTACGACATTTCGCGTCCCGCGACGAACGCCCGAGAGGCCGTGCAGTGGACGTATTTCGGTTATCTCGCCGCGATTAAGACCCAGAACGGCGCGGCGATGTCGATCGGGCGTATTTCGACGTTCCTCGACATCTATATCGAGCGCGACATCAGGCGCGGCGTTCTTACCGAGGTCGAAGCCCAGGAACTTATCGATCACCTCGTGATGAAGTTCCGTATGGTAAAGTTCGCGCGTATTCCCGCGTACAACGAGCTCTTCAGCGGCGATCCCGTCTGGGCGACGATCAACCTCGCCGGCATGTGCGGCGACGGGCGCAGCATGGTTACGAAGACCGACTTCCGCATCCTCCATACGCTTGAGACGATGGGGCCCTCGCCCGAGCCGAATCTCACGGTTCTTTATTCGCCGCGTCTTCCGAAGGCGTTTAAGGATTACGCCGCTAAAGTTTCGATCGATTCGAGCAGCGTCCAGTACGAGAACGACGAGGTAATGCGCCGCGTCTGGAGCGATGACTACGCCATCTGCTGCTGCGTTTCGGCAACTCAGACCGGCAAGGAGATGCAGTTCTTCGGCGCTCGCGCCAACCTCGCGAAGTGTCTTCTCTACGCCGTCAACGGCGGCGTAGACGAAGTGACGCGCGTGCAGGTGGGCCCCGAGTTCCGCCCGATTACTGGCGATGTTCTCGATTACAACGAAGTGTTGCACGCATACGAGCGAATGATGGATTGGCTCGCCGGGCTCTATGTCCATACGCTTAACATCATCCACTTTATGCACGACCGCTACAATTACGAAGCTTCGCAGATGGCGCTTATCGATACAGATGTTAAGCGTTCGTTCGCGACCGGTATCGCCGGATTCTCACATGCGGTCGATTCGCTTTCGGCCATTAAATACGCTAAAGTGCGCGTAGTGCGTGACGAAACGGGGCTCGCGGTCGGTTACGAGACCGAGGGTGACTTCCCGCGCTACGGCAACGACGACGAGCGCGCCGATGCGATCGGCGAGTGGCTTTTGACTGAATTCATGCGTAAGATAAAGAGCCATCACACCTATCGCAACGCGATGCCGACGACTTCGATTCTTACGATTACCTCAAACGTCGTTTACGGTAAGGCGACGGGCTCGATGCCCGACGGTCGCAAAGCCGGCGAGCCGCTCGCTCCGGGCGCGAATCCTGCGTACGGCGCCGAGCGGAACGGGCTTCTCGCCTCGCTCAATTCCGTCGCGAAGCTCCCGTATGAATACGCGCTCGACGGTATTTCCAATACCCAGACGATTCATCCCTCGGCGCTCGGCAACGATCCCGAAACGCGCGTTTCGACGCTCGTATCGATTATGGACGGTTATTTCTCGCGCGGCGCTCACCATCTTAATGTGAACGTTTTTGGTACGGAGAAGCTCATCGACGCGATGGAGCATCCCGAAAAGCCGGAATACGCGAACTTTACGATCCGTGTCAGCGGTTACGCCGTCAAGTTTATCGATCTTACGCGCGAGCAGCAGCTCGACGTGATCAGGCGCACCTGCCACAAGAGCTTGTGACAGGTAAGATTCATTCGTTCGAATCGTTCGGCGCGGCGGACGGCCCGGGGGTACGCTTTATCGTATTTCTGCACGGCTGTCCGTTGCGTTGTATGTATTGTCACAATCCCGATACATGGGCGAATGATAAGAGCGCGATGGAATTGACGCCCGAAGAAGTTTTAAAGCGGGCGTTACGGTATCGCGATTATTGGGGCGAGAGGGGCGGTATAACGGTATCAGGCGGAGAGCCGCTCTTGCAGGCTGAATTCGTGGCTGAACTTTTTGAGCTGGCGCACGCTCAAGGAGTGACGACTTGCCTTGATACGTCGGGTGCTTCGTTCAGGCGTGGAGACGCCGCGATAGAGCGACTTATCGCCGCGACGGACACTGTTTTATTGGATATCAAGGCGTTTGATCCTAAACTTCACCGCGACTTAACTGGAGCTGATAATTTGCAGATTTTGGACTTCGCCCGTTATTTGTCGGAGAAGGGCGTTTCTGTCTGGATCAGGCGCGTGATCGTTCCAGGCTTGACCGACGGCGAGGACGACCTTAAGAAGACAGGCGAGTTTATTCGCTCGCTTAAAAATGTCGAGCGTGTTGAAATATTGCCATATCACGATTTCGGCGTGGAGAAATGGCGCAATCTCGGTCTTAAATATCCCCTCGAAGGCGTTCTTCCCGCCGATGAAGCAGCGGTTCAACGTGCTCGGGAATTTGTAATGTAACCTTGATAAAAGGGGACAGTCCCCGCTTGTTTCAAAAAGGCTGGAATATCCCCACCTGTGAGCTTCGATGGATTAACGGAGGCTCTTCTCGATCTCGACTCGCTGCGGAGTTGTGACGCCTCTCACACTTAGACAAGTAAATACGCATACTTCGGGTAGGCCATAACAATGTCACTGGCTTCGTACAACGCATCTCTTACGGCTACAATCCTCCGCGAGTCTCACTCGAAGACCTCCGCTTAACCCATCTTCGCCTAAAATGGACAATTAAAATTTATCGTTAGTCCAAACAGGATTGACGCTGTGTCGAGAAGACAGTACGTGCGCCGGGGAGGACAACGCACGCTTACGCTTGGAAGCGTACGAGAGAGACGTTGAGAAAAGACGCGATGAATGAGCTGAGCGTTTAGTGAGACGACGGTTCGTGATGAGCGCGATGAGGCGCGAGCATAACGAGGACGCCGACGATATGAGCGAAAGCGAATG
>JAZQTB010000083.1:0-24428 GCA_045630425.1 Kiritimatiellia bacterium | reverse complement strand
CGGCGACTACAAGGAAGTGCCTCCTACGGACGAGGGCGTCGCCGGGCTCGTCGCGGAACTCGTCGCCGACCATACGATCGGTTAATTCTATCGGATAAGGAGATTTAAGATTATGTCAGAAAATTTGAATCGCGGCGAAGTTTGGGTTTTTGCCGAACAGGAAGACGGAAAGCTGAGCGATGTTCCGCGCGAACTTCTCGGAAAGGGGCGTGAGCTCGCCGATACTCTCGGCGTCAAGCTCGCGGCCGTTCTTATGGGCGATAAGGTCGAATGTCTTGCCAAGGAGCTTTTCGAAGCGGGCGCCGATAAGGTCCACCTCGTCGAAGACTCCGAGCTCAAGGTCTTCCGCGGCAAGGCATACCGTCACGCTTTCGTCGAACTTATCAAGGAATGCCAGCCCCAGATCGTGATTTTCGGCGCGACACACATGGGCCGCGATCTCGCGCCCGCCGTCGCGTCGTCTCTCGGCTGCGGTCTTACCGCCGACTGCACGGATCTTCAGATCGGCGACTATACCGACAAGAAGTGCGCCTGCCAGGGCGGCGAACCGAAGGTCGTGAAGAACGTTCTTCAGCAGATACGCCCCGCTTTCGGCGGCAACATCATCGCGACCATCGTCAATCCCTACAACTGGCCTCAGATGGCTACGGTGCGCGAAGGCGTCATGAAGCCCCTGGAGGTCGTCCCCGGCCGTACCGGCGAGCTTGTGAAGCACGATTCGAAACTCGCCGGCGTCGAGATTCCCGTCGAGGTTCTCGAGATCGTCCGCCGCCACTCGTCAATCAATCTTAAAGGTTCGCGCATTATCGTCGCTGGCGGCGCGGGCGTAGGCTCGAAGGAGAACTTCAAGCTTCTCCACGACCTCGCCGACGCTCTCGGCGGGGCCGTGGGCGGAAGCCGCGCGGCGGGCGGCCTCGGCTACTGCGAACACGAGCGCCAGATCGGTCAGACGGGCGTTACGGTCCGTCCCGCGCTCTTCATAAGCTGCGGCATTTCCGGTGCGGTCCAGCACCTGGCCGGCATGCAGGATTCCGCGAAGATCATCGCGATCAACACCGATAAGGACGCTCCGATATTCAAGATCGCCCACTACGGCATCGTCGGAGACCTCAACGTCGTCATCCCTAAGATGATCAAGGCGATCAAGGGCTGATCCCCTTTAAATATGATATAATATTCAAGCTTATTCAAAACAAGGATTGTACGAAATGAACGAAGACTTCATGGTGTTCTCCGGTACGGCAAACCCCGCTCTCGCCGAGAGGGTTGCCGCGTATCTCGGCAAACCGCTCAATAAAATCGACATTAAACATTTCCCCGACGGCGAAACCTTCTGTCAGGTTCTCGATCCTGTCCGCGGCAAGGATGTTTTTGTCATTCAGTCCGGCTCTCCGTCGCCCAACGAGGCGTACATGGAGCTTTTCGTCATTATGGACGCGCTGAAGCGCGGCAGCGCGGCCCGCATCACGGCTGTTCTTCCTTACTACGGCTACGCCCGCCAGGACCGCAAGGACCAGCCGCGCGTTCCGATTACGGCGCGGCTGATCGCAAACCTTCTTCAGACCGCAGGGGCGGACCGCGTCATTACGATGGATCTTCACGCCAATCAGATCCAGGGTTTCTTCGATATTCCTCTCGACCACCTCAAGGCCGAGCCCGTGATTTTGAAGTACATCCGCGATCAGCACTGGGCCAAGCCCGTCGTAGTCTCTCCCGACACGGGCGGGGCGAAGACGGCCTACGGCTACAGCCGCAAGATCGGCTGCGGTCTCGCCATCGTCGCGAAGCAGCGTACGGGCGACTCTACCGTTGACGCGTTCAGCGTCGTCGGAGACGTCAAGGACTGCGACGTAATCATGATCGACGACATGACCGCTACGGGCGGAACTCTCTCCGCCGCCGCCAAGATGTGCCGCGATTACGGCGCGAAGTCCGTACACGCGTTCGTTTCGCACTTCCCGCTTACGTCTAAGGGCCTCGAGCGCCTTATGCACGAGACCCAGCTCGACGAGCTCGTCGTGACCGATTCGATCCCTCTGCGCGAGGGCTTCGATCCCGCGGCGCTGCCGTTTAAGCTCACTACGCTTTCCGTCGCGCCTCTGATCGGCGAGGCCATCAGGCGCACTCACAACAACGAGTCGATCAACGATTTATTCAATCACGAATAAGTGAAGGTAATCGTAGGATTGGGCAATCCGGGTGCGCAGTATGAAAATACTCCGCACTCGGTCGGTTTCGAGTCCGTGGATGCGATCGCCTCGGAGATCGGCGCTTCGTGGGAGTCTAAAAAGGCGTTTTCGTGCCTGATGGCGAAGGGTGTTTTCGCGGGGACTCAGGTTCTGCTCGTAAAGCCCCAGACGTTCATGAACCTCTCCGGAAATTCCGTGGCCCCTGTCGTAAAATACCATAACGCCTCCCCCGCCGATCTTGTCGTAATCCAGGACGACATAGACCTCGCCTCGGGGCGCATCAGAATCCGCAAGGGCGGTTCGTGCGGCGGGCACAACGGAATACGCAACATCATCGAGCGGATAGGGACTCAGGCTTTCACGCGGATTAAAATCGGGGTGGGCAAAGACAGGTCGAACGTGATCGGCCACGTCCTCGGCAAATTCGATCCCGCTTCCCGGGCTCTCGCCGATCAGTGCGTCGCGGTCAGCGTCAGGGCGGCGGCGGCCGTGGTTTCGGAAGGTGTTGACAAGGCGATGAACCTTTTTAACGGCTGGGTCGCCAATCCTCAAAATCCGACATTTATGGTATAATATCCCTATAATGCAAAAAGTCAGAACTATAAAGGGCGGGGTCTGTTCCGCAAAGGGCTTCAGAGCCGCCGGTGTCGCCGCCGAAATCAAGTACAAGGGGCGCAACGACGTGGCTTTGATAGTCGCCGATGAGCCGTGCGCCGCTGCTGCGGTCTTTACGACCAACAAAGTGGCCGCCGCACCCGTTGTCTACGACCGCGAGATTGTGAAAAGCGGCCGTATCCAGGCCATTTTGGCCAATTCGGGCTGCGCCAACGCCTGTACCGGTTCTGCCGGACTTAAGGACGCCGAGCTTTCGGCTCTCGTTGCCGCCGGAGAACTCGGTATCGATCCTAAACTCATTTTGGTCGCTTCGACCGGCGTCATCGGCCGCCGTCTGCCGATGGACAGGCTGCTGGCCGGCGCGAAATCGGCCGTTAAGGCGCTCGGGCGGACCGCCGCCCACGGTCTCGCCGCGGAGAAAGCCGTCATGACGACCGACACCCGCCCTAAAGAGGCCTGCGCCAAGGTCGTCATCGGCGGCAAGACCGTTACGGTCGGCGGTATGGCCAAAGGTTCCGGAATGATTGAGCCCAATATGGCCACGATGCTCGGCTTCATCACGACCGACGCAGCCATCAGCCCCGCTATGCTCAAGCGTGCGCTTCTTCTCGCCATCAACAAGAGTTTCAACAGGCTCGTCGTCGACGGGGATGAGTCGACCAACGATTCCGTTTTTCTCATGGCTTCCGGCAAGGCCGGCAACGCCGAGATCACACGCGGCGGCGAAGCGTTCGATCTCTTCCGCGCGGCGCTTGAGACGGTCTGCGTTTCGCTCGCCCGCCAGATGGCCAAGGACGGCGAGGGCGCCACGAAGTTCGTTACCGTGACCGTTAAGGGCGCGAAGAGCGAGGCCGACGCCGCGCGCGCCGCGCGCGCCGTCGCGAAGTCTCCGCTCGCCAAGACGAGCTGGTTCGGGCGCGATCCCAACTGGGGCCGCGTTCTCGCCGCCGTAGGCTATTCCGGCTCCGAAGTCGTCGATATGAAGACCGAGGTCTTTTACGACGGCGAATGGGCTTTCCGCCGCGGCGAGGTCGCCGACGAGAGGCAGCTCGAGCGCCTTGCGAAAGTTCTTGCCAAAGACGAGTTCGCGGTCGTCGTCGATCTCCATCTCGGAAAGGGCGAAAGCACTGTCTACACCTGCGATTTTTCGCTCGATTACGTTCACATAAACGCCGATTACACAACATGAAAATGACGCCAATGAAAAAAATACTCATATTAGCGGTTCTTGCGCTGGCTTCGTCGCTTCAGACCGTCTACGCCCAGGCGGTTGTCGATGTAAAAGGGTCCGGTTCCGAGAAGATTCTCGTTACCGTCGACGTTTCGGGTTCACCCGCGTTCAAGCGGTCGCTCGAGCGGAATCTTGCGATTTCCGGAAATTTCAGACTCGTCGCTAAAAACGCGTCCGTTCTCGTTTCGGGCTCGAGCGCGACGGCGGTGACGGCCGAGGGCCGCGGCAAGAGGCTGTCGCTTCCCGCGCTCGCCGCAGACGACAAGGCCGCGCGCATGCTGGCGCGTCAGTTCGCCGACAAAATGAGCGAGACGTACGCGGGCAGGAAGGGCTTCGCCTCCTCTCCGATCGCGTTCATCAACAAGAAGGGCCGTTCCGAGGAGCTTTGCGTAGGCTATCCCGACGGCGGCGACATCCGCCAGATATCCCGCGACGGCACCGCGTGCGTCGGGCCGCGCTGGATGGGTCCCGGAAAGATTCTCTACACCGGATACGTCAACGGAGCGCCGCAGATATTCGAAATAAATGCCGATACCGGCGCGCGGAAAATGAAGTGGGGGTTCGGCGGGCTCACGACCGGCGCGTCGGTTTCGCCCGACGGATCCACCGCGGCGATCATTCTCTCGAAGCCTTTCAGGAATCCCGAACTCTGCACTATAAATCTCGCGGCGGGAACGTGGAAGCGTCTTACCGTCTCGCCGAACGTCAACGAGGGTCAGCCCGCGTGGAGCCCCGACGGCAGAGAAATCGTCTATGTCTCCGACGAAACGCGCCGTCTGAATCTTTTTGTCGTGAACGCCGCCACGAAGTCCAAGCGCCGCGTCACTTCGACCGGAAGCCAGAACGTGGATCCCGACTGGGGTTCCGACGGGCGTATCGCCTACACCACGAAGCGCGGCGGCGATTCGTATATCGCCGTCATGAATCCCGCCGAAGGTGATAAGTCCGCCCGTCTCGTGACCGCCCCCGGACGCTGGGAGCATCCGTCCTGGGCTCCCGACAGGCGACATGTCGTCGCGGAGTGCGACGGAGCGCTTTATCTTATCGATACCGACGAGGATGCCGGCGATCCCGTCAGGCTCTTCACGATCCCAGGCAGATGCATAACTCCCACGTGGAACCGCTGACGAAAGGTTTTAACCAGTGAAAATCGATGTTGGATACGTTTCAGAACTGGCGAGGCTCGAATTGAGCGCCGAAGAGAAAGAGCTCTTCCAGCCTCAGCTCGAGAACATCGTCGGATATGTCGAGAAGATCTCTTCGGTCGATGTCGAGGGGGTCGAGCCCATGATGCACGGCCGCGCAATAGTGAACGCGTTCCGCGAAGACGAGGTGCGTCCGTCGATGTCCCGCGAAGAGGCTCTCGCGAACGCTCCCAAGAGGGTGGGCGACGAGTTTCTGCTTCCGAAGATTGTAGAAGGCGCCGAAAGCTGAGGAGTTCAAGATGAGCGAATTGTACAGGTTGGGCATCGCCGAGGCGAGAGAGGGATTGGCGAAGGGCGATTTCACGAGCGAGGATATCGTCAAGTCGGTCATAGAGCGCTGTCACGAGAAAAACGCCGAGATCGGGGCGTATGTCTCATTTGACGAGGAGGGTGCGCTGGAGCTGGCGCGCGCGAATCCGAAGGCCGTGCCGATCGCGGTGAAGGATCTGATCAATGTCCGCGGCCAGCCGTGCACCTGCGGATCGAAAATCCTGAACGGTTACGTCTCGCCGTACGACGCGACCGTAATCTCGAACATGAAGGCCTGCGGCTTCATCCCGTGCGGACGCGTCAATATGGATGAGTTCGCGATGGGGTCCTCGACCGAGAATTCAGCCTTGGCCGTTACGCGCAATCCGTACGATCTGACCCGTGTTCCGGGAGGCTCTTCGGGCGGCAGCGCGGCGGCCGTCGGCGGCGACATGTGCATCGCGGCGCTCGGTACCGATACGGGCGGCTCGATCCGTCAGCCCGCGAGCTTCTGCAACTGCGTCGGAATAAAGCCCAGCTACGGGCGCGTGAGCCGTTACGGCGTCACTGCGTTCGCCAGCTCTCTCGATCAGGTCGGTCCGATGACCAAGAGCGTAAAGGATTCGGCGATTCTTCTCAAGGCCCTCGCCGGTCACGATACGATGGACGGAACGACTCCCGACGAGATCGTGCCCGATTATGAAAAGGCGATCGAAGGCGCGTCGATGAAGGGCGTTAAAATCGGTCTGCCCAAAGAGTATTTCAACGTTTCCGGTCTTGATCCCGAGGTCAAGCGCATTACCGACGAGGCCGTCGCGAAATGCGTCGCGGCCGGCGCCGAGATCCGCGAGGTCAGCCTTCCCCACACCGAATACGCGATGGCCGTATACTACATCATCGCGCCGGCGGAGGCGAGCGCGAACCTCGCGCGTTTCGACGGAGTGAGGTACGGCCTGAGAAGCGACAGGTCCGTCGACGTGTATTCGCTTTACACCAAGTCGCGCGCCGAAGGGTTCGGTCCCGAGGTCAAGCCCCGCATCATCATGGGGACGTACGTTCTTTCGAGCGGCTACTACGACGCCTATTACGGCCGCGCCCAGAAGGTGAGAACCCTGATCAAGCGCGATTTCGACGAGGTGTTCCGCGGGGTCGACGTTCTTCTCACCCCGTGCGCGCCCACTCCGGCGTTCAAGCTCGGAGAGCTTCAGGATCCGCTGACGATGTACCTCAACGACCTCTACACGATTCCGAGTTCGCTGGCGGGGGTCTGCGCGGCCAGCGTTCCCGCCGGCTTCACGGCCGGGACGAACCTTCCCGTCGGGGTCCAGTTCATCTGCGGAGGATTTGAGGAATCGCGACTTTTGAGTGTCTGTAAATCATTTGAGGAGATCAACTCATGAAAGCCACAATCGATACAAGCATGGGCACGATAACGCTCGAGCTCAACGAGGAAAAGGCGCCCGAGACCGTGCGCAATTTTGTGAAATACGCCGAAGACGGCCATTACGACGGCACGATTTTCCATCGTGTCATCGACGGATTCATGATCCAGGGCGGCGGATTCACCAAGTCTATGAACCAGAAGCCGACCCGCGAGCCGATCCGCAACGAGGCGATGAACGGGCTTAAGAACGAGCGCGGCACGATAGCGATGGCCCGCACGATGATAGTCGATTCCGCGACGAGCCAGCTCTTCATCAATCTCGTCGACAACGCGTTTCTCGACTTCTCGTCGCCGACGCCTCAGGGTTTCGGATACGCCGTCTTCGGAAAGGTCGTCGACGGCATGAACGTCGTCGATTCCATCGCCAAAGTCAAGACGGGATTTTCGGGTCCCCACCAGAATGTTCCCGAGGAGGCGATCGTCATCAGAAAAATTATCGTCGGTTGATGCTTGCCAAAGTTGAAATAAAATCATATAATTACAACATACTAAAAAATCGGAGATAAAAAACATGAAGAAACTTTTCACATTAGCCGCCGTTGCCGCTTTTTCGATCCACTCCTATGCGCAGGATGTCGCGGACAACGCTGATTTCAGCGATGAAAACCCTCTTGCCGTCCAGGCTGACGCGTCCCGCAAAAACCTCGCCGCGTGGCCTGCCTTCTTCGCCATCGGCGATCTTCCCGAAACTCCCGATCTCGTCGGTCTGCGCATAACGATCCCCTGGTCGACGAAGCAGGAGAGCGTTACCGGCTTCGACGTCGGGCTGTGGGCGCGCACCCAGTTCTTCGAGGGTTTCGCGTTCAACGTTTTCAGGAACGACGTCAAGGATGAACTCACCGGCGTCCAGATCGGTCTTTACAACAGCGCGGCCCAGGCCGATGCCCTCGGTCTTCAGGTCGGTCTCTGGAACGAGGTCGGTACGATGAACGGTCTCCAGGTCGGTCTCGTGAACACCGTCGGCGCCATGGGCGGCTTCCAGGTCGGAATCATCAACCGCGCCGAGGAGCTTTACGGTTTTCAGGTTGGCGTCGTCAACGTCATTCGCGACGCCGAGATGCGTTTCTGCCCCTTGATCAACATAGGATTCTAATCGATGCAAATACGTCCTTTTGCGGCCTTGAGGCCGAATAAGGCGGATGCGGCCAAGGTCGCGTCCGTTCCTTATGATGTCGTAGACACAGCCGAAGCGAAGGTTCTCGCGGGCGGCAACCCGAAAAGCTTTCTTCACGTTTCGCGTCCGGAGATCGATCTTCCCGACGGAACGTCATGCTCATCCGACGAGGCATATCGTCAGGCGCGCAAGGCGCTCGACGCGCTCGTCGCCGACGGAACTCTTCTCGAAGACGCCGCTCCTAAGTTCTACGCCTACCGCCAGACGATGGGCTCTCATAGCCAGACCGGCATCGTCGCGACTTTCGACACCCAGGATTATCTCGCCGGCGTTCTGAAGCAGCACGAGAAAACGCGCCGCGACAAGGAAGACGACCGCACGCGCCATATCGAAACCCTCGCCGCCCAGACGGGTCCCGCGTTTCTTACCTACCGCGACGACAGGGCCATCGACGAAATCGTGGCCGCCGCCTGCGCAACCGAGCCGCTCTACGATTTCGTTGCCGACGACGGCATCGGTCACACGGTTTGGGAGATCGCCGCGGGCGACAGCTGCACGGCCGATGAGCTTCAGGAACTTTTCGCGCGAGTACCCGTCGCCTACATCGCCGACGGCCATCACCGCAGCGCGGCGGCCTCGCGTTACGCCAAAGATCACGGCTTCGAGGGAGAGTCGCGCTGGTTTATGGCCGTCATCTTCCCGGCGAGCCAGTTGAAGATCCTTCCCTACAACCGTCTTGTAAAGGATCTCAACGGTCTTTCGGGTTATGAGTTCATGTCTCGCGTGAGCGAGAATTTCACGATCGGCAAGAAGGGCGAGCGCAACTGCCGGATGTATTTCAACGGCGAGTGGTTCGACCTTTCATGGAGCGTCCCCGAGGGGACCGATGTCGTCGGCTCGCTCGACGTGAGCTACCTTCAGGATAAGCTCCTCGCTCCCGTTCTTGGCATCGGGGATCCGCGCACGGACGAGCGCATTTCGTTCATGGGCGGCATCCGCGGCGACGCCGAACTCGCCTCGAAGGTCGACTCCGGCGAGAACGCCGTGGCGTTCGCGATGGAGAGCGTGACCGTCGAAGAGATGATGTCGATCGCCGACGCCGGTGCGATCATGCCCCCGAAATCGACATGGTTCGAGCCTAAGCTCCGTTCAGGACTTTTCGTCCACAGAGTCTGATCGTGCGGTCGAAAGGTTTTTTCTCGCGCACCAAAGCGTTCTGGCGTCTTCTGAAATCGAAGATGGTGCGCGAGAAGATGCCCGTAAACAGGATCGCCGCCGGATGGGCGATTGGAATGTTCTACGGGTGCGTGATCCCGTTCGGATTCCAGCTGATTCTTTCCGTTCCGACGGCGGTGTTCTTAAAGGCTTCCAAGATCGGGGCCTCGGTCGGTACGCTGATCACGAATCCGGTCAGCATCTGGTTCCTTTATCCGGTCCAGTGCTACGTCGCGAACCGACTCGTCGGCGGTAATCTTACGTACGGCGCGATTTGCGAGGCGATGAAGAAGGTTATCGAGGCCGGCGACTACTCCACGCTGATGTCGCTCGGCGGAGAATTGGTCTTTTCGTTCTTTTTAGGCGGTTTTATTCTCGCGGCCGTCTGCGTGCCGTTGACCTACTTCGGCGTCAGGGCGATGGTGCAGAGGTACCGTCTGGCAAAAGAGAAAAAGCTTTTCCCGGGTGCGGAGCTCTGAGATGATTTCACCCGATACCGTCGAACGGATAAGGACACTGATGGTTGAAGCCTCTGTTTACGAGGAGGATCTCGACGAAAGTTTCATTCTGGGCGGAGGCCCGGGCGGGCAGAAGACGAACAAAACCTCGAATGTCGTAAGGCTTTGCCATGAACCGAGCGGCCTGTGCGTCAGATGCGGCGAGACGCGCAGCCGCGAGACCAACCGCTGGCTCGCCAGGCGCCATCTGGCGGAACAGATACTGGAGCGCGAGAAGGGCGTAAAGTCCGCTGAACGGCAGAAGCGCGAGAAGATCCGCCGCCAGAAGCGCCGGCGCAGCCGTCGGCAGAAACAGCGCATGCTCGACGATAAGCGCGCGCATTCCGAGAAGAAGGCTCTCCGCCGGCGGAGTTTCGGAGATTTATGCTGCAATTGATTGCCGGCAGGAGTTGAATTTTCCGCAAGTTATGTTGACGATAGATGTCATAAGCGTTCAGCCGAACATGTTCAGAGGCTTTCTTGAAGAAAGCATCGTCGCCCGCGCCGTGAAAAAGGGAGCGTGCACGGTAAACATAATAGATCTCCGGGATTACGCCGAAGGGCCGTACCGGAAAGTCGACGATAAAATCTACGGCGGAGGACCAGGCATGCTGATGATGTGTCCGCCGTGGTTCAAGGCCGTCGAGAGCCGTCTCGCCGAAGGGGAGAGCGCGCGTGTGATCATGACTTCGCCGGCGGGCCGGAAGTTCGATCAGAAGGCGGCGGAGGAACTTTCGAAAGCGGAGCACATCGTCTTTATGTGCGGCCATTACGAAGGGTTCGACGCGCGCATCGAGACTCTCGCCACGGATATGTTTTCCATCGGCGATTTCATCATGACCGGCGGTGAGCTCGCGGCCGCCGCCATGACCGATGCGATAGTGAGACTTCTGCCCGGCGTTCTGGGCGGCGGAGCCGCTGCGACCGCGAACGAGAGTTTCTCCGGTTGCGGAACGCTTGAAGCTCCCCAGTACACCCACCCGGCCGATTTTCGCGGGATGAAGGTCCCCGGGATTCTCCTCTCCGGCGATCATGCGAAGATCGAGGCGTGGCGAAAGGCGAAGGCTCTGGAACTTACGAGGGAGCGACGCCCCGATATTCTCGATCTCAGATGAAGTTTGTCAAATCATTCTTTTTTTCCGCAGCGGTAATCGCCGCATCGCTTTTCGCCGCGCCTGACGCCGCGGCGGCCGACGTATGCGTCGTGAGCCGCCAGAGCGGTTATTACGCATCGCTCGCCCGGCACATCGTCAGATGGCTCGCGCAGCAGTCGGTCAAGGCGGAGTTCGCCTCCAAAGACGATCTTTCAAAATCGCTGTCGAATGCCAAGATCGCATTTCTCGTCGGTTATACCGAGGTCTCCGAGCCGGAGATGAGGACGATACGCGATTTCCGCTCCCGAGGCGGGAGGCTTGTCGTCTTTTATTCTTCCGCTCCGAAGCTCGCGGCGCTCATGGGGGTCAAGTGCATCGGCTACAGGACGGCGGAATATCCCGGACAGTGGAGTCGGATGGATTTCACCATGGATTCATCCAAAGGCTGGCCCAGGAGCATCCTTCAGACGTCGACCGTTCTCCAGCTCGCCGTTCCTATTCCGGGCAAGTCGCGCGTTATGGCGACCTGGTCCGACCGTACGGGGAAATCGAAGGGCGAGCCCGCGTGGATAGTGAGCAATTCTGGCTATTGGATGACCCATGTTCTTCTCGCCGACGGTGACGAAAAGGAAAAAGCGCGGCTTGTCGCCGCGATGGTCGGCAGCGTCGTCCCTTCGGCCTGGAACTACGCCGCGGCTCGGAAGCGTGAACTTTCGGAGTCGGCCGCAGTGAAGGAGTTCGCGTCGCGCCAGGTCAAGCGTCCCGGCGAAATCCATGCCGTATGGGATCATTCGGGATGCGGGCTTTATCCCGGCAACTGGTCCAGGACGATGTCCGTGCTGAAGGCGAGCGGCGTAACCGACGTCTTTGTCAATGTCGCGGGCGCCGGGTTCGCCCATTACCCTTCGAAAGTTCTGCCGCGCTCTAAGACGTACGAACAGGAGGGCGATCAGCTCATGGCGGCGATCGCCGCCGGCAAAAAGGCCAACATACGCGTTCACGCGTGGATACTGTGCTTCACCGCGACAAGGTCGTCGCCCGCCGTTCTCGACTCGTTCGCCAAACGCGGCTGGATGCTGAAAACGAAGTCCGGAACGACGAGCGAATATCTTGACCCGTCGAATCCCGCGGTCCGCGGTCATATTCTTAATGCGATCGACGAGATACAGGCCAGATATCCTTCCGTCGGCGGCATACATCTCGATTTCGTGAGATGGTACGAGCAGAGCGTAAAGCCTGAAAACGCGGTGCAGGTGATTTCGAAGTTCGTCGCTTCGGTCAGGAGAAGGGTTTTGAGGCCGAGGTGGCTTACGGCCGCCGTTCTGGGCAAATATCCTTCGTGCGTGAATTCGGTCGGCCAGGACTGGACTTCGTGGATATCCTCCAATCTCGTCGATTACGTCGTCCCGATGGATTATACCGAAAATTCAGATAGGTTCGAAGGTTATCTGAAACAGCACGCGGCGCTGAAGTCCCATGCGGGCAGAACGATCGCGGGAATAGGCGTTACCGCCAACGAATCGCGGTTGTCTCCGCTGCAGGTCATAAACCAGATACGCCTTGCCCGGAAGTACAATATGGCGGGTGTCGCGCTTTTCGATCTCGACCGGACTCTTGAGGTCGACGTGCTGCCTTATCTTAGGCTCGGATTATGGTGATTAAAAATGAGGATTGAATAAAATGACAGATTTTTCCAAACTACTCAACCCCGAGCAGTGCGCCGCCGCCACGGCGGGCGAGGGACCCATTCTCGTTCTGGCCGCGGCCGGAACCGGCAAGACGCGTACGCTCGTGCATCGCGTGGCGTATCTCGTGGAGAAAGGGGTGCCCGCCGAGAGGATTCTTCTTCTGACGTTCACCAACAAGGCCGCCAGAGAAATGCTCGACCGCGCCCGGCAGGTCGTCGGACCGGCCGTGGAGACGATATGGAGCGGAACCTTCCATTCGATATGCGCGAAGTTCCTGAGGCGTCACGCGTCGCTTCTCGGCTATCAGCCCGGCTTTCAGATTCTCGACGAGGACGACCAGAAGAAACTTATCGGCGATATCATAAAGAAGGTCGCCAAGGATCCGAAGGATTTCGTAAAAAAGGAAATCGTGGCCAAGATGATTTCGGAGGCCGCGAACGAGCGCAAGCCGATTCAGTTCATCGCATCGCGCTATCTGACGAAGGTCGCGGGCGTCGTGCCCGAAGAAATCGAAATGGTCGCCGATAAATACAGGGCGAGAAAACTCGAACTGGGGGCGATGGATTTCGACGATCTCCTCGTGAACGGGTTGAGGCTGCTGAAGGAAAAAGATACGGTCAGGGAATTCCTTCAGGAGCATTTCCTTCATGTTCTCGTCGACGAATATCAGGACACCAACGGCATTCAGGCCGAGTTCACCGACATCATCGCCGCGAAGCACCGCAACATCATGGCCGTCGGCGACGACTTCCAGTGCATCTACACGTGGCGCGGCGCGCAGATAGAGAACATCATGGAGTTTCCGAAACGCTGGGACGGCTGCCGCGTGGTGAAACTCGAGCGGAACTACCGTTCGCAGTCGGGCGTTCTCGATGTCGCCAATACGGTGATGAAGGATGTTCCCGCCCAGTTCCAGAAAGTTCTCAGGCCCGTGCGCACGGCGTCTTACGCGAAGCCGTCCCTTTACAGGGGCGGAGACAGCAGGTCCCAGGCCCAGGAGGTTCTGCGTCTCGTAAGGCAGTCCAAGGAAGCCGGTTACGCGTACGGCGACATGGCGGTGCTTTACCGCAGCCACTTCCAGTCGATCGATATCCAGATGACGCTGGCGCGCATGAAGATACCGTACCGCATCACCTCCGGCGTCGGCGTCTTCGAGCAGATTCACGTGAAGGACACGCTCGCCTATCTGCGGCTTCTGATAAACCCGGCTGACGAGCTTTCGTTTTTGAGATTTGTCTCTCTGCTGCCCGGCGTGGGCGAGGCGACGGCGCGTAAGCATTGGGACAGGCTCGGCCGTCAGTTCGATCCCAAGCGCCGCGAAGACCGCGATGCGCTCGGGGGGCTTCTGGGCGCTAAGGCCAAGAGCGTCTGGTCGCCGCTCGTCAAGGCGATGGAGGCGGCCGCAGGGCATCTCGACGATCGGGCGGTCGGCGAGATAGTGGATGATTTCATCGACTTTTTCTACGAGGATTATCTCAGAGAAGAGTGGGAGGAGTCCGACGCCGAGGACCGTCTCCAGGATGTGAAGGAACTGGCGGTTCAGATTGCCGACTCTCCCGACGGGCTCGAGGGATTCCTGTCGGATGTCGCGCTCATGACGAATCTTGATGCGCGCAAGAACGACGTCGCTGCCGACAGAGTAACGCTTTCGACCATACACCAGGCCAAGGGCATGGAGTGGCCGGTCGTTATGGTGCCGTGGTGCAGCGAGGGGCTTTTCCCCTCGGCGAAGGCGGCGGAGGAAGGGCGCCTCGATGAAGAGCGCCGCCTTTTCTATGTCGTCGTGACGAGAGCGAAGGACGAGCTTTACATGTTCTCACCCGCAATGCGCAAGAGTTCCGACGGCGGCATGTTCCCCGTTGAGCCTTCGCCGTTCGTAAAAGGAATACCCGACGGTCTGGTCAATTTAAGACGCCTGATGTTTACGCCCGACCCGTTCCCGCCGCGCGCCGGCGGATGGGGACAGTCCCCCCGCGGCGGTTACGTGATGAAAACCACGTGGAGACGATGACTGAAATTTCGGAATCGGATGGCGAGATGTTTGTTTTAGATTAAGTAATCTCAGATGTAATATGGTATAATATCCCAAATTCATCCATCGATACAATATGGCAGAGAAGAAGATAAAGACCGTAAAAAAATCCGTAAAGGCCGCGGATCCGCGACCCAGCTGGGATGATTATTTCATGGAGACGGCCCATGTCGTCGCCAAACGTTCCAACTGCATGCGTCGCCATGTGGGCGCGGTCATAATGAAAGACAACCATATCCTTTCCACCGGCTACAACGGTACGCCGCGCGGCGTGAAGAACTGTTTCGACGGCGGATGCCCCAGATGTTCCGGGAAGGTCAAGAGCGGAACCCATCTCGACGAGTGTCTATGCACCCACGCCGAGCAGAACGCCATCTGCCAGGCCGCCTATTACGGCGTGGCGATAGCGGGATCGACGATCTACGTTACCATTTCGCCGTGTCTTACGTGCGCTAAACTCATCATCAACGCCGGGATAAAAGAGGTCGTCTACGGCGGCGACTACGCGTTTCTCGACACCGTTAAGAAGATGTTCAAGGCCGCAGGGGTCAGGCACCGCAAATTTGAATCGGTTTAACTTTAACTAAATAAAACGAAAGGTTGAAAAATCATGCGTAAGAAAATCATCGCAGGCAACTGGAAGATGAACGTCAAGCCCTCCGAGACCGCCGCTCTCGTGAAGGCCGTCGCCGAGGCCACCAAGGCCTACACCAACGTCGAAGTCGCGTGCTGCACGCCCGCCATCGACATTCCCGCCGCCGTCGCCGCGGCCGAGGGTACCCACGTCGGCATCGGCGCCGAGAACGCCCACTGGGAAGAGAAGGGCGCCTACACGGGCGAAATCTCCACCGGCATGCTCCTCGACGCGGGCGCTAAGTACGTCATCATCGGCCACTCCGAGCGCCGTCAGTATTTCGGCGAGACCGACGAGACGGTCAACAAGCGTACGCGCGCCGTCATCGCCGCCGGTCTTACGGCCATCGTCTGCGTCGGCGAAACTCTCGAGGAGCGCGAAGCCGGCAAGCTCAACGAAGTCATCGAGCGCCAGATGAACGTCGGTCTTAAGGACGTCTCCGCCGCCGATTGCGACAAGCTCGTCATCGCCTACGAGCCCGTCTGGGCGATCGGCACCGGCAAGACCGCCACCCCCGACCAGGCTCAGGAGGTTCACGCCCTCATCCGCGAAATCCTCGCCAAGCTCGTCGGCGCCGAGACCTCCGAGACGGTCCGCATTCAGTACGGCGGGTCCATGAAGCCCTCCAACGCCGCGGAACTTCTCGCCAAGAAGGATATTGACGGCGGACTTATCGGCGGCGCGGCTCTCAAGGCCGAGGATTTCGCCGGTATCATCGCTGCCGCTAACTGACGAACTTCGGGAGCGAAAGGTTATGTCCATAACGAAGTTTGGATTCGTCCCCGCCGCCGCGACCTTCCTGTTCGCGACGTCGGGCTGTTACGACAACCCAGCATCCGGCAGCGCCCAACATCTGCTTCCGGCCGAAAAGAGAGTTTATCTCAAGAATGCCGGGATCGGTCGGTTGACCGCGGATGTCGTTTACGAGAAGGGGCTTGTCTACGACACTTCGCTTTGGACAAACCTTTCATCCCGGGTCTCTCTCGAGGAGTTCAAATCCGCCGGGATGAAGTCGGTGGATTATCTGAATCTCGATTACAACGCCCTTACGAATG
Organism: Kiritimatiellia bacterium; assembly: GCA_045630425.1. Classification (GTDB taxonomy): domain Bacteria; phylum Verrucomicrobiota; class Kiritimatiellia; order RFP12; family UBA1067; genus UBA1067. Next base: position 8,166 of record JAZQTB010000083.1, on the reverse strand, counting down.
TCGACGGGGTGGTCGGGTTCACCGCGCTTAAATGGCTGAGGATCAACTCCAACCGTCTTTCCGGGCTTCCCGACATCTCGGGTCTTTCCGATTTAAGAAAAATCTATCTCAGGAACAATCGATTCGCGTCCGTTCCCGAAATCTTGAAAAAGCTTCCCCGGCTTACCGATATCGATCTTTCCGGTAACCGTCAGTTGAGTGAAGTGCCTCAATGGCTTGCCGAAAGGCCGGGGCTTGAACATCTGTCTTTTTCGTCCACGTCGCTGACGCGTCTGCCCGACGACATCTCGGCCTGGAAATCCCTTAAAACGCTCCAGCTCGGCGATCTTCTGCTTTCCAAGGAGGAAATGGAGCGCATACGCGCGGCGTTGCCCGATACGGCGGTCGTCTTCTGATGAGAGCGCCGCGCGCGGTAGCCGAAAAACTGAAGGAGCTTGCGGACGAAAATCCCGTCAAGCTCCTTTTGAGGTATTCGTGGCCCGCGCTGGTCGCGATGACGCTGAATTCCCTCTATACGGTCGTCGACCGCGCCTTTATAGGTCACGGCTGCGGCGTCGACGCGACGGCCGCGCTCACGCTCTCGATGCCCATAGTCATGCTCTTCGCGGCGTTCGGGGTTTTTGTCGGCGTAGGTCACGCGGCGGTTCTTTCCATAAAACTCGGCGAAGGCGACAGGGTCAGCTGCGAAAAGCTGCTCGGCGAGCTCGTTTCGCTGAAACTTATTTTCTTTTTCCTGCTTCCGCCGATAGTTTATTTCAATCTCGACACCGTCCTGGAATGGTGCGGCGCGGCGGACATAAGCGAAGGCGCGAGGGAGTCGGCGCGGACATATCTGAAAATCATCCTTTTTTCGAACGTGTTCTCCCATATCGCTTTCGGCCTTTCGGCGGCCGTCAGGGCCGAGGGAGGAGCTGTCCGGTCGATGGTGTGCATGATAATCGGCTTCGGTCTCAATCTCGTTCTCGATCCGCTTTTCATCTTCACGTTCGATATGGGCATAGCCGGAGCGGCGTGGGCTACGAACATCGCGATGGCGGTCAGCTGTTTCTGGGTTCTCGGATATTACTGGCGCGGCAGAACCGTTGTGCGTCTCAGACTGAGGCGGATGGGGATATATCCGAACCTGCTTGCCCGCGCATCGGGGATCGGGCTCGCTCCGTTTCTGCAGCATTTCATGAGTTCGGCGATAGCCTTTTCGCTTCAGTTCGCTTTCGTCAAGTGGATGCCGGACGAGGCGTCGCGGACGGCCCGGCTCGCGTCCTTGGGCGTGTTTCAGAGCGCGCTCATTCTCGTTTTCATGCCGATGCTCGGCGCACAGCAGGGATTGCAGCCCATACTCGGCTACAACTGGGGCGCGCGCAATTACAACCGCGTTCTCGAAACGCTCAAGACGGGGCTCTGGGTCACGGCCGCTCTGTGCGTCTTGGCTTTCGTCGTCCAGGTCGTGCCGCCGTTCAATTTCTGGACGGCGTCGGTCTTCATCGATTCCGCCAATCCCGGCGTGGTCGCGATCGCCGCGAAAGATCTTCAGATCTCGAACGTCATGATATGGTGCATTTTTCTAAATGTCGTCGCCACGACGTACTTCCAGTCGATCGGAAGGCCCGGTACGGCGATAGTCCTTTCGATGCTCCGCCAGGGCGGATGTCTTCTGCCGGTAATCTGGATCCTGCCGTACTTCATGGAAGACAAGGCTCTCGCCATCTGGCTTTCGATGCCCGTCTCCGATGTGGTCTGCAACGCGGTCACGGTTATACCGCTGTGCCTGCACATGCGCTTTCTCCGCGCGGCTTCATCCTCGCGCGAGCGCCTTAACCGGCGGAACCGTTCAGCCTTTTCTCCAGAATCTGTCTGAGAGCTTTGTGGGAATGCCGACCTCGCCCCTGTCGAAATTGTCGGCGAGAATCTTCCAGCCGAGGTCGAGCGCCTCCTCGAGCGGGATGTTCACCGAAAGATCCATCATCCCTTTTTCGAAGTCGGCTCCGTACTTGAGAAGCTTCTTGTCCCACGACGACATCCTGAAGCCCATCGACTGCTTTTCAAGAGTCTCCTTGTACTGGGCGTAGAGCTTGATCATCGCGTCCATGATGGTGCGGTGGTCTTCGCGCGTCGATTTGTTGACCTGCTGCTTAAGACGAGAGAGCGAACCGAACGGTTCGATGCGGCCGTTCCTCAGGTAGAACTGGCCCTCGGTGATGTAGCCCGTGTTGTCGGGTACGGGGTGGGTCACGTCGTCGCCGGGCATCGTCGTCACGGCGAGAACGGTGATCGAGCCCGCGCCGTCGAAGTCGACCGCCTTTTCGTAGCGAGAGGCGAGCTGCGAATAAAGATCTCCCGGATAGCCTCGGTTCGAAGGGATCTGCTCCATCGTGATGGCGATTTCCTTCATCGCGTCCGCGAAGGAGGTCATGTCGGTGAGAAGAACGAGGACGTCCTTGCCTTTAAGCGCGAACTTTTCGGCGACCGCGAGCGAGACGTCGGGAACGAGCATGCATTCTACCGTCGGATCGGCGGCGGTATGGACGAACATGACCGTCTTTGCGAGAGCGCCCGACTTGTCGAGCGTGTCGCGGAACTTGAGGTATTCGTCGTATTTAAGGCCCATGCCGCCGATGACGATGACGTCGGAGTCGGCCTGAAGGGCGATGCGCGCGAGAAGGTCGTTGTACGGTTCGCCCGCCTTCGCGAAGATGGGGAGTTTCTGGGACTTGACGAGCGAGTTGAACAGGTCGATCATCGGGATGTTCGTGCGCACCATCTCACTGGGCATGACGCGCTTTGCGGGATTGACCGATGGCTGCCCGATGGGCGAAGGGTCGTCCGTGATTTCAGGGCCTCCGTCGCGGGGTACGCCGCTGCCGGTGAACGCGCGGCCGAGGAGGGCGTCGGAGAAGGGGACTTTCATCGTCTCGCCGAGGAATCGCACCTTGGCCGCCGTGTCGACGCCTCTCGCGCCCGCGAAAATCTGGAGAGTGACGTTAGGTCCGTCGAGCTTGATCACCTGGGCGAGCGAAGTTCCCGCGCGCGATTCGATTTCGGCGATTTCGTTGTACTTCACGCCTTCGGCGCGAAGAGTGGCGATGGAGCCGGAAAGGGCGTCGATCTTGTGGTAAATTTTGTTGTTGAACATAATGAACTCCCTCGGATTGCCTGTATGTTGAGTTTAATTATATCATATTTGCGGTTCGGTTGTGCCAATCATTTTTTATTGTGAGGGAGAGGTTGCAATATTTTCAGTAATTGGATAAAATAAACACATAAGGTTTTCAAACGCCAGTTCTATCCGTGCGTAATAGTGAGGTGAGAGATTAGGGACTGGTAACGAAAGATAAGAGAAAAAAACAAGGAGAAAAAAATGAAAAATATTTTAGTCAATACCGTTGCGCTGTTCGCTTTCGCGCTGACGGCGGAGGGTGCGGTCAATGTCCGCGATTTCGGCGCGAAGGGCGACGGCGTCACCGATGATACGGCGGCTATCCAGTCGGCGATCGACGCGGTGGCCGCGCAGGGCGGCGGCAAGATCATAATTCCCTATTCGCCCAAGGGCTACCGCATCGCGCGTCCCGCGAAAGAGTTTGTCGACGGACGGCCTTGCCGCGGGCAGCTGGTGATTCCGCCCAAGAAGAGTCTTAACATCGCCTTTGAGGGCGAAATGCCCTGTAAACTTCTTTATTCCTATCAGGTGCGCCCGATGGATGCGGTGAAGAACAATTACACCCCGACTCGATTCGGCAACCTGGGAATGCCCAATACGTGTCTCTTTTCCGACTGGACGCCGCCGGAAGAGCGCGATCCTACCGCCCGCCCCTGGACGATCCTCTCGACAGTCGAAGGCGACAGCTGCCGCGGCCGTTTTTCCGTCGCGCTCGTGTCGATAAAGAATCTTGAATTCCGCGCGCATCTCGACAAGGATGTGATGTATCCGCGCGGGGGCTGCGTGAATCTCCAGAATTCTTCGCGCGCGATCGTGCGCGATTCGCAGTTTTGCCTCGACGACAGCGTCGGCGACACGCTTCTCGGCAAGTCTCTCCAGCCCAACCCTTGCCATACGGTGGGGCTGATGATGTCGGGCGATCAGAACGACAACCAGGTGATCGACAATGTCGCGGTGCAGGGTTTCCGCTACGGCATCGTTCTCGGTGAACATGTCGTTGCCAATTACCTTTATGTGCACAATTGCGAGGAGGGCGTCGTCTTTCACGACGCGACGCATCTCTCGACCATCGGGCACATCGTCGCCCAGCATAACCGCGTCATCCTCTCGACGACGACGACGAACCTTTTCGGTCACGGACAATCGCCGTGCAATGTGGAAATCGGCTCGATCAATTACGAGAGCGGCCGCCATCATTTGCCGCTCGTCTCGCGCCTTGTCACGGCGGTTAGCGATCCAGAAAACCGTTTCCGCGGCTACCTTAAATGGCACCAGCCGTGGGGCGACGGGGAGTTTCCCGTAGTCGGAGCGAAGAATCTCAAAATCACAAAATTCGGAGAATAAAAATGAAGAAATCAATGGTATTACTGGCCGGCATCGCTTTTTGCATGGCGATATTCGCAGATGAACCCGCCAAAGTCGATCCCCTGGCCGGAGAGCCGGTAGGCGAGCGCATTTACCTTTGGCCGAACGGCAAGGTTCCGGATATGGAAGAGCATCAGTACAACGAGCCATTTATCGAATGGTTCATTCCGTCCAACAAGACGACCGATGCGGTGATGATCCTTTCGTGCGGCGGCGGGTATAATCGTTGCGCCTGGAGCTCCGAAGGCAACGGGTCTGGTCTTTTTAAGGATTGGCTTCTTGAAAAAGGATTGACGGTTGTGCGTCTTCACTACCGCACGGGGAGATCAAAGGAAAAAGCCTACTTTACTGCCGCATGGCAGGATGCGCAGCGTGCGGTACGCCTCGTTCGCGCCGGCGCGGCGAAGCACGGCGTCAATCCAGATAAAATTGGGTTTTACGGGTTTTCGGCCGCCGCTCATCAGGCGCTTTTGATGGCCGTATCTTCCGAGACGAAGAAGTATGAGGGTATTGACGAGATTGACAGTCTGCCGTGCAACATCAACTATGTCGTTGCATGTTTCCCGGCGTATGTCTTAAGGAATCCCAAGTATCCAAAACCGAATGATGAGTTTAAGTTTGAAGGTACGATTCCGCCGGTATTCCTTATGCATGGCGATGCCGATCATCATACGCCGATGGCCAGTATCCGCATGTACGAGAAACTGCACGCGATGAAGGTCCCTGTCGAAATGCATATCTTGGCGACGTGCGGACACGACCTCTGGTCGAAGGCCGAACCGGGGACTCCGGCGGCCGAGTGGAAGGAAATGATCTGGCGCTGGCTCGTACAGATGAAATTCTGTCCGGCAGACTGAATTTATCGTTTATGGAAAAATATCAAAATCGTAAAGAGATATCAGAAGGGCATATGAAAGGTTGTATGATTTACCGATACTTTTTGTTTGCGGTGTGCGCGACTGCAATTTCCGCAGTCGTTGCCGATGCGCCCAAGGTTGATGCCCGGTATCTACCTGAACGGTTGGATGATTTCTGCTGGGAGAATCCGTTTTGCGGGATGCGGGCGTACGGACCTAAACTTGCTGAGCCCCGCCCGATAGGTCAAGGTCTGGTGACGAGCGGTATTGATGTATTTAACAAAGGCGTCACCAACGTAGTGATGGTCGAGAAGATTCTTCGCTCTCTCAAGGAGGATTTCTCTTATCACACGCCCGACGGGATCTGTTTTGACAGCTATACCGTAGGTGCAGGGCGCGGATGCGGCGGCATCGCCCGCAGAGATCCCGACGGCACATGGCATTATGACGGCAATTGGAAGGAGCAGCGCGTACTCGAAAAGACGGATACGAAAGCCGTGTTCGAACTTGTCTACGATACCTATATTCTGCGCGGCACGGTATTGTCGGATACTCCATTTGTAAAGTTCGAGGCGACTCCCACTGCTGCTTTGCCTAAAGGTTCGCAGTGGGGACCGGGGCTCGACATTTCGCCTGAGCGCGGGCATGACGGGATCCGCAAGATTGATCCTCTTGCCGGTTATGCCGCGCTTTATGAGCCTAAGAGCGCGAATTGGACGATGTCGGCGATAAGGCTCGATTTTGCGCATCTGCCGGCCTCGGTTGCGTTTGATGATAAGGGGTGCGTTTATCTGTTGACTTCGGCCGACAAAAGAATCGTTTTTTATGCGGGAGCGGCTTGGGGAGGCGCAGGAGTATTTACGACCGCCGAGAAATGGTTTGATTTTGTGAAGGAAGCGGGAAAAGGAAAAGGGATAGAGGATAGAGGGTCGTACAAAGTTGATGTTGATAGAGCCTCTGGTATTTATCGCTGCGGCGAAAAAGCTACTTTTACCGTAAGGCTAAATAGTACGAACGGTATAGTTAAGACCGACAATCCCATTGCCAGACTGGACAATTTCGGTTCGTCGGTTATTACGAACTTGCCTTTTGACATATCTGTTACCGGCGCGGTTATCACTTTATCCGGAACGTTGCGCGAACCGGGATTCTTGCGTTTGACGCTTCCCGCAACCGCGAACAACCGGGCCGATCCTTATGTCTATAGCGTCGGGTTCGAGCCGGAGAAAATAGTTAAGGGCAGTCCTTCGCCGGCCGATTTCGACGCCTTTTGGGCAGAATCGCGCGCCCGCCTCGCCCGGGAAGTGCCGATAGATGCGCAGATAATAAAAGTCGCCGAGAAAAGTACGGACAAGTTTGACTTTTACCGTATCTCGTTCGCAACTTTCGGTCGCCGGGTTTATGGTTATATGAGTATTCCCGCCGATAAGTCCAAAGCGCCATATCCGGTAATCTTTGGCGTTAATTCCGCAGGGTTTGGCGGCTGGACGAATGATATGCAGGGGGACGCGGACGTGATTCGGGTGCAGTTCAGCGTATATCCGTTTGAGCCCCATTGGAAATGGCAGGAGATCGGCCTTAGAGAAAAATATGTCGCGATGGATAAAGAGTTTAAGGCGAAATATGGCGTTGAGCGATATTGCCACGCCGGCATATCCGTATCGCGCGAAGATTACTTTTTCTTTCCGGTAATTCTCGGCATTGACCGCGCTGTCGACCATATAGCGGCGAGACCCGATGTGGATCGGACCAGATTTGTCTATCAAGGCACTTCCCAGGGGGGCGGATTCGGGTTTTATCTTTGCGCTTTAAACCGCACCTTTACCCGCGCGGCGTTTTATGTGCCGGCGATTACCGACACCATGGGGTATCTATCAGGCCGTGAAAGCGGTTGGCCGAAGATAATCGAGAACAATTCCGCAACGCTCGAAAAGCGCGCCGTCGCCGAAAAGTTCGCTCCTTATTTCGACGCCGCGAATTTTGCCGGGCGCATAAAGTGCCCGGTGCGCGTCGCGGTCGGTTTTTCCGATATCATCTGTCCGCCGTCGGCGGTATATGCCGCGTATAACGAAATTAAGGTGAAAGACAGATTGATCCGCGACGGCATCGGCATGACTCACGCGTGCTTCGGCGAATTCTATGCGGAATTTGACACATGGCTAAGGGCGAAGTAAATTTAACTGAATAGGGGAACTGAATAGGGGGACAGTCCCCTCGCCCCCGTCTGCATCCAATCCCTTTTTCGTATCGAAAATGTTACGATAATGTTACAAAACTTTCCTTGAAAATATGCGATAATATTCTCACCCCCAAGGGGACTGTCCCCCAAGGGGCAAACGAAAGGATATCTCGCATGGCCAGGAAAAACAGAATCAGTGTCCCGAACGGGATTTATCACGTCACAACGCGCATCGCCCATGGCGCAATGCTCTTAAAGAGTGACGCTGTTAAAGAGCGTGTCGTTAGCGCAATGTATAAAACCGCTGCGTTCAGCGGAGTCGAACTCTACGCCTGGTGCGTCATGGATAACCATATCCACATGCTCGTACACGTGCCGAATGTACCCAAACAGTACCGCATCAATCCTGACATTGATCCCCCGTCATACGCTTTTGGTATGCGCCCAGCGGAATGCCGCATTCCCATTTGGTCAAAAGACGATGATGTTCCTATTACGGCCTTACCCCGACCACCGCTTGAATTTAAACTTCCAGATGAAGAACTCTTGCGTCGCATTCGTATTCTTTATGATGCCAAAACCGCAGAGAAGATGCTGAACCGTTGGAATGC
>JAZQTB010000082.1:0-16393 GCA_045630425.1 Kiritimatiellia bacterium | reverse complement strand
GAAAGAGGGTAAGCTCGTCAATCTGGTCAAGAACCAGTCGCCCATACATCTCGGCGGATCGGATGCGCCGCGCGAATTTCATATGCGCGAGTATGCGATGCCGGAAGCGAAAGTGAAATACGGCGAGCGTTATGCCGTCGTGATGAAGACGATTGAGTACGGTGTCGGCAATGACACTTCGCTGAAAGGGGCAACGCGGGCTAATATCTTCTACCGTCCTGGCACCAAGGCGAATCTTGTGCGCGTTCCATTGAAGGTGCATTATGACAAGGGTAAGGATTCGGGCGGATGCTACACTTCAACGATCGTCGTCGAGCCGCCGAAAGACGTGAAGTCGCTGGTGTGCGATCCCGGGGCGTGTATCGCGGTGGACGAGCGCGTCTCTTACCGGTCGGTTGCGGTTTATAATCTCTTTGATCCCGTAAATCCCCCGAAGAGCGAGCGCGCCGTTAAGTGGTCGTTTGATCCGTCTACCGGAAAACTGACAGACGGGAATTGGGCGCTTGCCGCCAAACTCGACAAGAAAAAAGGCGAGCTTACCGTCAGCGGAAATGACGAAAAAACGGTCGGCTCCGGAGTCTTGGATTTTACATCCGTTAAGGCGGATACGGGCTACAGCGTCGTTTCGCTTGGGAAGATGAAAAATATTTCAGCGCTCACGGCACTTTATGCTCCCGATCTTATCCGCGTATTTGACGGCGGGCTTTCGGGTTGCTCAAATGTCCTTGCTGTAACACTCGGCGAGATGCCGAAGGTGTGGTGGGCGCGTTTCCCCGAAGAGATCCGCGCCGGACGCTTGGAGACACTCGGGCTTAAGTCCAAATTGGACATTAAGTTCAAAGCGTTCGATCATCGTCACAAGCGCTCGTATGTGCAGTATTTGTCCGATCAGATGCGGGCAAAGGGGCTCAAGGCCGGCGAACTTTACAGTATGGGGCTCTCTATGAAAAGTCGCGGGGTCGCGAATCTGCGCCTTACGCCGAAATTCCGCAGCTCGACAGGAGCGCCTCGGCAGCCGGTTTTGTTGCCGCGCCTTGCGATGTCGCAGCCGCGCGAGGACGGTGTCTGGCAGTCGGGTGAAGTCATCTTACGCGTACCGGATTGGGCCGATGAAATAAGCTTAGATATCAAAGCCGATATAACGGAAGGTTCGACGGATGTCGAAATTAAGGATTTTACGCTCTACCGTCTGGGCGGACCGCTTCCGAAGTGGCCTGCAGAATTTGAAAAACCGAAAATGAGGTGAAAGTTTTAAAAGGAGAGACAACAATGAATGCGAAGAACAATAAGCTGAAAATGTTCCTTAAGGTTGTACTTCTTGGGGCATGCGCTTCAGTCGGAACACAGGCACATGCTCTTAAATACACCTGGCAAGCGGTTGACGGGAATTGGGACGGTAATATTACTGACGTGGCACACTGGAAATGCGATACAGACGGTAAACCTGGATATCCGCAGACAAGTGACGCGCAAGTGGATATTCCTGCCGGTGCGACGGCAACAATTACAATTAATGAGGATGTTGCGACATCGCATTGGAGACTGTATGCCGGAACTAAGCTGACACTTGTTTCGGCAGAGTCAGATAAAGAAGAACATAAATATATGAAGTGCCTGACGATGGGGCAGATGAGAATAGAGAATGAAGGAGGAATGTTTGTATTCGATCATGCTCGAATCAAGCACCAGAAGGACGAAATGACTGGATTTAATTTTCGGAATTCAGGCTTAGGATTTATTAAGAATGGATCGTATATTACCATTAAAGCCATATCTATTATGAATACTTCATCTTCATCGATACTTTCATTTTGTCCAGAAACCTTGTCTGAAGTAGGTAATATCCAAATAGGATGTGGTAATAGAATTGTAATTGACAATGCAACCGTAAAAACAGGCGGGGGAATTTATATTGGAAACAATTCGACGGGTGAAAAACGTAATGGAAATGGTTCAATCGAGTTTAAAGGCTCTGGACCAAAGTTGGAATTTACAGAAAAAAATAAAAAAGTCGGAGGAAACAGTAATGAAGATTCTATACTTGATTTTAACTTTATAATCCCTGAAGGTGGATTCAAGTCAACGCCGGTGATATCAAAGGATGAACAGCAGAACCTTTTTGGCTCTCTTCAAAACAGCACATCATTTGGCAAGATTCGGATCAATGTGCTTGATGAAAGTCCTGTTGTCGCTTCTCGTAAAAAAATGACGCATCGTCTTATTGAATGGGATAAGGGTTTTGATCTTGATTATGTCATAGAGGGTAATTTGCCCAAAAAAGCAACAGAAAAGAGGTTTGATGCAGGCGTGGAATTGCCGGGCGTATATTCTGCGATCATCAAGGGCGGTTTGCGTGGTATGAGAGTTATTGTTCGATAATTATTGTTTTGGGGTAAAACATGAAAACGGTTGGTTCTGCAATGAAATCAGTGTTGTCTATTGTTTGCGCTGTGCTGGGCGGTTTTGTGTTGATGTCAGTTGTTTCGCTTTCGGCTTACGGTGGTGTGGCGTTAGGTGCTACACCGAAGAAATGTATCGGGCTTTGTTTCGACGTGATGAATACGACGCCGTCGAATGTCTTGGCGAACGCCGATCAGTTCGCGGCTAACGCGCCCTATTTGGATGGCATCGCGATTGGGCTTCACGGCATCCTCGCGACGGCCGAAGACGGAAATGTCGTCACCTCGCAGTACCGCTACATCATGCAAAAGTCGCACCGCTGGACACGCGATGCGGTAAAAGGGCAATTGCCGTATCTAAAGGAGATTGCGAAGCGGCCGAATCTCAAAGAGAGTTTTCTGCTCTTTTGGATGACGCCGCACGGAAAGAGTGAGCGCATTGACTGGAGGGATGATAAGGGGTGGGCGAATTACGCTGAGAACATGGCGAGCGTAGCTTGGCTCGCGAAAACGGCGGGACTTAAGGGGCTGATGCTCGATCCGGAGGAATACGGCGCCCAAGGCGGAAGACTGCCGCAGTTTGTCCATACTCACGAAGATCCTCCATATCGGGAGGCGGCTCAACTCGCCCGGCAGCGCGGCCGCGAAGTATTCTCGCGTGTATTCAAGGAGTTTCCCGATGCTGTAATCCTGTCGCTTTGGTTTATGAGCAAGTTTGATTTTTGGCTTGAGGACGGCTACCAGATGCATCCATTGCAGAATACTGAACAGTCGGGCGAACTGATGCAGTATTTTTTGAACGGCATTTTAGATGTTATTCCCCCGGAAGCGCGGATTGTGGACGGATATGAATACTACACCGGCTCAGCCGTCAAAAACGATTATTTCTGCCGGGAGTCGGTTATTACAACGTCGGCGTTGCCGCTCGTCGCGCCGGAAAATGTAATGAAATACCGCGCACAGGTTTATTCGGGGAATGCCCATTATCTTGATATGTATGCGCAGAAAGCCAATCCGAAGAGCCTTTGGTATTATCCTCCCGTGAACGGCTCGCGCCTTGAGCATCTGCGGCTGAATATGGAGCAGTCTTTCCGCACGGCTACGGAATATGTCTGGCTTTACGGCGAGCGCACCGGAAAACTTTTCAACTGGCGCGACGGACACTATGAGAAACAGAAAACGTGGGAAGAGGTAATTCCCGGCTTTACCGAAACGGTGATGCTCGCGAAAGACCCCATTGGTTACGCGGCGAAGAAAAAGGCGGAACTTGAGAAGAAGGGCGAACTCAAAAACCTTGCAGGAGACGTTGAAAATCTTTCTCTCGGCGTTTCTTCCGAAATTCGCGAGTTCCATCAGGATGAAGATAAAATGCTGTCGGTGAAGGTCAAGCGCGGCGAGCGCTACGGTATCGTGATGGCGACGGAGGAGCACGGAGCGCAGGAAGGTGCCGCGCCTAAAGGTGAGGCGCTGCCGAGGGTCTTCTACCGCAAAGACGGCAGGCAGATCGGAGCCAAAATCGATCTCAAGAAAGATTCCAATGTTCCAAAGGATGCGCGCGGGTGCGATCTTTCGACCGTTATTGTCGATATTCCGGAAGGGGTCGACGAACTTGTCTGCGACGCGGGGGCGCGTGTCGCGCTCGGCGAAAAGACGGTGTATTGGCGAATCGAGGTTTATAATCTTTATGATCAGGCCGATCCCGTCGTTGGCAAAAATAATGGTAAAAAGACGTTTGATTCGGTGACTAAAAATCCGTCCGATAAAAAATGGTTTTGTTCCAAAGTGCCACTTAAGTTCAGGGTTTTCGATTATCGCCACAAGCGCATATACGTCAAGAGATTTGAAAAGTCTTTAGTGGCAAGCGGACTTAAGCCCGGCGAATTTTATTCCGTCGCTCTTTCCGTCAAACGCAGCGGTCCGGGATTCCTCTTTGTTTTTCCGCGTTTTCGCGGCAATGGTGAGGAGATTAAGTCGCCAATGTATATTCCCGCGATCGCGACGGCCGACCTTCGCGAGGATAATGTGTGGCAGCCGGGTGAGGTCGTTGTTCGCGTGCCGGAGGGTGCGGACGAGCTTTATCTCCAGATAAAGGCGGAAATTACGGAAGATGCGACGGAAATCGTACTTGGAGATTTCAAGGTCTATAAAATCGGCGATCCGCTCCCCGCCTGGCCTGCCGAATTCGAGCGTCCGCACGAACGGAAACGGTAAATCTAACCCGAGAAATGAATCCCAGGGGGGCCTGCCCCCACGAATCCCAGGGGGGCCTGTCCCCCTTATGCCTTAAGTTTAAGAATGGAATTGGTAGATTTTGCGCGTTGCTTAGTTTTTTATTAACTCCGATAGGTTCCGATTCACTACGCTAACGCTCCGTGTTGTGGGCTTCGCGCTTTCTAACCGCTTATCAGTAAGTTTTACTCTTGCTTGTTTTTTATATATGCCTTCGGCATTGGGGGTCTGGGGTGTAACCCCAGATAGAAAATAAAACAATAGAGTAGTAATAGTATGTCGGTTGGAGTGTGCGAAGCGCTTAGGGCGTAACGGAGATGCGCCTGCGACGAAGTCGTCAGGTTGGGTGAGCGAAGCGAACTGCGAAGCAGCCGCAAGGCCCCGCGTGAGCCCCATTTGAACAACCATCGGAGTTTATAAACTTAATTGATCTCTTCACCTTCACCTTTTACCTTCACCTCTTTACCCTTTACTCTTTACCCTTTACTCTTAAATTGCTTTTAGGGCCTGTCCCCACGAGTTTTTCCTCGGATTCGGTAAGTAATTATACCATAATTTGCTCAAAATGTGAGGTTTTATTGCTTGAAAGTTTATTGTATTGGTGTAGTGGAAATGTTAGAATCCTTTTGTAAGTTGTAACAATTATATCAATGAAAGGATTATAAAAATGTCAATGAAAGGATTACATAAAATGAGGTTTGGTTTGAGAGGTCTTATTTGCTTATTATTGCTTATTATGACCGGAAGCGTTGTTTATGCTGCGACGCCAGGGGGACTCGATAAGAAATATGTGGGGCTTCTTTTTGATGTCATCAATACATCGCCGTCGAACGTTTTGGCCAACATTGACAAGTTCGAGAAGAATGCGCCCTATCTCGACGGCCTTGCGCTCGCTCTTTACGATGTGCCGGTCGTCAAAGCGGACGGAACGGTCGGTAAGTCCGAGTACACGCGAATCGTCCATCCGACGGAACGCTGGACGCGCGAAAATCTCAAGTCCCAGATTCCGGTTTTAAAGGCGATCGCCTCTCGACCGAACATGAAGGAGAGTTTCCTTCTCGTTTGGATGACACCCCAATGGAAGGGGAGCCGGCTCGCGCTCACCGACGACAAGGCGTGGGCGAATTTCGCCGAGAATATGGCGACGATGGCGTGGCTCGCGAAGGAGTCGGGTTTGAGGGGCCTGATGCTCGACCCCGAAGAATACGCGACTGCCATGCAGTATATCCATACTCCCGACGATCCGCCGTTCGAGGAATGTAAAAAACTGATGCGTCAGCGCGGCCGCGAGGTCTTTTCGCGCGTTTTTCAGGAATATCCAGACGCTGTACTTTTTGGACTTTGGTTCTATCATCATTTCGCGTGGTGGATGGAGAAGGGCCGTCAGACGAATCCCGCGATCTATGCGGACGACACGGGAGAGCTTTCGCAGTATTTCTACGACGGCATGCTCGATGTGATGCCGCCGAGCGCGCGCGGCGTGGAGGGTACGGAACATTACCAACATTCCGCAACGCGCAACGAATATCTTGCCGACGGCAGCCGCGTCGCTTCGGAAGTCCTGGCCTTTATCGCTCCCGAAAACCGCGGCAAGTACCGCTCGCAGGTCTATATGGGCAATGCGCACTATCTCGACATGTACGCCTTGACCACCCACCCGAAGAGTCTGTGGTATCACGCGCCTGTCAATGGCTCGCGACTTGAACACCTCAGGCTTAATCTCGAGCAGTCTCTGCAGGCGTCGTCAAAATACGTATGGATCTACGGCGAGCGCGCCGGAAAGATCATCGATTGGAGCGACGGATATTACGCAAAGCACAAACTGTGGGAAGAGGTTATCCCCGGACTTACCGAAACGATGATGCTCGCGAAGGATCCTGAGCGTTATTCGGCGATGCGCAAGGCCGAACTGAAGAAGAAGGGGGTACTTAAGAATCTTCTTCCCGACGTAGCTCCCATGCGTTTTGAAAGCAAGGGCGGCGTGCGCGAATTCAGTTCCCTTGAAACTCACAATCTTTCCGTGAAGGGGGTCAAGCCCGGCGAAAACTATGAGATCACGTTCTACGCCGATGTCCGCCGCCTCGGGTATGAAGATGCGCCGCGCGCCGAATCCGCCCGCCCCAGCGTCGTCTGGAAAAAGGACGGAAAGGTCCTTCCCGGCAAGACGGTCATGCTGAAGGTCGTCGACCCGAAGCCGGCGGTGTGGAAAAAGGTGACGGCGACGGTCACCGTCCCCGAAGGCGCCGACGAGCTGGCGCTTGATTTCGCGGCGTCCCTGCGCCCCTGCGAATTTGTGCGCTATGATTCGCGCGTCAATATCCGCAAGGACGGCAAGACCGGCATGAAGCTTCCGAAATTCAGCGGGGTCGCGTACCGCTTCCAGGCCGTGGAGGCGCTTAAGCCTGAGCGCGAGATTTCGCTTAAGGGTTTAAAGCCCGGCGATCTGCTCAGCGTCGAAGTCTCGATGCGCCGCAGCGGTTCGGGCGTGATTTTCAACAATCTCCATTTCCGCAGCGAGGGCAAGACGATCGCCGGATTTAAAAAAGTCCTTGCGATGAATTCGCCGCGAAAGGACGGCGTATGGCGTTCGGGCGAGGCGGTCATACGAGTTCCGGAAGGCGCAGATGAACTTTATTTCGACATTACTGCCGAGGTTTATAACGGAAAGAACGACGTGATCGAACTCGACAACTTCAAGGTCTACAAGATCGGCGGACCTCTCCCGAAATGGCCGGCCGAGGCTCTCCGCCCGTCGGAGAGATAAAGAAAGGAGGCTTTTCAATGATGAAGATCTGGAAGTTACTGTTGATCTTTGCGTTCGCCGCGCATGCGGCGGGCGCAGCCCCGATGGCTCCCGGGGGAATCGAGAAGAAGTACATCGGCCTTTTTTTCGATATTCTTGAGACGACGCCGTCCAACATTCTCGCTCATGCCGACGATTTCGCCCGTCATGCGCCGTATCTCGACGGCCTGGCGATCGCGCTTGACGGACTGACGGTCGAGAAGGGTGACGGAACGACCGGCTCTTCCAAGCATACGACGATCATGCATCCGTCCGAACGCTGGACGCGCTCGAGCCTAAAGAAAGAAATTCCAACGCTCAAGGCGATTTCGCAAAAGCCGCATCTCAGCGAAAGTTTCCTTCTTTTCTGGATGACGCCCGAGATGAGGCGTAACCGCCTGTCGTGGACGGACGACAAGGCTTGGGCGAATTACGCCGAGAATATGGCGAACGTCGCGTGGCTCGCGAAGAAGTCCGGGATGAAGGGGCTGATGCTCGATCATGAAGATTATTCCAAATCTTCCCAATACTACCACACGCCTAACGATCCGCCGTTCGACGAGTGCGCGAGGCTCGCGCGTCAGCGCGGGCGCGAAGTCTTTTCGCGGATTTTCGAGGAGTATCCCGACGCGGTGATCTTCTTCCTCGCGTTTTTCAAGGAGTTCGGCGGTATGCTCGATTGGGGGCATGAAACGAATCCCGCTGGCCGCGCCGATGAGCTCGGGATGCTGCTGCCGTATTTCTACAACGGGGTTTTGGATGTTCTTCCGCCCGAGGCGCGGCTGGTCGACGGCGCGGAACATTATCAGGCTTCGGCGACGAAGCGCCAGTTTCTTTTAGACGCCGTCAGGCAGATATCGGGCGCGCTCGCGTTCGTCGCGCCTGAAAATCAGGCGAAGTACCGTTCGCAGTGGCATATTTCCAACGCGCATTTTTTCGACATGTACGTGAAGGATATTCTTCCTCGCGGCAGCTGGTATCACGAGCCGGTCAACGGTTCTCGACTTGAACACTTTAGGCTCAATCTCGAAGAGTCGCTTTTCGCCTCGACGAAATATGTCTGGCTCTACGGCGAAAGGGCGGGCAAACTTTTCAATTGGCGCGACGGGACATACGCGAAACAGCGGACGTGGGAAGAGGCGGTCCCCGGCATCACCGAAACGCTGATGCTCGCTAAAGATCCCCACGGCCTCGGCGAGATGCGCAAACGCGAACTTGCCGCTAAAGGCGAACTTGTAAATCTTGCCGCCGACGTTAAACCTTTTGCCGTCGAAAGGCCGCCCGCCGTGTCCGACTATACCTCGGTCGGAAATCGGAAATACGCCTTCTCCCTTCCGGTCAAGCCCGGCGAGCGCTATTTCGTTTCGGTAACGCTCTCGGTCCGCAAGGAGGATTATTCGCCTGCCCGCGCCGGAGCGGCCCGGCCGCGCGTAGTCTGGAAGAATGGCGGAAAGAGGGTTAAGACGGATGTCGTAAACATCCCGGTTCCGGATCCGAATTCCGTGAAATCTCAAAAGGCAGAAGCGGTCGTCACCGTTCCCGAAGGCGTTGACGAGATGGAAATCGACCGCGCGGCCTCGATTATGACCGGAGAGGTCGTCGGATATGAAAACGTCCTCGTCTACAGTCTGGTGGATGCCGATCTCGGCGAGACGGCTGGGGATAAGCTGAAATGGGTCTACGATCCGAAAACGCGGAAATTGTCCGACGGCAACTGGAATCTGACGGCGGTCCTTACGGAAGGGACGCTGAGGGTTTTCGGCGATGGAGCGAAAACGGTCGGGTCGGGCGTTCTTGATTTTTCGAACGTCAAAAACGATACGGGCTATCCGGTTTCGTTTGTCGGTCGGTTCAACGGATATCAGGGAATAACGGCGCTTGTCGCTCCCGACGTGAACTCCGCCGGCACGTTCAGCGGATGTACAAACGTCAAAAAGATAGTCGTCGGCGAATTTCCGGCGCGTAAAGACTTGGTGAGCGTGATCGGCAGGCGGGGCTGTATGCTCCATCATATCGGTCTGTTTTCTCCGAAGTGGCTGCGAGCAAGAAGCCTCAGATATACGCGTGAATCGACGGGGCGTATCAGCCGCGATATCATTCGCAAGCGCGACGTGAAGCCGGGAGAACTGTATCTCGTGGGCCTGTCGATGAAGCGCACCGGATCGGGCGAGGCGAGATTTTCGGTCGGTTTCCGAGGCACGAATCTTGAAGACACGATCAAGTGGTGCTTCCCGGCGGCGCGCACGTTCACGATGGACGCTCCGCGCAAGGACGGGGTCTGGCGTTCGGGTTCCATCGTCGTGCGCGTACCTGAAAAAGCGACGGAAATTTTTCTCAACCTCAATGTTCTGATGAACGAAGGGACGGACAAGTTTGAGTTCGACAAATTTGAGCTTTATAAAATCGGCGATCCGCTGCCGAAATGGCCGGCCGAATACGAACGGACAAGGGCCATGTATATCGAAGAGTTAAAGAAGGGGAAGAAATGAAAAAAGCCTTCCTTTTGACGGTCGCGCTCGCCTCGCTTTCGGGGTTGGGCGCTTTCACTCCCGAGCGCGATGTGATGTCGAAGACCTATTGGGACATCTGGAACGACGACGTCCAGCGCAAAATCGACGCGGATATCGAAAAATTCCGCAAGGCCGACGCCTCGTTCAAGATCGTGGCCGCCGACGGAACCGAAGTGAAGGTCGAGCAGCTTACGCACGATTTTTATTTCGGCGCCCAGATTTTCAACTACAACCAGCTCGGTAAAAAGGAATGGAACAACCGCTACAAGGCCTTGTTCAACGCCGAGAGCGGGCTTTTCAATTCCGGAACGGTCGCTTTTTATTGGCGTACGCTCGAGCGCTTCCCCGACGCGCCGCGCTTTGAAGAGCGATACGAAGACACCGAGGAGTTCTGGGAGAACCGCAAGAATCCTGAAAAGGAGCCGCATTGGCGTCGTCCGGCGGTCGATCCCGTCGTCTCGTTTTTAAAAACGCAGGGATGCCGCGTTCACGGACATCCGCTCATCTGGGGCAATAACGCCGGAATGTTCCCGTCGTGGCTGTGGGACGATTTCTGCCCGCAGGACGAGAAACTCGCGTTGGAGGAAGCGAGCGGCGAAAGACTTAAGCTCCGCGACGTCACGCTTCCTATGGGCGTCAAGAATATGAAGACCGGCAGCGACGAGTGGCAGATCGCGTGGGCGAAGATTTATTCCGTATTAAGCGAGGATGAAATCGCAGCGCTCATACCGACATTCCTCAGGCGTCAGGAGAGTATCTATGAAAAGCGTATCCGCGATATCGCCGAGCGCTACGCCGAGCGCGTCGATTCGTGGGATGTCGTCAACGAGAGCGCGACCGACTATGATAAGTTCGGACGCAAGGCGCTCCGCAAACAGGCGTTCGACGCGAGCGGATACGGACCGATGCCGGCCGATTACGCGCTGAAGTCGTTCCTCTGGGCCGATAAATATCTCTCGTCGGAATCGCGGTTCAGCATCAACGAATACAATATGGATCCGTTTTTCGATCAGGTAAGGGACCTGACCGCCAACGGCGCGCGCATCGACATGGTCGGCGTGCAGATGCACCTTTTCAATCCGAAGGAAAGCGCGGCGATCGCGGAAGGGAAGTTTTCGAGAGAGGTTTATGCGAAGACGCATCCTGAGTCGATCGAAAAGCGGTTTAAGACCCTGGCGCAGGCGGGTCGCCCCATCCACCTTTCCGAGATTACAATCACCGCTCCCGATCTTTCGGAGAAGGGGCAGATGGTGCAGGCGATCATCGCGCGCAACCTCTATCGCGCGTGGTTTGCGGTTGAAAACATGGACGGGATCACCTGGTGGAACGTGGTGGACGGTTGCGGTTTCCCGGGCGAGCCGGCGATGTCGGGACTCTTCACGCGCGATATGAAACCCAAGACCGCGTATCTCGCGATTGATGATCTTATCAACCGCGAGTGGAAGACTTTCGTCTCCGTGCCGGTGCGCGACGGCCGCGTTTCGTTCCGCGGCTTTTGCGGGCGTTATCGCCTCTCGTGGACCTGCAGCACGTGCGGAGAGCGGCATACGCGTCTGGTGCATTTCGGGAAGAACGGCGTAATGGAAACGGGCAAGGCGAAATCTTCCAACGACTGTATGGTTCCGGTCCGGAATTATACGGTCGACGGAAAGAATGTGACACTTGCCAATGGTGAGAAGTATGTCGATCTGAAAGCGATTTATCCAGAAGCCGTCGTCAAGTGGCAGTCGGGGGCGAAATGGGCTGAATTGGAGACGTGCTTGACAGCGCCAAAGGATGGAGAGTATACTATCTTTCGGTACAATGACTTTTGGGGTGAAGTTTTCGTCAACGGTGAGAAAATAGGCTCTTTTCAAGGACCGGAAATCAAGCCGTGCGTGATGAAACTTAAACTTCGTAAGGGACTTAACGTACTCCGTCACCGCACCCGGGCGGGAAGCGGCGGAAACTGGAAGTGCGCGTTTCTCATCCCCACGGATTCGCCGCTTAAAGAGTCTTTAATTGAAAAATAGGGAGGCTAATATGAGGAAAATCTTGGCAGTTGGATTCCTCGTTTTCACATCATTCTCTGTCTATGCTAAATTTGTTTATGATGCTGATAGCCAAAAAGTTGTTGATGCGGAGAACGGATGGGAGTTTAGAGCAGTAAAAGTCAAGAATTCCGACAATGAACTCGATCTTTATGATGGCTCTTATTCAGGCTCTTCGCCTTGTTCTCTTAATTTAACGGAAATAACCGATGCTGACGGAAAGACGTATAAAGCCGTCTCGTTCAAAGCCGTGCCGACGACGGCCAAGCCTTATCTCACCGAATTTATCGCGCCGGAAGTGACCGTAATTAAAGAAACCGCTTTTAGTAGTTGTTCAGTTCTTACGATAGTATCTGTGCCTAAAATAAAGCAGATAAGTAATCAGGCCTTTCAATACTGCACTTCGCTGACAACAGAATCAGTCAACGGTATGATGCATCGAGGAGTCGAGCTTCTTGCTACAAGCGCTACGGCGAGAAGTGTCGCGTTCGGCGGATGCACATCGATAGAAGGGCCTCTAATCTGGAATATGCCGCAGTTGCAGACGAATGTTGTTTGGGAATCGATGTTTTGGTCGTGTTCTAATTTAAGGGAAGTGAGAATATTAAGCGAGGTCACGGAAATCAGAGGGGCGGCATTTAAGGATATCGCCCCGGGCGCGGCGGTTTATATGCCAATGAAAGCGCCGGCCGTTTTTGGTGCGTGTGCGATTTCAAGTGCCAAAGCTCCCTATCCACGGGTCTATCTTAAAGGCAATCATGAAGATTGGCTTAAAGCAATAGGTGAAAAACATCATGTTCTTCCGCGAAATATGGTAAATGATTCATCGTGGACGCCGGCTTCAGGATCGCAATCGTTCGGGATGATGAGGCATAGAATGTCGGAAGACGAAACGATGTGCGAGGTTAAGAAGTCCGGTGGTCAAATTACGGAAGTAACATTATTGGATAAAAATATCCTTGCTTTTGTCGCTTATAATAATGAGAGGTTTTTTTGGGTTCTTAAAATGCCCGAACAGGAAATTCCCGAACAGGAAATTCCCGAACAGGGCTTTCGTGTTATAGTGCGATGAGTAATCCTTCGACGGATAAGATCCTCATTTGGCATAATAAACACATAAAAGTAGGTCAGACCAACTTTTATCAATGAAACGAACGGGGCGATTTTCGATGTCGGTCAAGTCTGCTGCAACCGAAACGGGCGATACCGCGTCTTTGAAGCGCGCGGCAAAGATGCTCTTGAGGTTCGCGTCACTATAAAAAAGAAAGGAAACATATCCTATGAATAAGGTGCTTAGATTCCCATTGATTCTTGCTTGCGTAGCCTCTTCATTTTCTCTCGAGGCGGCGTGGAAATATAACGAGACGACTGCAGATCCCTTTGCCGGATCGCCGGAAGGTGAGCGCATCGCCCTTTGGCCCGAGGGCAAAGTGCCGGAGATGGAGGCGCACCAGCGCAACAATCCGTTTATCGAGTGGTTCGTCCCGGAGAAGAAGACTACCGATGCGGTGATGATTCTTTCTTGCGGCGGCGGGTACGATATGTGCGCATGGCGCACCAACGGAGTCTCTTCGGCGATGTTCCGCGACTGGATGCTCGACAAGGGCATGACGGTCGTGCGCCTTCACTATCGCACTCCCCGCAACAAGAACGGTAAGTTTTTCAAGGCCGCTTGGCAGGACGCCCAGAGAGCTGTAAGACTGGTGCGCGATGGCGCCTCAAAGCATGGCGTTTCGCCCGACAAGATCGGCTTTTACGGGTTTTCCGCCGCCGGTCACCAAGCGCTTTTGATGGCGGTTTCGTCGGGGACTAACACATACGAAAAGGTTGATGCGCTGGATGACATTTCGTGTAACGTAAATTGGGCGATTGCGTTCTATCCGGCGTATGTCGTCAAGAATATCAAAAAGCGGATGCTCAATCCCGAGTTCACCTTTGATTCTCCGATGCCGCCGGTTCTGCTTGTGCACGGAGATATCGACAATCATACGCCTATGGCGAGCCTTTACATGTACGAGGCTCTGCATGAGAGAAATGTGCCAGTCGAGCTGCATATTTTAGCAACGCGCGGTCACAGTCTGATGGTCAATGCCGAGCCGGGCACACCGTCTGATGCATGGAAAGATACGGTTTGGCGTTGGCTTGTGCAGATGAAATTCTGCCGATAATTGCTTTGGGGGCCTGTCCCCTCGCCCCCGTCCTTGAGGATGGGTTGTAAAGTGAGAATTTGACGCGGAAGCAGGTTCTATAAAAACCGAGCGGCCAAATCGCATTTGCACATAGTCTGCACTTGCCTTGCACTCATTATGATGCTATAATGTATGTGTTTTTAATTGGAGGTAAACTATGTCTACTGCAAATTTAACCGTTAGAATTGATGCAAGCGTTAAATGTGAAGCCGAGAAACTGTTTGAAGATCTCGGCATGTCCATCTCAACAGCATTCAATATCTTTCTGCGCCAGGCTGTAAGGTCGCAAGCGATTCCTTTTACGATTTCTCGTGGGATCACAAATCGAACAACCCTCGCCGCTATGCGCGAAGCCGAGCAGATTGCAAGCGACCCTTCGTTACCATCCTTCGCTACCCGCGAAAGCCTCGTAGATAGTCTGGAGGCGTAAGCAATGTTTGAAGTCAAATACACTACCCGCTTCAAAAAGGATTACAAACTCCTCAAGAAGCGTGGCTATGACATGAACAAACTCCTCGACGTAATTGACATTCTACGCGAGGGGAGCGAACTGCCACCACAATACAAAGACCATCCCCTTCACGGAGACTACGAGGGTCATCGCGACTGCCACATTGAACCAGATTGGATTCTCATCTACTACAAGAACGAAAATTCTCTAGTCCTTTCGCTTACCCGCACTGGGACTCATAGTGATGTATTCTAATTGCTTTGGGGGCCTGTCCCCCCTATGCCTTAAGTTCAAGAATGGAATTGGTAGATTTTGCGCGTTGCTTAGTTTTTTATAAACTCCGATAGGTTCCGATGAGCTTCACTAACGTTTCGCTTTATGGGCTCCGCGCTTTTTAACCGCTTTGCAGTAAGCTTTACCGTTACTTGCTTTTTTATATGCCTTCGGCATTGGGGGTCTGGGGTGGAACCCCAGATAGAAAATAAAACAATAGAGTAGTAATAGTATGTCGGTTGGAGTGTGCGAAGCGTTTAGGGCGTAACGGAGATGCGCCTGCGACGAAGTCGTCAGGTTGGGTGAGCGAAGCGAACTGCGAAGCAGCCGCAAGGCCCCGCGTGAGCCCCATTTGAACAACCATCGGAGTTTATAAACTTAATTGCTCTCTTCACCTTTTACCTTCACCTCTTTACCCTTTACCCTTTACTCTTTACCCTTTACCATCTCTTATCTCTCATATCCCATTTCCTATCTTTCAAAATATGCTATAATATTCGCGAGATGAAACCGATAGCGACAGATACTGCTGATTTTCCTTCCTTGAGAAAGGATGGGTGCATTTATGTGGATAAGACGATGTACATGCATCGCCTTATTTCCACTAAGGGCTCTAAATTGGTTTTCGTCTCTCGACCTCGGCGTTTCGGAAAGTCGCTGACGATTTCTGCGCTTAAAGCTATCTTTCAAGGAAGGCGCGAACTTTTTGAGGGGCTCGCGATAGATAAGACGGATTGGGCGTGGGAGAAGTATCCTGTAATTCACTTTGAGTTCAATGATGTGGATACGACGAGCCTTGAGCGGTTTGATGAGTCATTGGCATTTCATGTTCAGGATCGTTTGGAAAGGGCAGGCTATTCTTACAACAAATCCATTCCTCCCGCGGCGAACTTTGCATTGGCCATTGAATCGCTTTCCGCCGCGAACGGCGGGAAGGGCGTTGTGATTCTCATTGACGAATATGATGCGCCGGTCGGGCATACGCTTGATAACATAGATGTCGCCGAGGCTGTGCGCGCGCGTCTTTCAGCTCTTTATTCCCAGATGAAGAACCGCACAGGTGATATTCGCTTCTTGTTCATGACGGGGGTCTCAAAGTTCACGAAACTTTCTGTATTTTCTGCACTCAACAATATCGTCGATATTTCGCTGGATACCGAGTACGCCACCATGTTCGGTTATACGGAGGAAGAGCTTTCTGAAAACTTTGAAGAGCATCTTCGAAATCATGCCGCGAAGATGGGGAAGCCATACGAGGATTATCGCGTTCAGTTGAAAAAGTGGTATAACGGGTTTAGATTCGCTCCTGATCTTGAGACCACGGTTTACAATCCGATTTCGGTAGCTTATACGCTTTTTAAGAAAGAGCTTTCGTTCAAGGCCACCTGGTCATCGACGGGGCGTCCCTCAATGCTGATGAATTACTTGAAGCGCGAGGACGTTTTGAGAGTTGATCCCGAAAAGATGAGGGGTGTCACTGACGCGGAGTTCGATGTTGCGGAATTAAGAAATCTCAAGCCGGTTGCCATG
>JAZQTB010000081.1:0-3073 GCA_045630425.1 Kiritimatiellia bacterium | reverse complement strand
CTCGGTGATCCCGTTCGACTTGCATGCCTAATCCACGCTGCCAGCGTTCGTTCTGAGCCAGAATCAAACTCTCAGAAAAAGAAAGTTTTTAGTTTGAAAGTCCCTCGCGGAACTTTCGGCTCCTCACACAAACATTACTGTTTTCTCCAATATCGACTTTCAAAGATCGGTCGCTCACCCTTTCGGGCGAACGAGGACATAGTTTATCAAATCTTTTTCCGACGCGCAAGGGGGTATTTTTATTTTTTTCAAAACGCCAAAAGCTGCTTTTGCAGATTTGACTCCTGGGGTACGGGACGAAAGCGCGATGACGCCGCGTTGACACAGCCGCCGAATCACAACTGCGGTATTTTCATGTTCGGAATATGAACTTCTTCCTTTATCTCGAGCTGTGACGATCCGAAAATATAATCAGCCGCCATCTGCGAAACGGTAACCGTATCTTTACGGGAAGACGAAGAATACGACTCGCCCCCGCCCATCGACGTGAGCGCGGCCTTCCCGGCCTTTGCCCTTATGTCGCGCGACATATCCATGGAAGAGATTATATAATGGAGGAACGCGAAAAGCGCGGCGAGAACGAGCGATATGCAGAACAGCCCGAGAGCCAGCTCGACAAGCGCCTGCGCACGGCGCGATCCGCCCCTGGCATACCTGTCAATGGCCATGGCTCGTACCTCCTCGCCCGCTCGGGCCTCCCCCCGTCGGTCTGCGGCAGGTATGGGAATTGAACTTAAGCCAGATCACGCCCTCGCGCCTGAAAGACGCGCGCTCCCATGTGACGAGCTGGTCGCAATAGAAGCACGAGCTTCCGAATCGGGGTCCTTTTTCCATATAACCCGGCAGATGATCGCGTATATGCGCAACCCAGCCGAAGTCGGCCGTCGCGAGATTCTCGCCCCCGACGGCATCCAAGGCGACAAGCCGCGTGTCGGTGAACGCGGGAACGACAAAAGCGCTGAACGCCGTAACGTCGGCGGCGCGGCCTTCGAAGTCAACAACGCTTCCAAACGGTTTCGCCGCCGCGGACCAGTGGAACTGAGACGACGATTCGACCGCAACGGTACGGTTCTCCCCCACGCAGCGGCAGACCGCCGCGCATCCGCGAACGTTGTATTCGTCCTTTATTCCGCCTACGACGGGAAATTCGTAGCCGTATTCGTCGTCGGCGAGCGAAAGTCCGTTGAACCACCGTCTCCACGCACCCCTGTCAAAAAAGAACCACGGCTCCTCCTGGTCGGCGAGAAGACGGGACTCGGTAATGTCGTCTTCGGTCAAAGTCTCGTCGGAATAGCGTTTCACCAGTTCCAGCATCTCCTCTTTCGTGAAAACCGAACCCAACGCAATTTTCCTCGACACGACATGGAGCGAAAACACCTCGCTGTTGTCGAGAGGGTTCTCGCGCTCAACGGGCAACGGCGCCCAGTCGCTGTATTTGCCGTAATCGTCTAAAATGTTTTTATTGTTGAAGAAGAACCAGCACCAGTCCTTGCCGGAAATCGCATAATAGAACTGGCGGTTGAGCAGAAGATGCCCCGAAAGCGAATCGTAAAACTCGAGATTGTCCGGACCGGCGGCCAGGCCCTCTGATATGACCCGCGAAATGGCCGCCGCGTACTCGACCCAGGCACCCGGATACGGTTCGGGATAGGGCGCACCCGGACCGTCACCGCCTGTGGCGTACACGGTCCTGATATCGTTGACGTGACGCCGCAGAATCTCCGCAAACTCGCCGCGAACCGCCATGCCGTTTTTTTTAGCCGCCCTGCTGGCGTAACGGAGAGCCTCCACCGGCTCTAAAAGCGCCATACGCCGCTGCTCCATCACGATGCGGCGGCACTCGTTCGTTTCGTCGCGGGCGGCGGCGACGAGATGCGCGATATTCAGCCGGCCTATCTCATTGAGAATCTGCCCCTGCCTGTTCGCCGCCGCGATCGCGGCCGCGTCGCCGCCGTGCTGGATATGGGTCTTCTCGCGCACCGAAGTGAAAATGTCGACGTTCAGCAGCACGAGACTCGCCAGAACGGCAAGCACGAAGACAAGAAGCAGAATTATCTGGCCGTCACGCTCGCGCATCAGAACCCCGCATCATACATGTAAAAAGGGAAATGAGACTCAACCTCGGCCCGCCCCTCGGCGTCGAAATCCTCAGTCCGCATCGCAAGCTCCGCCTCGGCGACGGGCGACATACCCATTCCGGATTCGACGTCGATGCCGGTGGAATGCCAATACTCATATTCCAGAACGGCGTTGGCCCGTGGAAAATTCTCGCTCGAGAGATAAATCGGCACGCGCGAAACCTCGTCCACCCCCGGGTCGGTCGGCCACAGGCGCTTCCCGGCGACGGGAATTATGGCGGCGCGTGCCGACTTTATGCACATGAAGTCGTTGAAACCGACGGCCTTGGCGCGAGCGGCTCTGGCGGCGCCGTAGTCCAACAGAGTGGTCGCCGCGAGTTTACGTGAAAGCGTAAACGCTCCCGTGAATATGAGCATAATCACGAGAACCGCGATCAGCGTCTCGACCATAGCCTGAGCGCGCTTCATCAAGGCCCCTTTTCGGCGGCTGGAAGGAAGTCAGTTTCCGGCTTCTTCGATGGCGTCGCCGGCCTCTTCAAACTTGTCGCTGATCTTTCCGGAGAAGACTTTTATCGCAGCGATCACCGCTATGGCGATCAAGCTGACGATAAGAATGTACTCCACCATTGTCTGACCTTTTCTCATCTTTTTCATTTTCATCTCCTTTCGAAATCACGCTCAGGGATATTCGGAACTGACGAGACGTTCGGTTCTGACGACCGCCGACCTCGTGGCTCTCAGAAGATACCCGAGCGATCCGATGACAACGAGAAGAGCCGAGAACGTGAGCACGTACTCAAGCACCGTCTGACCTCTCCTCGCTTTCATCTTCATGCCACTATATTATCACAAAAACCTCAAAAACACAATACGACCAAAAAACCACCCTCATCCCACTTTTTCTGGGGTGATTTATCCCAGTTTTCAAAAAAGCCCAATAAAACCCTATGAAAATTTATTTTCACACCCCTTCTTTTTCGTCGTAGACTTTTTCA
>JAZQTB010000080.1:0-15691 GCA_045630425.1 Kiritimatiellia bacterium | reverse complement strand
ACTCTTTAGGGGAACTCTGATACTTGAACCAATCCTTGCTGTTCCACTCGCCGTCGGGCCTTTCACGCATACGGGGGCGATATGTATGCATATCGAGATACTTGCCGGTATAAGTGCGCGCTTCGCTGTACGTCCATCCGTAATGATAGGCGTAGTAATAGGCGGAATGGTGATATTTTTTACGCATAGATTTACCCTCGACGCACATAGTATACCATAAAATGAGAATTTTATGCGGAAAAATTCTTAGCGAAATTCCCGGCTTCTGAATCATGGAAGAAATCCTGTTAACACTGCTTAATGCCGTCAGAAGTTATCGCGGACTTTGAAAACTTCGGACATCAACTCCGCGCACTTGCCGCAATGGCTGCAGTCGTTCGCCTTCCTGCAGCCGCGCACCGACTCCCAAAGCTCCTTATGAACGTCGAAACTCCTGTTGTCGAAACTCTTCGGGAAATCGTGGCAGGCGTCCATCAGATCCGCGAGGTTGCCGTCATAATCGTACGTCGCGTACGCTTTTACGATCTTCGCCGGATACGGATGGCGCCGCGTCGCCAGTTTTACGACATCGACATGCTCTTCATAAAGAGGAAGATCCTCCGGCCTGATCCATGTCGAACGCAGAAAATCCTCGTAATTGCCGCGCCCGTAATTCGTCTTGCAGAGAAAAACGGAAAAATCCATCTTCGCTCCTTCTGCGGACTGGGCGATGCGGTTGTGTCCGTGCATATTGTCGTGAAACTGCTGGAACGCGCACTGCCTCAGGCATCCGGAATTGGCCTGCATGCCGACGATCTTGCCGTTCGCCTTCGCCCAACGCGAAAGATCCTTCAGCCAATTCAGATCGCGATGATGCTCGCGCGAGGCATAGAACGAATCGAAAAGCTCCAGCACAGGCTCGAAACCTGCCGTTCCGTGAACCCGCATAT
This sequence comes from Kiritimatiellia bacterium, assembly GCA_045630425.1. GTDB lineage: Bacteria > Verrucomicrobiota > Kiritimatiellia > RFP12 > UBA1067 > UBA1067. Next base: position 14,762 of record JAZQTB010000080.1, on the reverse strand, counting down.
TGACGCTCAGGCGGATTTTGAGTTTCGGATGACGGCGTCGGAAAATCGTCGCCAAAAAAGGCGACGTCGTCGTGACGATATCCGGATAAAGGCCTTCGCGGTCCATCTCCGCGAGAGTCCCGTCGGCAAAATCGGCGAGCTCCGCCGAAATCGCCCTGTCGCCGTAGCAGTTGCAGTTGAAGAGCGTGTCCAGCAAAAGCCCGTTCTCCCGCGCCCACTTCAGATCGGCGATGAAACGCGATCTTACCTCGGGCGTGAACTCAGGCGCCGGTCTGCAGCTCAGCACTCCCGGCCATGCGAAAAAAATCTCCCTGATACGCCCGACATGCGCAGCGCAGACGTCAATGAACGGCCCGTTCAGAAAGTGCCCCACCGCAAGAGTCTTACGCATCAGCGACGCCCTCCGTTACCGCCCCTGCCGCGCCTGGAGCGATTGCGCGGATTGCTTTCCGTAGCCTCGATAACCTTCATTATAGTTCCGGCGATCTCGCCGACGTCCTCGCCGGTAAAGCCGACCGCCTCCGCCGTCTTTTTGATAAGATTCTCGCGCTCCGCTTTATTCAGATCGGCAATCTGACGATCCGCTTCACGCATTTGCCCCCAGACGTGGAGTCTGTCTTCGTCGCTCATTTCACCTGAAGCGATCCCTTCGTCGAATTTTGTTTGGAGCTCTTCGCGCTCTTCAATCAGACTTTGAAGCTTCTCATGCGTCGCCTTCTCCGGCCCGCTCATCGTAGAAGTGTCAACTGAAGCTAAAAACTCCAATTTGGAAGCCGCCCGCTGTCTTCGGGAATCGCGCCAGCGCGCCATTCTGTTTGTATAGGCGGCGTATTCTTCCGGGTTCTCCGTTTTCATTCTCGCGATTCTTTCGTTAAAATCCATATTGCGGTTCCCGCGCTGCGGTTCTTCGGGATTTTCATTGACAGCGACCTCAAGATTCTCGGGGACTTCTCGCGCAAGTCGACGCTCGGATTCACGGCGGGCATATCCGTCAGAATTCCTCCTAGAATTTTCACCGCTCTTACGGGCGCTTTTTTTATCGCTCTTTACTTCAACCTGGGGCGCCGGCTCGTTCTCCTGCAACAGCTTCGCTCCCGCGAAGCCGATGGCGATTCCCGCGATAAGCGCAGGCACCGCCGCGCAAACTATCTTCTTCATTTGTTTCCCTCCGATTTAGCCACGATCGACTTCCGGCCGTGAGTTCCCTTTACTGTTTTTCCTCCGAAAAAGAAAAGCTCCGTCGGATCGTATCCGGGCTTGTTGTGTATATCGACGTGCAAAGCGTAATCCGGAGCCTCGCCGCGGGAAGACCACCATCTGTACGCGCACCACGAACCCTTCCGCGCAAGAAGGACCTTGTATTCCGCTCCGAGTTCCTCCGTCGGTTCATAATCCCCGCTCGACAGCAGAATTTCGGCGGCCTTGTCCCGACACTCGCCGACAAGAAAGCAGAACTCATGATCGCATACAGCGAAGGCGTCGGAGGAATAGAAGTCGGGATAGGCCCTTCCCGCGACCGAACGCGTGCGAAAAAGACCTTCGCGCCTTAAAACGGCGTTAGGCTCGACGGGCGGAAGCGTGACCGGCGTTATATCGTAATCACCCGCGACGGAGATTTCCGCGCCGCGCCTTCCGCAAATGTCGGCAAGACGCTCAAGCTGGCGGCGAAGTTCCGCGAACGCGGCGAAATCCGCTTTCGATCCGGGACCGAATTTCTGCGCGGCGTAATCTAAAGTCGGCAGATACAGATACGCCTCGTCCACATCGTACTCGTCGGTCAAAGCCTCGAACCAGTCTATGCACGCGCGGCCGACCTTGGGCGATGCGAAAGGCCCCCAGTAACGGTGAAGCGGAAACCTGCCGAGCCTTTTATGAAGTCTTTCCGAAAGCTCAAACGGCTTGACGTAACAATTCATTACAATCCCGCCGCCGTGCTTATGGACCGGAGCGGGAGAAACGATCGCATCGACGTTTTCACCGAGAGACTGCTGAAAGAAAAACAATCCTATCTTCTCACCCGCCGCGCGTTGATATTCCCAGACTCTCTTTCCTTTGACGAGATTCGCGGACTGCTCCCAGAACATGGGCTTTTTAAGATCATCAAACCAAACGCCGTTTGAAATCATTCCGTGTTCTTGAGGATTAAGTCCCGTACGCGTCGACGCCTGGGCTGTGCAGGTAACGGCGGGGAATACGCTTTCGGCCGGAATGAAATCCAACCCGGCAATACGCTTCACGCCGTTCCTTTCGAGAACGCTCCATCCTAATCCCGCAGCTGTGACATGGAGTTTTTTCATTTTCTTTCCGCCGCGAATCTACTAATTAATTTTTCAGATCCTTCTTTTTAACCCAGCCGGCGTGCGTTCCGTCGTCGACGCGAACCCACTCGCCGACCGTTTCCGTTATCTTCAGTTCTTCGGCGCGCTTCACGGTCGATGCGATTTCGCGGGCGCTTTCGCGGGGTGCGAACCTAAGAACCGTCTTGACCGCCCCTTTCGCTGCATTGATGACAACATTCTCCGCATCGGTTTTACTCCGCGAGACATATCTTAACGGAACGCCTTCCGCCGTAACGCGGCGAAAGCCCTTCTCGGACGGATTGTAGTATGAAAACGAGATGTCTGGCGTCTTAAGTTCGCCGCACGCTCTGAAAAGCCGCTTGAAAACGACCGAACCGCGATCGCGGCCCAGTTGACCGGAGAAGGCGTTTTCGGGAATAAACGCATCTTCGCCCCTGACGGTGACGATAACGCTCACCACGTCGTTCGTCTCGACCTCGCGGACATCGGGCCGCTGATGGGCAGAAAGCCTTTCGGCGATGCATCCGTTGTAATCCTCGGGAACCTCAACCCCGTCAAGAAGTTTCACCTCGATTTTCAGCGGATCGGTTTTCACGGAAAACGACGTCGAGAACGACGATCTGAAATTCCCGTTCCTGATCACCCTGTCGCACATTCCGTTTATCGAGAAGGAGACATCGCCCTTGAACGGAACGTCGTAACGCAACGGAATCGACATGCGCCTCACAACGCGGTTTGTCGAACTGCCGGGAACATCGGGAAGATTCGCGCTCCCGCCCGCACTTACGAGTCCGAGCGTCCGCGACGGGTTGATCCGTATTCCCGACAGAGTGCAGTCCTTCGGAGATTCGAGCGAAACCGTCAGGCTGAAGGGCTCGCCGACAGTAAGCTCCGGCTTGTCTATCGAAACCTCCGCCGTAATCTCCGCTCTATCCATTTCAACCCCGTTGACCGACATGATCCCGCCGGGCATGTTCATCCTCATCGAATTCATCTCGCGCATCATCTCTTCATGCATTCGCTCCATCTCGGCGAACGGATTCAGCGCAAATGCGGACTGCGAAAAGATAATCGCCGCGGCAACGCATACGATGAGTCGAAGTATCGCTCTCAGAAAAACAAAAACGACACCGATCGACAGAAGCGCACCGACGGCATAAAGCGTGCGGCCTTTCCACGAATGACGCAGCACCGGCCGCATCACGCGCCGCCACATCGGAAGTTCCGCGCCGGGATCGGAAGTCTTAAGGGCGATCGCCGCGACGATGCCGCGCTCGATCGCGACCGTCTGACCGATCTTCCATTCAAGCGACGAATAGATCGAAAGCGCCCGCGCCCAGTTGCCCGCGAGAATTTCGCACGCCGCCTCGTTGAGCCTCGCCTCGGGGAAATCGAATCTCGAAAACCCTTCCGCTTCGGCGAGAGCGCACGCCTTGCGCCACGCGAAAAGGTCGTCGTCGCCCAACGCTGCGAGCGAGCCCCACGGGCTCGACGAAAGATCTACGATGATGCCGTCGGGCGGCGGAAGAGAGGTGTTTAAATCGTCAAGCCCCGAGAGCGCGACCTGCGAAGACTTTTTGGAGTTTACCGGTATGGGGGAAGTGAAAACCTCGACGGTCTCGCCCGTTTTATGATGCCTGTACGAAAAGGCGAGAGACGGGAATTCGAGCGCGCCCTCCCTGACGGGACGCACTCTGTACGTTATCCGCCTGGCGTCGCGGTAGGTGTCGGTCTTCGCGCTCTTATCGTCGACCTTCCAGACGGCGGGGTCGACCGCTTCGGAAAGAGCGGGCGGATGCAGCGCGCCGAAATCCGCCTCTCCGATGAAGTCGACCGTAAGAATCATAGGATCTCCGACATTCACGTTGTACGCGTCGAAGTCCGCACGCGGCGAAAGCTTCGCGCCGACCACCCCGTCGAGAGGGATCACGGAAACCGCGGCGGCAAAAAAAGATACTGATAAAAACATAATCTACTCGAGCGTCACTTCGAATCTCACGATGACCGTTCTGTTCTTTTCAAGAAAAGTCGAGGACAGCCCGCGCACGAAGCCGACGCGGGAGGCGGCTTTCAGAACCGTCCTGTCGGCGGAAGGGTCGCCCGAACTCTGGGTAAGAGTATAGCCGACGACCTTCCCCCCGGGACCGAACTGTACCGAAAGGCACATCTTCCTGAGACTGCTCGTCCACGCCGGCCTCTCCCATTTGCTCAGAAACGCCTGCTGAATCAGCGAAAGGCAACGGGCCTCCTCTCCCGCGTCCAAACCCCGGTTCTCCGCGCCAGGCTTATATCCGGCGTTCAGAAGTTCCGCCCAGTTCGGAGGACGTTTCTCGGTCCTGCCGTTGTTCCTCGGCGGGGGAGTCTTGATTTTCGTCGTACGGTTCCGCATTTCGGCCATCCGCTGCTCGCGCGTCTTCTCCGGCTTTTTGGGCGGATCCGCCTTCTTGGGCGGTTTCGGAGGTTCGGCAGGTTTCGGAGGCTCGGGCGGCTTCGGAGGCTTCGGTTTATCGGGCTCGATGATCACCGCCTCCGCAACGTCCGGCTCAACGCTCGGAGGCGGTGGCGGCTCCTTCGGCGGGTCGGGCGGCGGCGGGTCCGGATCGGCAACCGGCGGGGTTTCGGGCGGAGGCTCGCCATCGACTCCGTCGAGATTCTCGTTTACGACAACCATCAGATCCATAGGGATCACGATCTCCTTATCCTCGTCGCTCCTGATTATGCCGACAAGCCAGATCGCGAGAAACAGAATCGCGTGAACTGCCAGCGCGGCCACGAAATACGCCGCATTGAATATCTCCGGTCTCCGTTCCTCTTCGATATACATTTATTTTTCCACCGTAACGAGAGCCATTTTTCGGATTTTGCATTTATGCAGAATCTTGACGACATTCATAACCTGGCCGTACTCGAGCCTCTCGTCGCCGCGCACCAGAACTGGAACATCGGGATCCGCGGACGACATTGCGGCGAGGGACGTCTCGAGCTCCTCGAGAGTTGTCTGTTTATTGTTGAGAAAAACTCTGTTCAGAGCGTCGATCGTCACGACGTTGGCTTTGTTGTCCTTAGTCGGCAGCTGATCGGTTTTGGCCTGAGGAAGCATAATCGACACGCCCTGTTCGAGAGCGGGAAGAGTGACGATAAAAGTGACCAGCAGGAGAAACGTCAGGTCGATGAGCGAAGTCATGTCGACCTTCACGTTGGGTTTCTCCCCGCGCTTGCGTCTACGGCGCAACGACATCTCAAGCGCCCCTTCCCTGATACTCGCAGGCGATGCGGGCCGACAGTTCGTCCGCAAATCCGTCCATGCTGTTCATTATGCTGCGTATCATGGCGTTCATCATTGTAAAAGCGATGACGCCCGGAATCGCGATCAGAAGACCGACGACCGTAGTGACGAGAGCCGACGAAATCGAGGGAGCGATCGTCGCGAGATTGGCGCTTCCTGCGCTGCCCATTTCGGCGAACGCGTCGAGAACCCCCCAGACCGTCCCCAAAAGCCCAAGCATCGGCGAGAGCGAAACCACGGCAGCGACAACGCCCATTCCGCACTCGACGCGGATCCCCTCTTCGTCAAGAGCATGCTCGCAGGTGCCGCGCACAAGCTCGATTTCGCGCGCCGTAAGCGCGGCCTCGCCGTTGCCGTCGGTGTTGCGCCCGACAAGAAGCGTTCTCACGTCGGGAGAAAGAAGCGTGAGAAGCCTCTCGCACGTTTTCTTGTATATCCCTTCGGCGCCGTCGTTGACCGAAGGTCGCCGCTGAAGATAATATTCGAGAACCTCGTGCCCGGAATTGAAATCGTGATAGAAACGGCGGGTCGCGCGTTTGATGAACGACAATTCGCGCCATTTTCCGATGATGACGGTGAACATGATGACAGACGTGACTATCTGAGCGATGACGATGCCCTTGCCGAGGGCGTTCGACACGAAGAATCCGTCAATCAGGGAATTTGCGAAAAAAAGCGACATGAGGTTATTCCTGTTTTTTTGATTTTCTGAAAGTGTTTTTAAAGTCTCCGTTGGCGACGGCGGAAGTCACTCGGCCCTCTTCCGGCAGATCGTCGCGGGAATGCCCGCACGCGCCGAGCACTTTGTCGGTCGTCTGGAAATGGGCCTTGGCGTGATTCATAAGCCAGACGGGGCCTTCCTTCCTGACCATCTCTTCGGCGAGAGCGCGGACCTTCGGATCGCTCGAGCCAATCGGCACCGTCCGCTTCTCTTCACCCTCCGCCGGCGGCTCCTGGCCGAAAATCTCCTCGCTCATCTTAGCGACGTCGCGGAGAAAAATCTCACGCGCGATGACCGACGCGGCGGCCACCGCGATATCGCTTTCGGCCTTGTGGCGCTGAACGACCTCGGCCTTTTTACCGAGAGGCTTGAGCGCCCTGAGAATCGTCGCCTCGGTGGGCGCGAACTGGTCGACGACGACGCGCGGACAGCCGGAGCGCTTCGTGAGAAGTTCCTCGATCGCGGTCCCGTGGGCCCACGCGAGCATACGGTTGATGTTGCGCATTTTCGCGTAAAGGCGGTTGTAGGCGGCGGGGCCGAGCTTGACGACGCTGTAGCCGTCGGGTCCGAGAAGAGCGCGCGCCTTGGCGCCGGCCGTAAGAACGGCCTTGTCGCTCATCTGCTTGCAATCCTTGATCCCGAGCTCCTGCATCTGAACGGAAAGCGTCTCGTCGGTATATGCGCAGCATACGACGAGCGGACCGAAATAGTCGCCCTTTCCCGATTCGTCGCTTCCCGCGTGCGGCGCGGTCAGCGTCGGATCGAGAACGGTCTCGTAGCCGAGCGTCGCCGCTCCGAGAACATTGGGCTCCAGAACAAAGAGAACGAAATCCTCGGCCTTTCCGCCTTGAACGCAGAGCTTGCGCTTGCCGTGCTTCTCCTTAGAATACAACGTCGCGTTGAACCCGTCGCCCTCTATCGACCAGAGCGAATACGGAACCTCCCTTTTGCGATAGTTCCCCGAAAGCATCACTCCGAGCAGCAGTTCCTGCTGATCGTTCGTCAACTCGTATGTAAAAGTCGTCTTCGCCATTTACTTTGCGCCGAAGCGGAATTCGGTCGTCGACGAATACTTCTCTCCCGCCTTGACGATGGTCGTAGGCCACTGAGGCTTATTGGGAGAATCGGGGGCGTGCTGCGTCTCGAGCGCTACGCCGCAGCGGAACGAAAGATGCTCTCCGCCCTTGGCCTTCTGATCGTAGCTCGCCCAGTTGGCGGTGTAGACCTGAAGGCACGGCTCGGTCGTCCAGACCTCGACGCTGCGGCCGTTCAACGGGCAGTAAAGACCGCCCGCCCTGACGAGCCCGCCCTTGCCGCCGGCCATGACGCCTTCGTCGAGAACCCAGTTGTGATCGTAGCCCTTGCCGATTTCGAGCTGGGGGTCAGGCTCGTTGATGCGCTCGCCGATGCGCATTCCGTCACGGAAATCGAAAGCCGTCCCCGCGACGTCGGCGATTTCGCCCGTCGGAATCTGGCCCGCGTCGGTAGGCGTAACCTTGGATGCGGCGATCGTCATGATATGATCTTCGATCGTGCCGCCCGCTTCGCCCTTGAAGTTGAAGTAGACGTGCTGGGTCATGTTGATCGGCGTATCCTTGTCGGGAACGGCCTCATAATCGACTCGCCAGACGTTGTCCTTCGTAAGAGTATATTTCACGCACACTTCAACCCGCCCGGGAAATCCCTCTTCGCCGTCAGCGGAAACGCGCCTGAAGACGACGCCGACGTCGTCCGCGTCGACAAACGGTTCGGCGTCCCATACGTAAGCGTCCCACCCGCGCGCGCCGCCGTGGAGATTGCAGCCGATCCCGCCCGGAGCGTTGTTGAGCGCCGGGAGTTGATAATCGACTCCGTTCAACGTGAATCTGCCTGCGGCGATGCGGTTGCCGTAACGGCCGATGATGCAGCCCCAGTAGGGATCGCCGTTGTCCCAGCCCGACGGATCGTCGAAGCCGACTACGACATCCTTCATCGCGCCGTCGCGGTCGGGAGTAAAAAGACGTACGACCTTACCGCCGTAGTCGCTCACTTCGAGAACGACGCCGCCCGCGCCTTTGAGGATGAACCTCTTCGCTTTTTCGCCGTACTTCGTGACGCCGAAATCCGTCACTTCAAAAGATGCTGCCGCCATTTGATACCTCCAATTTATTTAACGGTTCACAAAACGGGTTTGATGTACTTGGCCTTTATCGCCCGCCACAGCACAAGGCAGAACGCCGAAAGCGGAATAGCGAGCAGAAGACCCAGAAGAGAATTGAAAACGATCCCCCAGAAGAAGAACGAGAAAATGACTCCCGCGTAACCGAGCCCGGTCTTGTCGCCCTGGATCTTCGGCGTGATCAGATAGCCGTCGAGAAACTGACCCGTCATCCACGCCGAAGCGACGAGAACGGCGAGAAGCGCCGAGCCGTCCGCGCCGAAATACGCCATCAAAAGCGCGACCGGAAGAAATATGACGGTGCCGAGAAGCGGCACGAAATTGAAAACGCCGAGCGCGAAGCCGATCCAGAAGCCGTATCTAAGCCCCGCGAGGTGAAAGAGACCGCCGTAGATGAAACCCTCGACGAGACAGATGACCATCTGACGGCGCGCGAAAGTCACTACAATATCGATAAACGAATCAAGCTGAGACGAGACGAAGCGCCGCGTATCCTCTTTAAGAAACGTCATCTCCCTCGTCAAATCTCCGCCCCTGAGACTCGGGCGCGTCAGAAAATAAACGAAGAAGATGAGAGTAACCAAAACGCTGAGAATGCTGGTCGCGTAACCGACAACGCTGAAAACGAACCGGACGCTGTTCGTCTTGACCGAGGAAATCCAGGATTGGTACGGAAGCTCCATCTTGTCGGCGATGCTGACCGCGTTCGGAAATTCGGCGTTGAACCAGGCCTTAAACTTAGCGGCGAACTTCGGCGCGGCGTCCATAAGTTCCGTAATCTGCTCGACCGCGAAAGATCCGAATCCCCACAGCGCGAACCCGAGCGGAACAAAAACCGACAGGAGCATAAGAACGACCGCGAGCGAAGGGTTCTTGACGAGTTTAAGCCACCAGAAATAATAAGGCTTGAAGAACATCGCCAGGAAAAGCCCCACCACGAGCGGAGTCAACGCTGCGGACGCGAACGACAGAACGGCCACCAGACCCCACATCGCCACAACGGCGAAAAATACAATTACGCCGACCGCCAGGAGCGTCAACGCGCTTGCGATCGTTTTACGTTGCGGCTCTGTAAATTCCATGTCCCGAACTCCTTAGAAGATTTCACAGTGAGGAAGTTCGCCGACGATCGGACGGACATAATCGAGGAACGCCTCGGTGACGTCATGACCGTTCCTGGCGATATACTCCTTGGGAACGCTGCGAGTATATTTCGCGGCGTTGGCGACCGGAACGGGAGCGTATGCGATTTTATACTTCTTGCCCTCTTCGCGGACGATCGCGATCGTCCCCTTCGTAAGTTCGCCCTTTAAGGCCGCCTTAACCGCCGCCTCGCCGGCCGATCGGGCCTCGGCCTGGTCGACCTTAGAGGCAATGCCGGGGAATGAGCGCTGGAGATAGCCGAACGTATCGGCGCGAACGCGCTTGACGTCCGCCTTCGTCTTGAGAATCGTCGCGAGCGCGTCGCCGAGCGCGCCGGTACCCGACATCTGGACGTTGCCGTGGGAGTCGGTCTCGCCTGAGCCGAGCTTCGCGCCGATCGGAATTCCGTCCTTGCCGCGGATACCCTCCGAGACCGCGCAGACGCAGCGTCCGTACTTCTTCATAGCTGCCTTCACGTCCTTGATGAACTTCTCTTCGGTAAAGACGACCTCGGGAAGATAGATAAGATGCGGGCCGTCGTCTTCGCGAATACGCGCAAGCGCCGAAGCCGCCGTCAAAAATCCGGCGTCGCGGCCCATGATGATGTCGATCTTAACTCCGCCGAGGGCACGGTTGTCGAGATCGTCGCCGCGGATGGCGGAAGCGACAAAACGCGCCGCGGAGCCGAAGCCGGGCGTATGATCGCAGCTTCTCAGATCGTTGTCGATCGTCTTGGGAATATGATAGACGACGAGAGGATAGCCCTCCTTCTCGGCCTCCTCCGCCACGATGCGCGCAGCGTCGGCGGAATCGTTGCCTCCGATGTAGAAGAAAAATCCGACGTTGAGCTTGCGGAACTCCTCGAAAATCGCGCGGCAGTCGGCTGCGTCGGGCTTGCGGCGGCAGCTGCCGAGCGCGGACGACGGAGTTTCGGCGATCGCCTCGAGCTTTTTGACGGAAGGCTTTTTAAGATCGATGTAATCGTTCGAAAGGATTCCGACGATACCGTGCCTCGCGCCGAGGATCTTGCCGATACGCTCGCTCTTGCGCGCCTCGAGAACGGCTCCGACCAGCGACTGGTTGATGACCATCGACGGGCCTCCGGACTGGGCGATAACCATATTCATCTTCTTCATCGTCTAACACCTTTCGTTTTATCGGCTTAAAATTTCCTCGCGCACGTTCTTCGGCGCGATATCGAACATGTCGGGCTCCATCGAATACGACGCGCGGCCCTTCGTGAGAGAGCGGATGCCCGTGGCGTAACCGAAGAGTTTGGCGAGCGGAACGCGGGCGTGGACGAGCTGCATATCGCCGCGCTGGCTCATGTCGAGCACCGTGCCGCGGCGGGAGTTCAAGTCGCCCAGAACTTCGCCGACCGATTCCGGCGGGGTCGTGATCTCAAGCTTCATGATCGGCTCGAGAAATTCGGGCGAGGCGTTTTCGGCGGCCTCTCTAAAGCCCATCACCGCAGCCGAGCGGAACGCGACCTCGTCGGAAATCTCCATATCGACCATCTCGGCCGCGACGCATTCGACGGCGAGATCGGTCATCGGATAACGCGCGAGAACGCCGGTGGCGATACCGTCCTTAAGGCCCTGCTCGACGCATTCCTGAAGATGCTTGTCGGCGACGGTGTTTCTGAAGTCGCGCGAAAGCTCGATCTTGACGCCTTCGCCGCGCTCGAGCGGTTTTACGGCGAGAGTGAGCGTAACGGCGTGACGCTTTCCGCCGAGCTCGCGGTCGAACGAGAATTTCGTCGTCGCCGGGGCGGTAACCGTTTCGACGTACGAGACCATGGGTTTACCGACATTCGCGGCGCACTTGAACTCACGTTTGAGGCGGTCGACGAGAATTTCGAGATGGAGCTCGCCCATTCCCGAAAGGATCGTCTGGCCCGTCTCCTCGTCTTCTCGGACCTGACACGTCGGATCCTCGGCCGCGAGAGTGTACATCGACTCGACGAGCTTATCCTTGTCGGCGGAACTCTTGGGCTCGATCGCGAGGAACATGACTGGCTGCGGCGCGGTAATGCGCTCTAAGTAGCACGGTTTCATTTCGGCGCAGAGCGTATCGCCCGTCGTGCAGTCCTTAAGCCCGACGACCGCGCCGATATCGCCCGCCTTAAGCTCGTCGACCTCGATCTGATCGTCGGCGAAAAGACGGACGATCTTCATGATGCGCTCGCGCTTCTTGGTGCGCGGGTTGTAGGCGTTAGCGCCCTTTTTGAGAACGCCCGCGTAAACGCGCACGAAAAAGAGTTTACCGACATACGGATCGGTCGCGATCTTAAAGACGATCGAGGTCAGAAGTTCGGAATCGCTCTGCTTGCGCGTTACGGCCTCTCCCGATTTAAGATCGGTCGCCGTAACGCTGGGGCGGTCGAGCGGCGAAGGAAGATACGCGCAGATGGCGTCGAGAAGCGGCTGGACGCCCTTGTCGCGAAGAGAGGTTCCGCAGAGAACGGGGACAAGTCTGCCCGCGACGATCTGGCGGCGGATGGCGGGAACAAGCTCTTCGGCCGAGAGGTCGCCCTTTTCGAGAAACGCCTCCATAACCTCCTCGTCGAGATCGGCGACCTTCTCCACGAGTTCGGCGCGGGCGAGCGCGGCGTCGTCGGCAAATTCGGACGAAATCTCGCCTACGGTAAACTTTTTACCCTCGGACGCCTCGTCGTATACGATCTCCTTCATGTTGATGAGATCGATGACACCCTTGAAAGTCTCTTCCTTTCCGATGGGAAGTTCGATCGCGCAGGCGTTCGCTTTAAGCTTATCCTTAAGCTCGTCCACCACGCGGTTGAAATCGGCGCCCATACGATCCATCTTGTTGATGAACGCAAGCCGCGGCACGTTGTAGCGGTCAGCCTGGCGCCAGACCGTCTCGGACTGGGGCTGAACTCCGCCGACAGCGCAGAAGACGCATACGGCGCCGTCGAGAACTCTGAGCGAGCGCTCGACCTCCATAGTGAAGTCGACGTGGCCGGGAGTGTCGATAATATTTATGGCGTGGCCGTTCCACTCGCACGAAATGGCGGCCGACTGAATCGTGATTCCGCGCTCGCGCTCCTGGATCATGAAGTCGGTCGTGGTATTGCCGTCATGGACATCGCCGTGCTTGTGGATCTTGCCGGTATAGAAAAGAATGCGCTCGGTAGTGGTGGTTTTACCTGCGTCGATATGCGCAACAATTCCGATGTTGCGTACGTTGGATAAATCATTCGTCATAACTCTCTACATTATACCACATTCATCTGTCGACGCGCGCGCCGCCGCCGCCGACCATCTTCTCGATATCGGCTTTGGTCGCCATCGAAGTATCGCCGGGCGTAGTCATCGCGAACGCGCCGTGAGCCGCGCCGTAATTGACGGCTTTGGCCGCATCGTCGAAAGTCATAAGCCCGTAGATGAGACCCGAAGCGAACGAGTCGCCGCCGCCGACGCGGTCGAAAATCTCGAGCCCCGGTCTTTCGACGGAGCGGTGAAGTTCGCCCTTGTACCAGCATATCGCGCTCCAGTCGTTGACGGTCGCCGACTTCACCGAGCGCAGAGTCGTCGCGACGGCCTTGAAGTTCGGATAAATCGAGACCGCCTTTTCGATCATCTTCCTGAATCCCTCTATCGGCAGCGTCGTCAGATTCTCGTCGACGCCCTCGACCTCGATGCCGAGCGCGGCCGTAAAATCCTCCTCGTTGCCGATCATGACGTCGACGTATTTCGCGATCTCGCGATTGACTTCACGGGCCTTTTCCTGACCGCCGATCGACTTCCAGAGACTCGCGCGGTAGTTGAGATCGTATGAAGTTACCGTTCCGTATTTCTTCGCGGCCTTGAGAGCCTCGATGCAGACCTCGGCGGTCGTCTCGGAAAGCGCGGCGAAAATTCCGCCCGTATGGAACCACCTGACGCCCTCTTTGCCGAAGAGCGTTTCCCAGTCGACATCGCCTGGCTTCAGCTGGCTGATCGCCGTAAGCCCGCGGTCCGCGCAGCTCCGCGCGCCTCGGCATCCGTAGCCGCGTTCCACGAAATTAAGACCGTTGCGCACATCGCGGCCGATGCCGTCGAACTTCCGCCAGAGAATGTGGCTCGTATCTACGCCGCCCTGCAGAATGAAATCTTCGACGAGCCGGCCGACGGGATTGTCGGCGAAAGCGGTGACGGTCGTAGTCTTAAGACCGAAGCAGCGGCGTAGACCGCGAACGACGTTGTATTCGCCGCCGCCCTCCCAGACTTTAAATTCGCGCGCCGTATGAATACGTCCGTCGCCCGGGTCGAGCCTCAGCATTATCTCGCCGAGAGACGCCGCGTCCCACATGCATTCTTCCTTCGATTTCAGTTTGATGCTTTCCATCTTTATGACCTTTCGATTTTAGATTGTAAAATGTTTCAGTTCGTCGCCGTCGTAATAACCTATCGAGCGCCCGGAGCCGCCCTTCGGCAGCGACACGGAGCCGGGATTGAAAATCTGAAGTCCGCACTCCAGCGTCTTAAGTTCCGGAATATGGGTGTGTCCGTGCGCAAGCACGTCGGCAATTCCGATCGGAGGAATCTTATACTCGTTCCAGAGATGGCCGTGGGTTAAGAAGAACTTTTTGTTACCCGCGTCGAGAATCTTGTAATCCTCCATAATGGGAAACTCGACCATCATCTGGTCTACCTCGGCGTCGCAGTTGCCGCGCACCGCGACAATCGAATCCGCGCGCGCGTTCAGCAGTTCCACGACCTTTATCGGATCGTAAAAGCTCGGCACCCCGTTGCGCGGCCCGTGGTACAGAAGATCGCCGAGAAGGACGAGCTTGTCGTATCCGAGACAGTCCGCCTTCTGCAACGCCGCCTCAAGCGTTGAAGGCACACCGTGAATATCGCTTAAAAATACAATTCTCATATTTGAGTATTATACCATAATCATTACGCCAGTAGGCGAAGCGGGACCACCTTTCCTCATTGACTTACATCCGCTCTGTGCAACAGTAATTATTATTTAGCCATTTGTGGCTTCGCACTTTGTTCTTGCTTGCCGTGTGCTATGCTATGTATAAATGCGGCCACGGATTTGGGCAACCGTGCTCCACTTTTGATATGGCCGATTTCTGCGTCCTCTGGACCCGCTCGCCAATCTTTAGATTTGGCTCGGGGTCGAGTCCTGCATAAATCG
>JAZQTB010000079.1:0-61254 GCA_045630425.1 Kiritimatiellia bacterium | reverse complement strand
GGGGCTCGGGGATGTTTTTCTCATGGGCGCGATAGGTGCGATTTTCGGATGGAAGGCCGTAATGGTAACGCTTATTCTTTCGTCTCTTTTCGGTTCCGTCGTGGGCGTTGCGATGATAGCGTTGAGCAAGACCAGACTCGGTGGCTTTACGGCGATACCGTTCGGTCCGTATCTTTGCGCCGGTTGCTTGGCGTGGATGTTTTTCGGACAGGAATTTCTGAACTGGTATATTTCGCTTTTAAGCGGCAGGCCCGTACAGTGAACAGAAAGGTGATTTAAGATGACCCACGAACTGGAAAAATACATAAAGTCGATTCCCGATTTTCCCGTCAAAGGGATTTTATTCCGCGACGTGACGGGTATTTTAGATTCGGCGGAGGGCTTTCAGATCGCTCTCGACGGACTTCAAACCCGGCTTAACGGCGTAAAGATCGATAAAATAGCCGCGCCGGAATCGCGCGGGTTCATCTTCGGCGCGGCTCTTGCCGATAGACTTAAAGTGCCTTTCGTTCCGATACGCAAGCCGGGCAAACTTCCGCGCGAGACGATTTCGGAGTCATACGCGCTCGAATACGGCGAGGCTACGCTTCATATCCATTCCGACGCTGTAGCAAAGGGGGAGAAAGTCGTTGTCGTCGACGATCTTCTCGCGACGGGCGGCACGGCTCTCGCGGCGGCGAAGCTTGTCGAACGTCTCGGCGGAGAGGTCGTCAGGATTCTTTTCCCCATCGAGCTTGAGGGATTCGACGCCCGCAACGCCGTGCTCGGAAAGTATGACGTGATTTCACTGGTGCGTTATCCGGGAAAATGAAATGATTCCTAAAAAATATATTTCGCCCGATAAGTTCCAGGAGGATATCTGGCGGCTTGCGGCGAAGGCGCGTTCTTCCGGGTGGAAGCCCGATATGATAATCGCGCTCTGGCGCGGCGGGGCGACCGTCGGCATTTCCGTTCATGAATTCTTTAAGGCCACCGGCTGGAACGTCGATCATATTCCGCTTAAATGCGCCAGTTACACCGGGATCGGCGAGAACGCCGGAGATGTCGCCTTTACCCTCGGCGACGAGGTTTTCGCGATGATCCGGCCCGGCGACAGGGTTCTCGTCGTCGACGATGTTTTCGACACCGGTAAATCCGCCAGGGCGATTAAAGCGCGCATGGAGAGTTGCGGCGCCGAAATGAAACTGGCGGTCGTCTACTGGAAGAGCGCGAACAATACGACGGATCTCAAGCCCGACATCTTCACGGCGGACACGGGCGGGGAATGGATCGTCTTTCCGCACGAAATCGACGGACTTACGGCTGAAGAGATATCTGCTAAAAATCCGCTTCTCGCCGGATTGCTCGGCAAGGTCGCAGGAAGCGACAGATTTTAAAAAAAGCATCTCCACACTTGAAAGTTCGCATAAAAAAATGTAAAATAACTTTCAATCTATGGCACGCATAAAGCTGACAAAAACGGAATTAAAGGCGCAGACGGACGCACTCAAGCGTTTTCAGCGCTTTCTTCCCATGTTGCAGCTAAAGAAGCAGCAGCTCCAGGGCGAAATCGCGCTCATTTCCGCGAAGGCCGACGAAGCGAGCGCCAAGGAGCGCGAAGTGCGCGCCTCTCTCGAGAAGTGGGTCGGACTTTTCGCGACCGACGAGGAACTGCTTTCCGGTCTTGTCAAGGTCAAATCGGTCAATACGGGCGAGGCGAACATCGCCGGTGTCGCCATTCCGACTTTCGATTCGATCGAGACCGACGTTAAAGAGGTCGATCTCTGGGATACGCCGGCGTGGGTGGACGACGCGGTTGACGCGACGACGCGGATTCTGACTTTGCAGTGCGAGCGCGCCGTTTTCGAAGAGCAGCGCCGTCTCGTCACGATCGAGCTTCATCAGACCTCCCAGCGCGTGAACCTTTTCGAGAAGGTTAAGATTCCCGACTGCAAAGAGGCGATACGCGTCATAAAAATCGCTCTCGGCGACGAGCAGACCGCCGCCGTCACGCGCGGCAAGATCGCCAAGTCGAGAACGCCCGCGGTCAATTCCGGGGAGGAGGCGCAATGATCGTCAGAATGCTTCACCTCGATCTTCTGTGCGTTTCGGCAGAATCCGATTCGACGCTGGAGGCGTTGCGCTCTCTCGGGGCGGTTCATCTGGATTTGTCTTCCGCTCAGGGCGCCGGGGTGTCGTCCGCGAAGGGCGATGCCGCCGATGCCGAGAAAGCCGTCGGCTTTATCCTGAAAGCCCGCGCCAAGGGCGGGAGCGGTTCCGTGGAACGCACCGTCGCCGAGGTGCTTTCCCTCAACAAGTCGATAGAAGCGAAAAAGGATTCCCTCGATGATCTGAACCGCGAAATCGCGAAATACGAGCCTTTCGGCGATTTCGATCCTGAACTCGCCCGAAAACTTCTCGATCGCGGCATCGATCTGGCGGGAGTTGCAGAACTTCCCGAAGTTCTGCCTCCTAAGCGCCTCGGCGAGATGAAGGGCGATGCTCGTGAACTCGCTGATGCGATTGAGGATGATCTCGCCAGACTCGCCGAAAGTGACGAGAAGTTTATCATGGCGTCATTCCCGGAACTGTCCGAGCGCGTCGCGTTCGCGGCGGCCAAGGAGCTGATGCTCGAGAAAGGCGCCGTCCGCGTAATCTCCGGGTGGATTCCGGCGCGTCGGTTGGGCGATCTTGAAAAGACGGCCTCGAAAGAAGGCTGGGGGCTGTTGACCCGCGAGGCCGCCGACGGCGAGACGCCGCCCACTTTAGTGGAGCCGCCTAAGCTTTTCAGGCCGATGAAGACGCTTTTCGAGGGGCTCGGCATCGCGCCCGCGTACACCGAGAGCGACGTTTCGGTGCCGTTCATGTGCTATTTCTCGCTCTTTTTCGCGATGCTCGTCGGCGACGGCGCCTACGGATCGATATTCCTTCTCGCTACGCTTGCGATGCGCAAAAAACTGCCGCGCAGCTGGTTCATCCTTTTAACCGTGTTCTCCGCGTCGACGGTCGTATGGGGCGTTCTTTCGAACACCTGGTTCGGCGCACAGATACCGGCGCTCTCAGCGCTGCCGAGCGCACGGTGGCTCGCCGATCCGAGCTATCACAACATGATGCTCCTCTGCTTCACGATAGGCGTATCCCACCTGATGCTCGCCAGAATCTGGAACGGCGTGTGCCGTCTGCCCGATTCTACCGCGCTCGCCGAGTTCGGCTGGGCGGGTGTGTTGCTTTTCATGTATCTCGTGACGAATTCCATCGTCGGAATTTTCCCGGCGATTCCGCAATGGGGCTTTTACGTCTTTTACGCCTCTCTCGCCGGCGTGTTCCTCTTTTCGGTAAAACCGTCCGAACTTAAAACGCGCGGATCCGAACTGGGAATGCTGCCTTTGAACATCATGAGCGCGCTCGGCGACATCATTTCCTACGTCCGTCTTTTCGCCGTAGGTCTCGCGTCTGTTAAGGTGGCCGAAAACTTCAACTCTATGGCTACGGGGCTTGTCGCCGGTGCCGATGAAATCTGGCTCAAGGCGTTGATGTCCGTCGCGATGGTCGCGATTCTCGTGATAGGTCACGCGCTCAATCTCGCGATGGCGGGTCTTTCCATTCTTGTTCATGCTGTCCGTCTTAACACATTGGAGTTTTCCAACCATAAGGGCGTTACATGGTCTGGGGTGCTCTATAATCCATTTAAACGTAAGAAAGTTTAATTAACACTATAAAAAGAAGGAGATAAGAAATGAGTGATGCAGCAATGATAGTCGCGGGCGCGATCGCCTGCTTGGGTCTCGCCGGTGCCGGCAGCGCTTTCGGTACGGGTTATGCCGCTGCTGCGGCTGTGGGCGCGTGGAAGAAGTGCTATGCGGCCAACAAGCCCGCTCCGTTCCTTCTTCTTTCGTTCGTGGGCGCTCCCATCACCCAGACGCTCTACGGAATGATTCTTATGTTTATCATGCTCGGCAAGGTCGGCAACGTCGCTCCGGGTTCGGGCGTTCCCGTTCTCGTCGCCGGTATTTTCGCCGGTCTCGCCATCGGTCTTTCGGCTCTCTTCCAGGGCCGCGCCGGTGCCGCCGCCTGCGACGCCCAGGCCGAGACGAACCAGGGCTTCACCAACTATCTCGCCGCGCTCGGCATCGTGGAGACGGTCGCCATTTTCGCGATGGTCTTCGCTCTTATCGCGCTCGGTGCGATCAAGTGATGCGCCTTATATCGAAGCATAAATGGTTTCTCGCCTTCACTGCGATTTTTGCGGTGTCGGCGAGTATCGTTTTTTGGGGGACGTGGTCTAATGGCGTCGGTTTTATCGCGCCAGATGACGCAATATTTTTTCCGTATGATTATGAAGATACTCTTCTTAATTGGCGGAACATGTTTTTTACAGCAGGCAAAGCCCATCCTTTAGATTTCTTGTGGTCCGGGTTGATTATATCACCTGTTTCGTGCAGTCAATTGAAATATGTTGTTCCGGCGTTTCTGTCCGCAGTTGCTCTTGCGTGGTTTCTTCGTGGTAAAGGATTGTCTCGGTTGGCCTCGTACGCGGCCGGATTATTTCTGGCTTTTTCCGGGTATTGGCTTACATTGTTTTCAGCTGGTCACGGAAACTGGTTTATCTGGATGAGCTATGGTGTGTTTGCTTTTGGTCTTATAGACAGAGCTGTCTCCGGCAAAGGTTTTCGATATTGGCTGCTTTTAGGTTTAAGTGTTGCATGGGCGAGTTTTTATGCACCGGATGTCTGGCTTTTGTTTTCGGTATTTACATTCTTTTATTTGGTGTACAGGCTTATAGCGTTTAGGGTTTTTCCGATAAAAGGACTTATAAGTGCATTTTTTGTTTTTCTGATAATCGCTTCGCCGAGTATTTACCATGCGTTTTCAAACGATCTATCAGGGCGCGATAAGCAGATTGAAGAGGCGTCCGGTTCGGTGATGACCGGCAATGTCGAGGATGAAAACGAAAAACGATGGATATTTGTTACAAATTGGTCCATGCCGTTGGAGGATACTCTTGAATTCATCATTCCGCGTTTTCAGGGAGATACCAGTTGCCCGTATACTCTTTCGATAAATAAAGAAAAGGGTACAAGCCTATATACTGGTGCGTTGGGGCGACCGATAAACTCTAAAGAGGGTAATTATCGGCAACATTCATTATATGTAGGTTTTATAACATGTCTTTTTGCTTTGGCGGCGATATTTTTCCTTCCGAAAAGCAGGAAGAACGATGATGACAAGATCAATTTTGTGCATTGCGATATTGCGTTCTTTCTTATCGGAGCAATCGTTTTTTGGCTTTTTTCTCTTGGCAGAAACTGTGAAACCGTTTATCGCTTGGTTTATGCTTTGCCGTTTGGTGATTATCTGCGCGCTCCCGTTAAATGGCATCATTTGACGGAGTTTTGCATTGCTGTACTTTCGGGTTTTGGCGTCGAATACGTTCTGAGAATGTTTTCATCACGAAAGTGGGTCAGGAATGTTGTTGCAATTCTTGTAGTGGCAGGCACCGTAAATCTCGCATGGCAGGCGCATTATTACTGCGCTCCGGTTGATTATTCCAATGCGGTTAAAAAGAAATGTTCATCTAAATTAGCGGTAGTTCCGATCCAGCAGCTTCAGCATCCTTCAGTTCGTAGAATGGTTCAAGAAGGTTACATAGTACCGATGGCTGATTGGCTTGGAAATCCTAATGCTAAACTTATACAGGTTCTCGAGCCGGTTAGACCGCTTAAGCCGGTCTCTCCTAAGCGCATACCGTTAATTTTAGGTTTAATGTCTGTCATTTCGGCAATATCTGTTCTTCTTTTTTCATTTGGTCTCATAAAGAAAAGGAAATCACCGTGAAAAAAAGTTTAATTTTACTTTTTCTTTTCTGTCCTTTTGTTCTTTTTTCAGCGGCGGATATTGTTTTTTATACATCATTGGATACTCGGCGTTCGGTATTGTCGCCTGAAATCGGCAAACAAGGTGTTGCTGCGCGGGAATTGGTTTTTACCGACGGTGTGAATGGTCGTGCTCTGCTGATAAAAGAAGGCGGAGGGACGGTTGGTTTTTTGTTGCCGAAGGGATTGCCGGCAGAAAAAGGCATTATCGAGTTTTATGCGAAAATAAACAATAACCGTTCTTGGTACCAGCCGGCCGGGGACCCGACATTTTTTTCTGTTTTTGATGCAGCCGAGACGAATAAAATGGTTATGGCGTTTGAAATAAACGCTAACAACGGAATCGCCAAAAGCGGTTGGTATTTTCGGTTTAATCATTTAGGCTGGGTAACGTCACTTCCCCGTTTTGGTTGGCATTTAGATTATAAGACGTGTTTTGCCGATGGTAATTCCAAGGCCTGGCATCATTATGCCGTACAGTGGAATATGAGTGGCATTTCCGGGAGTGATGATATCGCCAGGGTATATTTGGATGGTGCTCAGATATTGTCTATGAATAATGCTAATGCAGAGAATGATTCTTTGGATCGGTATCGTGAGTTGATGTCTTCTCCTTTGATTTTATTTTTCGCCAGAGAGTTTCATGAACAAGGTCAAAATCATTCCGATTACGAAATTGACGAGTTTAAGATTTGGACAACGGATTCGTTAAAGGTTGTTGGAAGTAAAAACACTTTTGAAAAGAAGGTATATAAATTTAAGAACGGTCCGGCGTTAGCGGCAGAAAAATCATTAAAGGATAGGGCCGCTAAGGAGGCTAAATGGTTTCTGGGGACGGCATTGACTGATGACGCTTTGCCTTATGTTAAGGATGTTTCTATTGAAGTTTCAGGCCTTCCTGACGGCGTGAAATTCAATACCAAAGAAAGAAAGTTCACCGGCATTCCCGCAAAGTTGGGTCGGTTTAACGTTCTAATTAAAATAACGCGCGATGGCAAAACTTCAGTTGTGCGAAAAAAAGTGACGATAGAGGCATTGCCTGATTGGGCTTATGGGTCTTTTGCGGGAGGCAGCAAGAATAATTCTGTTTTGTTCATTGTAGATAAGGATGGCATTTTGGCTGGCCGAATGACTACAATTGAAGGTGTGTGGTCTATTGAAGCGTATAATTTCACTGAGATAGATTTGGATAAGGGAGTTTGTAAAGTAAAAGCAAAAAAAACTCGCAATAAGAAGTCCTTTGACGTGTTGTTGACTATTACTCCAAACGGTGTATATGCCGATGAGTTTGACGCGTATAGGATCGAATGGGATTCAAATGATGAGTGGAAGTCTGAGGCTGAGTTGCTTGATGGGAAAACGTGCCGTATTACAGAACATGGCAATGATTTTGTTTTTAACATTGGTAAAAACGCCCAAGTCGATGTTCGCTGTACGATAAAAGGGGGGCGTTACAAAGTTTCTGCAATTTTAATTCCGATCTTCAACGATGTATTGCAGTACAAAGTCTTTGTTTGCATACCGAAGAATGACATTGGATTCCCCGGATATTCAGGTGAGTTTATCTTCGACGGCGCTAATCTTCTTGAATGATAAATGTTAGATTTAATTCCATGGTTAGATGAAACCTACATCGTTGAAATGGGGCGTCTGTTTCTCGAAGGTGATTCAGGCGGCGCCTCAACGCTTCTTGGACTTTCAGAGGTTTCTCTTCGTCCTCTTAATTACGTCGGTCCTTTATTTCAGGAATCGCTTTTCAGGTGTTTCGGACAGACCGGCGTACGCCTCAGTCCTTATTTTGGATTGTTTCTCGCGTTCGTTTGCTGGAGTGTCCGTCTTCATCAGGAAAATATCGGCACTAAAACCCGTATTATTCTTTCATTGTCGCTGCTTTTTTCTCCGCTCTTATTTCAATGTTCACTCTTAGCGCGAATCGATACCTGGTCTTTGGCTTGCGTTTTTGCATCATTGGCATTATTAGGTCCGCCAGATGCGGTTAAATCTAAAGTTAAGATTTTTGGAGGTGCTTTTTTCGCCACTCTTTCGTGTTTTATCTGGCCTACGGCAGCTGTTCTTTTTTTAATGTATCCAGTGTTTTGCTTTAATAGAAGTAGCCGTGATAAGTTTTTTGTTTTTTGTGTCTTTTCAGCCGTTTCATTCTTGCTTTTACTTTCTCCGGTTCTTTTTAATTTGCCGGATTATCTATCGGCGTTTTCGCGCCATTATCGCGAGGTTGCAACACCTTCGTTTTCATTTGTATCCGCCGTAGTTGCCTTTGCTCGGGAAGCAGCGAGATCTCCCATGATTGCCCTGTTGTCCGTCGTTGGATTTGTGATTTGGATTAAAGAACGTAAAATATCACAGACGCTTTCATTTGTTTTAGTTGTTTGCATTTTTGCCAAATCAGGCTTGTATACTTTTAGAATCGCGTATCTTGTTCCGTTCTTTTCCTTTATGTGTCTTGACGCAGTTAAATTTTACGAAAAGAATCGTTCTCGATTTGTGAATATTTATTTATGTCTTATGTTTATATATGGAGTACTTACAGGTCCAATTGGTCACTTCGCTCTTTCATATCCTACCTTGCCGGCCGATTTGAAGGATAAATTGAAAAATGAAGTTGGTGTTGGACCAATAATGGTTTTTGCTCCCGATCACGCGACATACTATATCGGCAGAGAATTAGGATGGCGGCAGATAGGTTTTGCCAGACCGTCAGATTTGAACGATACGAATGTACTCGCTTCCGTTTTGGCTAAATGCGATGTTGCGGTATTGCGGGATTTTGACCCATATACGCCATATCAGCAAAGTTTTACACCCTATGGCCTTTTCTGCAAGTATGTGCTTTTTAAAGCGCAAGTGGATTCTTATCTTCCTGAGGAGCGCAAAAGCTGGGCCGCACGATTCGGCGGTCGTTTTTCATTTGCCTGGCATGCGCCGTTCGTTTTAGACGGGTTTGAAGAAATAGCCCAAATTGATATGATACGTGTCTATAAGCGAAAACATACAGATGAGCGGTCTATAAAAAACTAGAATAATCATCTTTTAATTATGAATTACTGTAATGACGAATTGTTTTCAATTCTTGATAAGTGGCAGAGCGAAACGGATTTGGTTTCAGCCGAGACATACCGAGATTATATGCGCGACGGAGATACGCGTTCGCTCGCGTCTTTAGAGAAGCTGGAACGCGCGTTTGAGCGAGTCGTAAACGAAATCGATTCGACCAAGATTACCGGCACTCCGGCGGTGTGGAGTCTTTACAACATGGGATATCTCGTAAAGACGCGCGAATCTTTTTTTTCGATAGATCTCATTCATCGTCGCGCGACGGAACTCGTCGACAAGCTCGATTTCGCGCTTATAACCCACAATCACGGCGACCATTGCGATCTAAAAGTCTATCAGGCGCTTAACGCGCAGGGCAAAACCGTAATTTCGAACTTTCTCGATAATTACGGCGCAAGGGGCGATGCGGCTAAAAATCCCGTTGGCGGCGGGTTCGTGATGGGCGAGAAGATTTTTAAGATAAAGGATGTCGAGATTTCGACCTCGTTGGTCGATCACAACGCCTATCTGCTCGACTTTACGACCGCTTTTGAAATCCGCGTAGGCGGCTGGAAACTTTACCATACGGGCGACTGCGGCGTTGCCGACAAGCTTAAAACGCGTTGGGGCCGCCCGGACGTCTGGACGTTCTTCCCGGGGTGTGGAATCGATGTCGCCGCAGCCGCCGGAATGATACGGGCTGAAAAACTGATATTCGGTCATCTGTGGGAACTTAACCACCGGACCGGAAGATTGACGGCGCCGCTTATCAAGCGCGCCGTTCAGAAAGCCCAAAGCGTCAACGTAGATCCCCATGTCGCGTTTTGGGGCGAGCGGATTGTGTGATTGAGGTCCATTGAAGGTTATATCATGAAAAACAGCGTCTTTGCCGACAGCGAACAAAGGGAACGTTTTTTTGTTCTCGCCGCCGAGATTTTCGAGGTCGAAAGGGCGGCCGTTTCGGAGACTGCTCGCTACGGCGACCTTGCCGGGTGGGACAGCGTTAACCATTTGAGGCTCGTTATGGAGACCGAAAGACGATTCGGTGTTTCGTATCCGCTTGAGAAAATACCGTCAATGAGAACTTTATCTGATTTTTTGGTATAATATACGCGTATTTTCAAGAAAGGAAAGAGATGAAAATAGACACTTTGTGCGTACAGGGCGGATGGTCGCCCAAGTGCGGCGAGCCGCGCCAGGTCCCGATTTATTCTTCCACCACGTTCAAGTACGATACGACGCAGCACATGGCCGATCTTTTCGACCTTAAGGCGTCTGGCTATTTTTATACGCGTTTGGCGAATCCTACCAACGATGAGGTGGCTAAAAAAATCGCCGCGCTCGAAGGCGGCGTAGCCGCGATTCTCACGAGCTCCGGACAGGCGGCGTCCACGTTCGCGATTTTAAATCTCTGCGGCGCGGGAGACCATGTCGTATGTTCCGCCCAGATCTACGGCGGAACCTTCAACCTGTTTGCCGTATCTCTCAAGAAGCTCGGCATCGAATTCACATTCGTAGATCCCGACGCCGACGCCAAGACGATCCAGGCCGCGTTCCGTCCCAATACGAAATGCGTTTTCGGCGAGACGGTCGCTAATCCTTCAGGGTGCGTTCTCGACATTGCGAAGTTCGCTAAAATCGCCCACAAAAACGGCGTTCCGCTGATTATCGACAATACGTTTCCGACGCCGATTCTTTGCCGTCCGTTCGAGTTCGGGTGCGATATCGTAACCCACGCTACGACAAAATACATGGACGGCCATTCATCGCAGGTCGGCGGATGTATCGTCGACTCGGGTAATTTCGATTGGGAGGCCCACGCCGATAAATTCCCGGGTCTCGTCGAACCCGACGAATCGTACCACGGTTTGAGCTACACCAAGGCGTTCGGAAAAATGGCTTATATCACGAAGTGCACCGCCCATCTCATGCGCGACTTCGGCGCGATTCCTTCGCCTTTCAACGCGTTTCTCGTGAACCTCGGTCTCGAGTCCCTTCATTTGCGCATCCGCCGCCACGCCGAATCCGCGCTTAAGATCGCGAAGTGGCTTAAGAAGCAGCCGAAGGTAGCGTGGGTAAACTTCGCTGGTCTTCCCGATTCTAAGTATCATAAGCTCGTCAGGAAGCAGTTCAGCGGAAATTCGCCCTGCGGAGT
This sequence comes from Kiritimatiellia bacterium, assembly GCA_045630425.1. GTDB lineage: Bacteria > Verrucomicrobiota > Kiritimatiellia > RFP12 > UBA1067 > UBA1067. The sequence continues at coordinate 50,196 of JAZQTB010000079.1, read as the reverse complement.
CATGACCTTCGGCATCCGCGGCGGCCGTAAGGCTTCTATCGGGTTTATGGACTCCTTGAAGCTCATCGGAATCGTAACGCACGTCGCCGACGCATGGAGCTGCGTTCTTCACCCAGCTTCGCATACTCACCGCCAGTTGACCGACAGGCAGCTTAAAGAGGCGGGCATTCCGCCGGATCTCATTCGTCTTTCGGTAGGTCTCGAAGATCCCGATGATCTCATCGCCGATCTCGCCCAGGCGCTCGAAAAGGTCAAGTGAATCTTTAACGGCTACGGCTGAAAGGATAAGAATATGGAAAATCAGATCACTGAAAACAGATCGCCTCGTCTGAAGGATTGGCTCGTTTCGCTGGCGCTCGCCGGCGTCGCGGCTATAGTGTACTCGCTCTCGGCTGTCGATTGCGCAGCTCCCGGTTTTGAGTCCGGCGTGATCGCCTCCTGGCTCGGACTCGACGTAAGGGATTACAATCCGTTCGGGCTCGCCGGCTTCTTCGCCCGGATGTTCGGCGTGTCGGCGTTTTTGGCGCCGCTGCTCGGCGTGCTTCTGGCGTTGTGCGCCTACCATATCGTCAACATCTATCTGCGCCAGACTTTCGGGCCTCATTTCTCCGAGGCGCGGAAGATTACCGCGTCCAGAATCGGTGCGGCCGCGACGTCTCTCGTGTTCATCTTCACCCCGTGCGTTTTAGATTCCGCGACTCATCTCGGTCCAGCCGTTTTTGACGCGTTCTGGGCGATGCTCGCGATTCTGGTTTTCGTTCCCTACTCGAAATTTCCGAAGGCGCTGTCCTGGATTCTTCCTTTCGCGTCGGGAATTCTGATCGCTCTCGGGATCGTCGACACTTTTCTCTTCCTGATTCTCATTCCGTTCTGCGGAGCGATCGCGTGGGTCGTCTCTTCGAAATCCGGTAGACTCGGCTACGTCGCGACGGGGTTTTTCATTCTCGGATTTCTGCTCGCCGTCCCGTTCGCGCTTTCGGCGATCGGAGGGTTCGACGCTTACGTGGAAGCCCAGAAGAAATACTTCACCGAAGAGTTCGTGTATTCGAACTGGTTTTCCGCGCTGCTTCTGGCCGTGGTTCCTTTTCTGATTTCGCTTTTCTCGAGCGCATCAGTTTTCGCGTCCGAGAAATCCGGAAATTTCACCACTGTGCTCTACCATTCGATACTCTCGATCGTCGCGGTTCTCGCCGTCGCATCTCCCGTCTCGGTTTCTTCGTCCCTCGGATTTTTGGGCTATCAGCCCGTTATCGTCGCGCTTATGGCGGCGGCAATGACCGGTTATCTTCTCGCCTACTGGTGGGGCCTTTCGACGACGCCCGTCGCCTCAGGCCCCGCCGCCGCGACGGTGAATATCTCCTTCAACCGCGCGGCCGGACGCATCGGGGGAATGGGGCTTGCGCTCGTGCTCGTTCTCGCGATGGCGATAAACGTTTTCGTCGAGCTCGATCTCGATGCGGTCAGGTCGTACGATGAGATTTCGCGCCGCGTCGTTTCGTCCATGGGCGAGAGAACGTGGATCGTCACCGACGGCGTCATCGACGACGGTGTCCGGATCGCCGCACTCCGCCAAGGTAAGAAGCTTCACGTCGTTTCTCTCGTCCGCGAAGAGGACAAGACCTATCTCAAAAATCTCGCCGAGACAGTTCGCGCCGAGAAAATCGGCGGCGAGAAACTGTCCGGAGAACTTTCGGACATCCTCGTAAAGGACGACGGCATCGAAAGGCAGCGGCTTCTGCCGTTTATCGAGCATTGGTTCCGCAACGATCCCGACGTCGCCTCGAAGGTCGTCGTCTGGGGCGCGCCGCACCTCTGGATGAACGTCGAAAAGGGTCCTCTGCCCGAACTTTACTTCTTCACATGCGAAGGTGAGGGCAAGGATCCCGGCGACTGGATCGCGAATTGGGCCTCCGTCAGGGATCTGCTTCCGGTTCCGGAAGAATGGGGAAGCTTCAGAATCGGAATGTTCAAGGATGCGTCGAAAAAAGAATTCGTCGATTCCCGCGAGCGCAATCGCAGAAACCTGAGGCGTCATATCGGCCTTCTGGCCACCAATCAGGGCAACTATCACCATTTCAACGGCCTGAAACTTTTCGAAGACGGTAAGAAGGCCGAGGCCCAGGTTGAATTCGACAAGGCGTTCGGTCTTTACGAACTTGTTCTGAACGAGATCGACCCCGACAACCTCGCCGCGCTTATCAACGAAGAGCTTCTCGCCTCCAAGAACGGATTCAAAAAGGCCGTCGACAAGCACAAGGCGATCAAACAGGCTCTCGAAACGGTGTATAAAGACACCAGCCGCCGTTACGATCCTGTCCAGCTTTCGCTTCTCTACGGAACGCTGTGCGATCCCCAGTTCATGTTCAGCTACGGTCAGGCTCTCATTTCGCGCCGTGGCCAGTACGCTCACGGCGTGTATCAGATCCGCCGCGCCATCGATCTCATCCCGGCCGAGCAGCGAAAGCTCGCCGAGCTGAACATTCTCGCGCATTATTTCTCCGAAGGTTCCGAATCCCACAAGGGCAAGGCCCGCGCCATATATCTCGAAGAGCTCAAGAGCGATCCGGGCAACAAGATGGCGCTCTTCAGACTCTCCAACCTCGAAGCGCTCGACGGGAACGTCGAGAAGGCCAAGGAGTATCTCGAGCGGGCTTTGGAAGGCGAGGAGAACAACATCCTTTACGCGAAGCAGGTCGCGCAGCTCCGTCTTCTGAAAAACGATCTGCGCGGCGCCGAGAGCACGCTCAGGCGCGCGATCGATTCGGATTCCAAGGATATCCACGCGTGGTCGCTCCTGGCCCATGTGCTTATCCGCAACATCGACGCTATGGGCGAGGTCGAGCCGAATTCCAAACGCGCCGAGCGCAAAGAGGCGCTGCTCAAGGAGATCGAAACCGATATTCTGCCCGTTATCGAAGCTATCTCCAAGGAGAGTTCCGGTATGGACCATGAAGTCGTTTACCGTTCCACGAAAGCTCTCTTTCTCATGCGCAAGGGCGGCGTCGAGAATATCCGCAGCGCGCGCGATTCGTTCGACGAGGTCGCGAAGACAAGTCGCGGTTCGAGACGCACCGGCGACGTCATCTTAAGTCTCGATATGCAGCTCAACGACAAGGAACACGCCGAGAAAAAGGCTCTTAAGATTCTCGCGACGGACGCGGACGATCCGATGGCGAATTATATAATGGGTTCAATCCTTCTCCATCGCGGCGAAGGCGCCGCCGCCGAAACCCACCTGAGAAAGGCGATTTCCGGCGCCCGCCACGTGCCGTTGGCGTTCAACGATCTCGCAGAGGTCCTCCGCCGTCGCGGAGCGTTCGAAGAGGCCGAGAAAATGGCTCGCGAGGCCGTCGCCAGAATGCCAAAACTCTACGTCGCTTGGGAGACGCTCGGTTCGATACTTATGGCCTCCGGGAAGTCGTTCAGCGAGGCCGAGAAATATATCGAGAAAGCGTGTGAACTTTCGAAAGACGCCTCGGGCGGTGCCGCCGACGTCAGAATGCTCATTTCTCTCGCCCGCGTCCAGATCAAGCGCGGCCAGATGCTCCGGGCCAAAGGTACGATGCGCGTCGTTCAAAGCCGCATGAAGGAACTTTCGGAGTTCGAAAGAAAAGAGTTTGAGGACCTGATGAAGAGTGTTAAGTAGTCTTCTCATAGCCGCCGCTTTTCAGATCGGGCCTTTTTACGAACAGAGGCCCGATTATTTCGCGCTGAGGCCGATCGTTTCGCGTGAGGCTTCGGCGACCGATGTTCTTTGGCCCGTATTCACTTCACATCGCGACTGGTGGCGATTCTGCTACATCGTCAATTATCAGAATTACGGTGTCGATGACGGATATCAGTTTTCTGTTTTACCGATTTGGTTTAACGGCGAAGATAAAAAGAAGGGGATGTATGCGGGGCTTTTTCCGATATATGGCCAGCATCCGCATATAATGCTTCTCAACGATCTTGAATTCGCGATGTGGCCGTTGTGGATGCGCTATAAAATGCCGCGCGGCCGCGATTGGCTTGAGACTAATTCCGTTCTCTTTCCGTTCATCAGCTGGCGCAGTGACGGAGCGTGGAGTTTCTGGCCGTTCTACGGCGTCAATTATCAGCGAGAGAGTGACCACCGCTACGCGTTTTGGCCGTTGGTGACATGGGCGTCGTACCGTGCCGACCGCGATACCGCCGGAGCCGGATACTCATGGATGGTGTGGCCGCTGTACGGTAAGGTCAGGCGGGAGCGCGAAAGGCAGACGATGTATCTCCCTCCGTTCTTCTCATGGACGGAAATCATTACGGACGGTAAAGGCCGAGGAGGAGCGATGCGCAGTTTTCCTTTCGTTAGACTTCGCTGTCCCTGGCCGTTTCTTGAATTAGAGGATATGCCTCAACGCACTCGTATTTCCTTTTGGCCGTTTTACGAGTCTGTTGAAAATTACAGTTACAAGGACGGTTCTCGCGTGAGCGGAGTAAAAAGATTCGGCTGGAAGCTCGTCGAAATATACGATGATGAGACGCGCGTTTTTCCGTTCTGGACCTCGTCGGAAGATTTCACCCGCGTTTGGCCGTTCTGGGAGAGCGAAGAAGACGGTGAGATAACGCATTCCAAAGTCCTTTCTCTTATGCCTATACGCTGGGATCCTGCCGTAGAACGCAACTGGTCGAAGTTCTGGACCTTCTACGAGAATGAATCGTGCCCAGTTTATACGAATCATTCTCTTTTCTGGGGACTTATCCGCTGGAGGACGAACAAATGACGCTCGAGCGCCTAAGAGTCTGGCTTAAAGCTTTAAGAGTCAACCAGTGGACCAAAAACGGTATCGTTTTTCTTGCCTGGTTCTTTGCATTTGCCGACGACTCTCAGGCTGCGATGGCGCGCGGATACAGGCCGTTCCTTCTCGTTTCGGCGATGGCCGTTTCGTTCTCGCTGATATCGAGCGCATTTTATCTCCTAAATGACATTTCGGATTATGACGCCGACAGACTCCATCCCGTTAAACGTCTCCGTCCGATCGCGGCCGATCTCATTTCCAAGATTGACGCGGTAAGAGTCGCGCTCGCGCTGTACGCGTGCTCGCTTGCGTTCCCGGCGTATCTCGTTTTTCGTCATCCCGACCGTACATGGGGCTTTGCGGTGATTTTGATTTATACCGTGATGCAAAGTCTCTATTCCGGTTTCCTGAAGCGCATCCCGTATGTCGACGTCGCCGTTATCGCCGCCGGGTTTGTGCTTCGCGCCGTCGCGGGAGCAGCGGCTATGGATGTAAGAATTTCACCGTGGCTGCTCGGGTGCGCGTTTTCGATTTCGATGTTTCTCGCGCTCTGTAAGCGCCGCCACGAGAAGGCGATCGCGTGCGAGTCGCGCGCCGCGCTTGCGAACTATCATCCGGTTGTCCTCGACACCCTGATTTTCACTTCCGCTCTCGCGACGCTCGGAGTTTATCTATGGTATACGCTCGCCGCCGACACCGTCGCCAGATTCGGAACCCGCGCGCTTTCGGCAACGGCCCTCTTCGTCGCGCTCGGGATTGTCCGGTATCTTTATCTCCTTTTCCGCAAAGAGGATGTCGGGAGGCCCGAGCGCATTCTTCTGACCGATAAAATCACCTGGCTTGTTCTGTTAGGATACGGCGTCAGCGCGGTTCTCGCAGTCTGGAGCGGAAGATGAATTTTCTCGAACAGCTCGCCGCCCGCCGTCGCTTCGGAATGAGACCCGGACTTTCCACCGTCCGCGCCGTCTGCCGTTCGCTCGGCGATCCGCAGGAGCGGATAAGGGCGGTTCACATAGCGGGGACGAACGGGAAGGGGGCCGTTGCGGCGCTTTTGGACGCTTCGCTCCGGTCCGCCGGACTGAAGGTAGGCCGCTACACCTCGCCTCATCTGGTAAGACTCAACGAGCGCTTTTTTATGAACGGGTCGCCCGTTGACGACGACAAGCTCGAGGAAATTTCGCTGCGCGTGGAGAAGGCGGTTTCGTCTACGGGCGACGCCGGGGAAGGAACGACTTTTTTCGAGGCGCTGACGGCCGTGGCGTTTTCGCTTTATGCCGACTGCGGCGTCGACGCGGCGGTTCTGGAAACGGGCCTCGGCGGGCGTCTCGACGCGACTAACGTCTGCAATCCGGTACTCACGGTTATAACGCGAATAGGGCTCGATCACTGCGACTGGCTCGGTGATACCGTCGGAAAAATCGCTGCTGAAAAGGCCGGAATAATCAAGAGCGGCGTGCCTGTAGTGCTCGGCGAAAATCTGCCCGAAGTGCGCGACATTATCGAAAAACGCGCGAAGGAACTCGACTCTCCCTTTTATTACGCTCCCGATATGGCGCTTGAACTGGAGATACCGGAGGCGTATTCTCTGGCGGGTTCGTTCAACCGCGAAAACGCGGTGACGGTCATAGCCGCGCTGAAGGTGATCCGCGAGAGGAAACTCTTTAATCTTTCTCATGCCGAACGGTTGAATGACGGTTTCTCGAACGTCGTCTGGCCCGGGCGTTTCCAGAAGGTCGGCAACGTCCTCGTCGACGGCGCCCACAATCCTCCCGCCGCGCGCGCGCTGGTCAACGCTCTTCAGGAACTGCCAGAGAAAAAGTATATTCTCGTCGCGGGGTTCTGCGCCGACAAGGATGTCGGTGAAACGCTTTCCATTCTCGCGCCTTTCGTTTCAAAGGCGTACGCGGTCAGGACGAACAACCCCCGCTCGATTGAGCCGTCCGAGCTCGCGCCCAAGATGCGCTCTCAAGGCATCGATGCCGATGTCGCGTCGACGTTAAGCGAGGCTCTCCGTATAGCGAAAGCCGACGTCCGATCCGCCGGCGACGCGTCGGTTCTCGTATGCGGTTCGCTCTTTCTCGCGGGTGAAGCGCTCGTCGCGCTCAACGCCTATCCATGGCCCTCGTCCAGATTCGATCCGTCCGAACGGCTGTGAGATCTTCCGCGACCGACGTAAGAGGCTTGAGACGCCGTCGGAAACGTCCCGCCGCGTTTTATAATGTGACTCCGGTTTTGAAAATCGCGATTTCGCGCGTGCCGTTTACTTCCGGAGATGATAAGAATTTCGGGGAATAAAAAAATGTAAAATTCCCTCTTGCCTCATCTATAGCGTTATATTATACTTTAAGTCGTGCCGACATAGGTTAAGGTCGGCAGAAAGGAGAAAACAATGAAGAAATGGGTTTGCCCGGCCTGCGGGTATGTACACAACGGTGAAGAAGCTCCCGAGAAGTGCCCTCTTTGCGGCGTTTCCGGTACCAAGTTTAAAATGGAAATCGCCGAGGAAGGTAAGAAGACCTGGGCGTGCCAGCATGTTATCGGCGACGGCAAGGTCGAGGACGCCGAGGTCATGCAGGGTCTCAGAGATCATTTTACGGGTGAATGCTGCGAAGTCGGCATGTATCTCGCGATGAGCCGCCAGGCCGAGCGCGAAGGTTATCCCGAAATCGCCGACGCGTTCAAGCGCTACGCGTTCGAAGAGGCCGAGCACGCTTCCAAGTTTGCGGAACTTTTGGGTGAGGTCGTCACGAACTCCACCAAGAAGAACCTTCAGCTCCGCGCCGATGCCGAGCAGGGCGCATGCGCCGCCAAGTTCGAAATCGCCAAGCGCGCCAAGGAACTCGGCTACGATGCCATTCACGACACCGTCCACGAGATGGCGAAGGACGAGGCCCGTCACGGCGCCGGATTCGAGGGCCTTCTCAACCGTTATTTCAAGTAAGAGATAAGGAGGTTCAAGATGGAACTTAAAGGATCGAAGACGGAGAAGAATCTCTGGTACGCGTTCGCCGGCGAATCGCAGGCGCGCAACAAGTACGATTACTTCGCGTCGAAGGCCAAGAAGGAAGGCTACGAGCAGATCGCGGCGATCTTCCAGGAAACGGCCCTCAACGAGAAGGAACACGCCAAGCTCTGGTTCAAGGCCTTGAACGGTATCGGCGACACTCCCGCCAACCTCGCCGCCGCCGCGGCAGGTGAGCACGAGGAGTGGACCGATATGTACAAGCGCTTCGCCGAGGAGGCCAAGGAGGAGGGCTTTGAGGAGCTTGCCCGCCAGTTCGCCAAGGTCGCCGAAGTTGAGGCCGAGCACGAAAAGCGCTATCTCAAGCTCGCCAAGAACATCGAGACCGGCGAAGTCTACAAGCGCGTCGGCCCCAACCGCTGGCAGTGCCGCAACTGCGGAGCGATCGTCGAGCTTGACGAGGCCCCCGAGCTTTGCCCTGTGTGCGCCCACCCCAAGGCGTACTTCCAGCTCGAAGAGAACAACTTCTGAGGTTCTCTTTTAAGCGACGATGACCGAGTCGGAATTCAATGCGTATTTTATGCGCATGGCTCTCCGCGAGGCCGCCAAAGCGGCTGAATCAGGGGAGGTTCCGACCGGTTGCGTCATCGACGCTCCGGCCGTCCTCGAGCCCGCGCATGACGGGCACCAGGCGGTTTTTGATTTTGTCCCGTTAAAGGCGCGTATTTTAGCGCGCGCCCATAACCAGACCGAAGGCCTGAAAGACGCGACCGCCCATGCCGAGATGCTGGCGCTTACATCCGCTTTTTCCGCGAAGGGCGACTGGCGGCTTACGGGAACACGCCTTTACGTGACTAAGGAGCCTTGCCCCATGTGTGCAGGCGCGATCGTCTTGGCGCGCAACGACGCGGTGATATGGGGACTTTCGGATCCTAAGCGCGGCGGCGGTACCGAGTTCGGCATTTTCGGCCATCCCGGGATAAACCATCATCCCAAGGTGGTCGCCGGCGTTCTTGAGGACGAGTCCAGATTTGTTCTGCAGAATTTCTTTAAGTCTCGCAGAAACTCGGAGAAAAAATAAGCGGTTGTGCGGCGACATCGGGTGCGCCGGCTAAAACCCGGAGGGTTATCATGCGCTTTGCCCAATCAATGTGAAAATATGGTATACTGTTAACGCTATGAATGAGTTGCAAGATTATACTATAGGAAGGACGGTATTCGGCGATTCTTCAGCCATATCCGTCGCATACGAGCGTTTTCGCGCCCAGAAGATAGACGAGATACGTCTTGCCGACGGCAGTCGTCCGCCTTTCTCCTTGAAAAGGCGGAGCCTTGCGGGCGAAGCTTCCGTAGCGGGCGTAGGAACTTTCGAGGGAAACTCGAAGCAGACGATCACGTTCGCTCCGAGCTCAAAGCCAGGCTGGTGGATCCGCCGCATGGATCAGAGCGAGCAGCTCGACACGAAGGTCGACATCGCCAATCTCTGGACGAGCGCCCAGAACCTCGTTCTCCGCTCCGGCTCGCCGCACAACTATCTCAGGATGGTCGAGCACATTATCGCTCTTAAACTCGGCATCGGCGTCGACAACGTCCTTCTTAAGGTCAACAGCGGCGACCCGCCGCTCTTCGACCAGTCGTCGCTCCCGCTCATCAAGGCGATGGATCACGCCAAAATCGTCGAAACCGACGAGGACGCGACTTTCGTCACGGTTAAGGAGCCTGTCGCGTTCGGCGGCAGGCGCGGCGATTTCCTTCTGTTCCTTCCCGCCGAGAACGGCGAGCGCAATCTGCGCATCGACTGCGCGATTTCGTGGAACACCGTGATCGGCGAACAGCGCGTTCTCTTCGACGCGACCGACGAGACGTTCCGCTACGCGGCGCTCGCGCGCACCAACGCGACCCACCGCCAGTATATTCTCGCCAAAACAATCGGCAAACTTTTCGCGGCCACGCGCAACTGGGGATACAACAAAAAGAATATCCTTATCCACGGGCCGAAAAAGTTTTACACGGAGCCGCGTTTCCCCGTCGGCGATAAATTTCTCGAACCCGTCTGGCACCGCGCGACGCTCGATCTCATGGCGGCGCTCGCGCTTACGGGCGAACACCGTTTCGTCGGTACGGTAGTCAGCTACCGCGCCGGTCACACTCTCGACTGCGACGCTATCCGCGCGCTTTACCGCAACGATCTTTTATGCCAAATTTAAAGTTAATCCGTCCGCTCGTCGTTTTCGACATCGAATCCACCGGCGTCTCGCCGCGCAAAGACCGCATAATCGAGCTTGCGGCCATAAAGCTCATGCCCGACGGCGAGGAGATTTCGAAATGCTGGCTCATGAATCCAGGCGTTCCGATCCCTCCCGAAACGACGGCGATTCACGGCATCAGCGACGAAATCGTAAAGGACTGCCCGACGTTCGCCGACAAGGCCGAAGAGATTTTCGAGTTCTTCAGGGGTTGCGATCTTTCGGGCTTCAACGCCGACCGCTTTGACATCCCATGTCTCGAGGAGGAATTCGCGCGCGTCGGAATGGCGTTCGCACCGTCGGCCCGCAAGCATGTAGACGTTCAGCGCATCTACCACAAGAAGGAGCCGCGCGATCTTTCCGCCGCGGTGAGATTCTATCTCGGGCGCAACCACGACGGCGCCCACGGCGCCGAGGCCGACACGCGCGCGACGCTCGAGGTCCTCAAGGCGCAGATGGCTAAATATTCCGATCTTCCCGCGACGGTCGACGAGATGGACGAATACCTCGTTCCCCACGATCCGATGAACGCCGACAGAGCGGGGACTCTCCGCTGGAAAGACGGGGAGCTTACCATAAACTTCGGCAAGAAGAAGGGCGAGAGCCTTAAGAAACTCCTTTTGAACGAGCCTAATTATCTGAAGTGGATCCTGAAGGGCGACTTCGATACCGAAGTTAGAATGATCATCAAGGATCTTCTCGACAACGGGCGTCTGCCGCCAGCTCCGCAATGAACTTCAGGGAGTTTTTAAACGGCTCGGAAATCGTTTTCGCCGACGGAGCGATGGGAACGTCGCTCCAGACGGCGGGGCTTAAGCCGGGCGAAATACCCGAAACCTGGAGCGTTAAAAAGCCGGATGTAATCAGATCGGTCCACGCCGCCTGTTTCGATGCGGGGTCCGATTTCGTTCTCGCGAACACGTTCGGAGCGAACAGGGCCAAGTATCACGGCGAGGAGAAGCTCGAGGACGTCGTTTCCGCGTCGATCGCTCTCGCCCGCGAAGCGTCTCGCGGCGAAAGCGGCAGATTCGTGGCGCTCGATGTCGGCCCTACGGGGAAACTTCTTAAGCCTTCGGGCGATTTTGAATTCGACCGCGCGTACGACGCGTTTGCGGAACTCGTCTCTCTCGGCGCGTCCGCCGGTGCGGATCTGATCGCGATTGAAACGATGGGCGACGCCTACGAACTTAAGGCCGCCGTTCTCGCCGCGAAGGAAAACTCGTCTCTTCCCGTTCTCGCGACGGTCGCTCTCGGCGAAGACGGTAAACTTCTGACCGGAGCCGATATCGAAACCGTCGCCGCGATACTTGAAGGTTTGCGCGTCGACGCCGTCGGGCTCAACTGCGGGCTTGGGCCCGATCTGATGCTGCCGTACGTCGAGCGCCTCGCCGCCGCGACGGCTCTGCCGATTTTCGTAAAGCCGAACGCGGGGCTTCCGAAACTTGTCGACGGCGAAACGCGTTTTCTCGTTTCGAGCGAGGAATTCGCCACCAACGTCGTTAATCTCGTCCGCGCGGGCGCCCGGATCGTCGGCGGATGCTGCGGCACGACGAGCGGGCATATAGCCGCCGTTAAAGCGGCGCTCGCGAACGAAATCATTCCTCCGCGTCCCGTCTCCGGAAAGCGCGCTGTCGTAACATCCGGCGTCCGCTCCGTCGAGATTCCGTTCGATGATTCGATCGTCATCGGAGAGCGTATAAATCCGACGGGTAAAAAGAAGCTCCGCGAAGCGTATAAGTCGGGTGATACGGCCTATATTCTCCGCGAGGCCGTATCCCAGGTTGACGCGGGATCTCATATTCTCGACGTGAACGCCGGCGTTCCGGGGATAGACGAGGCCGCTGCGCTCGAAGCGACGGTTGAGGCGATACAGGGCGTTGTCGATATTCCTCTTCAGATCGATACCGCCGATCCCGTCGCCATGGAAAGGGCGATGCGGCGGTATAACGGCAAGTGTCTCGTCAATTCCGTCAACGGCAAGACCGAGGTGATGGAGAAAGTGTTCCCGCTTGTCGCGAAATACGGCGGTGTCGTCGTCGCTCTGACGCTCGATGAAAGCGGCATTCCCGCGACTGCCGAGGGGCGCGTCGAGATCGCCCGCAGAATTATCGCCAAAGGCGCCGAGTACGGCCTTACCAAAGACGATTTTATCGTCGATGTCCTCTGTCTCGCCGTGAGCGCCGACAATACGAGCGCGAACGTGATTTTAAAGGCGATGAAATCGGTCCGCGACGAACTGGGCGTAAGGACGGCCCTCGGAGTTTCCAACATTTCGTTCGGACTTCCCTCGAGAACGGACATCAACGCCGCTTTTTACACGCTCGCGCTCAATGCCGGGCTTTCCGCCGCGATAATAAATCCGCTTTCGGTTCCGATGGTTTCGGCCTATCGCGCGTGGAGGGCGCTTACGGGGCGCGACGGCGACTGCTCCGGCTGGATTTCCTTTTCCGAGAGTCTCGATGGCGCGGAGGCGGCCCGTGCCGCGGAGCCTCTTCGGGAAAGGGCGCTTTCCGTTCTGATCGAGAAGGGGCTTAAGGACGATGCCGCCGACGCGGCGCGGCGTCTTGTCGAGAAGGGGCTGAATCCGCTTGAAATAATCAACTCCGAAATCGTTCCCGCGCTCGAGAAGGTCGGCTCGCTCTTTGAAAGCGGGAAGTATTTTCTTCCGCAGCTTCTGATGGCTGCCGATTCCGCGTCTGCCGCGTTCGGGTTTCTGCGCGCGGAGCTTGCGAAATCTGGTGTAGAAGGCGAGAAAAAAGGGCCGATCGTCATAGCGACCGTCAAAGGCGACATTCACGATATCGGGAAAAACATCGTCCGCTCGCTTCTTGAGAACTACGGGTTCAAGGTCATCGATCTCGGGCGCGACGTCCCGCCCGAGAAGATTGTCGAAGCGGCGCTTGAATGCGGCTGCCGTCTTGTCGGGCTTTCGGCTCTGATGACGACCACCGTCGGTTTTATGGCGGAGACGATCGCGGCGCTGAAGTCGGCGGATCCCACGATAAAGACGTTCGTGGGCGGAGCCGTTTTGACCGAGGATTACGCCAGGGAGATCGGGGCCACATGGTACGCCAAGGACGCGATGGCCTCGGTACGGATAGCCGAAGCGTTTTTTGCCGTCTGAACGGCCGTATAAAAAAAAATAAAATTCCGTTCGAGGAAGACACGGAAGCGCTTTTTTGGTATAATTTTCAGACTTAAATTTCAAGGAGATGAAAATGAACGTCAACGAAACGTTGGTAAACGAACTGAATGAATGCGCGCAGAAGCGCGATTTTGAATGCGCATTCAAGCTTGTGCGCGACAACAGGGTTGAACTTGCCAAGAGCATCGCCCCCGAAGGGATCAAGGAGTTATTGAAGAAGACGACTCAAGACCGTCTTCTTCTTTCGTTTTTGGACGGCGCGGATTTCGGCGCGGCGCCTCTCGACAAGACTCTCGTCTTTCTCGAAAAGCTCTTAAGCTTCCAGGTCGGGACACTCGTTCTCAACGACACGTGGGGGCTTGGAACCGTCAAGCGCCTCGATTACTTCTACAGGAAAATCACCGTCGATTTCAAGATGAAGCGCGGCCACCAGTTCTCTTACGACGCCGCCGTCGACATGCTTGAAGTTCCTTCCGAGAACCATGTGCTCGTCATGCGCCATGCCGACCCCGCCGCGTTCGAGGCGATGCTGAAGGACAATCCGGCCGAACTCGTAAAGTCCGTTCTCAGGAGCTACGGCGACATGCCCGTCACAAGACTCGAAACGCTCTGCGTCAACAACGGTTTTGTAAAGTCCGTCAACTGGAAGAAGTTCTGGGAGACCGTCCGCGCCGAACTGCGCAAGGACAAACTCGTCGAGATCCCCGTGAAGAGGACTGATCCCGTCCGTCTTAAAGCGTCCGTCGAGAATTACGGCGACGTCTGGCTCACCGCGTTCAGCCACGAGACGGACCCCAAGCTTATTCTCGCCTCCGTGCGCGAGTTCGTCTCGCAGGGCAAGTTCAAGGACGCGGACGAGTCCGTAAAGTCCAAGATCAACGAGCGTCTCGCGTTCGCGGTAACGGCGGCGCGCAAGGTCGACGACGCGCTTTACGCCCGTCTCGCGGTCACGGTCGTCGAACTCGGTTTCACTAATCCGTCTTCCGCCGAGATGCTCGAGTATCTGCGCGAGCGCAAGCGCTACGTCAAAGCCGCGGTCGAACTTCCCGCCCGCGAGGTCGGAGCGATGGTCAGGTTCCTCGCGACGGACGACGAGAACAAGCTTAAACTCTACAGGTCCCTCGACGAGTTCTGCTTCACCGCCGTCACGGAGGTCGTTTCGCAGTTCGGCGGCGAGAGCGCGTGCCGCGAGACGGTCGGCGAGTTCATGCGCCGCCCGAAGGCTCCCGCGACTCTCACGACTCTCATCGTCGGCAAGTACGAAATGTTCAGGGATTGGGCCGAACTTCCCAGGCTCGTCACGATTCTCACCCATGCCATCGCCCTCGGCGAAGGGCGTCAGAGCGGCGAAACTCTCAAGATGCAGAACATGGTGCGCCGTCTCTTCGCCGACGTCAAGTGGCTCGAGAAAGTCCTCGGCTGGCTCGATGACGACGACAAGATCGTTTTCTTCGAGCGCTTCCAGGCTTCCATAGCGTGGGACCACGCCACCCACCACACCATCGTCGTCAGGATGGCCCGCATCGCGCCCGTGCTCGAGCCCCGCATCGTCAAGGTCGAGAAAAAGAAGGAGTACGGGCGGTTCACGAGCTATCGCAGCTTCGCGATGAGAAAGGCCGAGTATCTGAAGCTCATCAACGAAGACATGCCGGCCAACGTCAAGCGCATCGAGTTCGCCAAGAGCTACGGCGATTTGAGCGAGAACGCCGAATATCAGTACGCCAAGGACGAGCAGCGCGCCCTCATGCAGAAGCAGTCGCTCATGCAGGCCGATCTTGAAGTCGTCAAGCCCTGGGATTTCTCCGACGCCGTCACCGACGAAGTCATGCCCGGCGTCACGGTCGTAATCGCCGCCCCCGACGGTGAGCGCACCTACCACGTTCTCGGCGAATGGGACAACGATACCGAACTCGGCGTTCTTTCGTGCAAGGCGAAACTCGCACAGAACATGCTCGGCAAGAAGGTCGGCGATCAGTTCGAGCTTCCGGGTTTCGAGGGAGCCGCCGTTTTCGCCACCGTTCTCAGGATCGAGCCTCTCTTCGAGTCGATCCGCGAATGGATTAAACTTCCCTCGGGAATGCAAATATGATACAATAGCGCGCGTCGCGAAGACGCGTATCAAAAGGAGGTATCTGTATGGGATTTACAATCAAACCGATCGAAACCAAAAAGTCCGCCAAAAAGCCCGCCAAGAAGGCCGCGGTCCAGAAGACCCCCGCGCCGAAAAAGGCTCCGGCCGCGAAGCCCGCCGCCAAAAAGCCCGCGGCGGTTACGGCCGAGGCCGCTCCCCAGCCGAAATCCGAGATTAAACGCGTTCCTCCCCGCATCGTGAGAAAACCTCCGGTGATCGCCAAGGCTCCTCCGAAGCCCGTCGTGATAACCGACAACTCAAAGGCGATCGCTTTCGCGATGTCCATCGCCCAGGAAATGAAGCGTTCCGCGCGCAACGAAGACGAGACCCGCCGCGAGAACGAGATCCATCTTTCCCGCAGGCCTACAACCCGCGCTCAGGGCAAGAACACCATCAAGTTCCCCGCCGCAGACCTCAAGGATTTCCGCAAACGACTTCTCGAAGCCCGCGAGAAGGCCCTTAAAGGCGTGGACGCGATGAAGGCCACCGGCTTCAACGAGTCGGGCGACCACGAGGCCGACGGCGGCGACGGCACCAACCAGACGCTGAGGCTTCAGGCTCTCGGCCAGATGGGTAACATGAACCGTACGATCCAGCAGATCGAGGAGGCGCTGCACCGCATCGACGACGGCAGTTACGGCGTCTGCACGGTGTGCGGCCAGCTTATCCGCAAGCCGCGTCTCCTGAATCAGCCGTTCGTGCTCACCTGCATGGAATGCCAGAGCGAGATGGAGCGTAAGCGCAGCTGATGAAGTACGCTTTAAAGGTGATCGTCGCGGCGCTGCATCTGCTTCTTGCCGATGCGGTGACCAAAGAACTGGCAATACACTATCTCTACAGGAACGGCGAAGGCTCGATACCCGTCATCTCCGGTTTTCTGAACCTGTCGTATGTCGAGAACCGTGGGTGTGCGTGGGGGATGTTCCAGGGGCAGGTCTGGCCGCTGGCGTTCTTCGCTCTTATTATCATGGCGCTTCTTGTCTGGCGGCGCAGGGACTTTTTCTTTACGAGCGGTCCGTCCTGGCTCGTCAGGACGAGTTCGGTCGCGGAGACGTTTCTCTATGCGGGCATCGCGGGCAATCTCGTCGACCGGCTGTTCCGGGGGTATGTCGTCGATTTTATAGACATCCATTGGCGCGAGGTTTATCATTTCCCGTGCTTCAACGTCGCCGATATTCTGATTACGCTCGCCGCCGCGATTCTTATCATCCTTTCTTTGATCGCTCCGAAAAACGCGAACAGATGATCGAGCGCGATGCCTATATTCTGGCGGGGCCGACGGCGAGTGGAAAAAGCGCGATAGCCGCCGAACTTGCCCGCGAGATGGGAGCGAGGATCTTAAGCGCAGATTCCATGCTCGTCTACAGGGGGATGAACATCGGCACGGCCAAGCCGCCCCGCTCTGAAATAGAGGAGTTCAGAATGGGCGGCGTCGATATCGTTACTCCCGCCGAGGAATTTTCGTCTGGCGCATGGCTGAGAGCCGCCGCCGAGTGGGCAAAGACGGTCCCCGGAGACGTTCCCGTGATCATCGTCGGCGGTACCGGCCTGTATTTTTCCGCGCTTCTTCGCGGACTCGACGGCGAATGGAAGAATCCTCCTCCTGAATATCCGGTAATCAAAATAGACCGTGCCGTCGTCCGCAGGCGCATCGCGGAAAGGCTCGACGATATGTTTATGGCCGGGCTCGAGCGCGAGAAAATCGCTCTTCACGAGCGCTATCCCGTCTGGTCGAGAACGGCCGCGCTCGCGATAGGCTATCGTGAAGGCGACGACCGCGACAGAATTCTGATCAGGACCTGTCAGCTCGCCAAGCGTCAGGACACGTGGTTCCGCCACCAGGCGACGCCCCTCTATGTCGAACCGACCGTCGACGCCGTCCGCCGGTGCTGGCGCGAGAAGGGCCCGTGGCGAGTCCGTTTCAAGGCGGTTTGACAATCAATTTTTCATGGCTGTGAAAACTCTTTATCTATACGGGCCGCCGGCGAGCGGCAAGTCGACTCTCGCCAGAAATCTCGCGAAGGAATTCGGCAGAATGTATGCCGATCTCGACGAGGAGATCGTCCGCCGGACAGGTTCGGACATTCCGGAGATTTTCAGATCCGAGGGCGAGGCCGGGTTCCGCCGCATCGAAAGCGAGGTTCTGCGCGAGCTGGACAGTCCGATCGTGGCTTTGGGGGGCGGTACGCTTTTGGATCCATCCAACAGGGCGTTCGCCGAAGAGAACGGGTTCGTCGCGGTGCTCGACGTCGACGACGGCATTATAGCCGAACGGATAGCCGCCGGAGGCGATTCCCGTCCGTTGGGCGATAAATCCGCCGAAAGAAGAGCTCATTACGCGTCGTTCGCTCACCATGTCAAAAGCGATACGAAAATTCTTCTGCCCCGTAAATTGCGCGGAACGGTAAAGCCTCCCGTCTCGAAGTCCCATCTTCACAGACTTCTCATCGCGGAATTTCTCGCGGGCGGAGAATCCACGGCTCCCGATGCCGGCGAGTGCGCCGACATCGAAGCGACCCGACGCTGCATTTCCGCGCTTTCGCAGGCGCTGAAGGCGGGATCCGGGAGCGCGGTGCTCGATTGCGGCGAGAGCGGCTCGACGCTCAGGTTTTTCGCTCCGGTCGCCGCCGCGCTCGGAGTCAAGGCGCGTTTCGTCCGCCGCGGACGTCTCGCGGACCGTCCTATGATGGAATACGACGGTTTGAAAGGCGGCGTGCACGAACTGCGCGGCGACGTTTCGTCGCAGTTCGTCACGGGGCTTCTTTTCGCGCTTCCGATTCTGAAGGACGACTCCGAGATACGTTTCGCGACGCCTCTACAGTCGAGGGGTTACGTCGATATGACGCTTCAGGTTCTGGAACGCTACGGGATACGCGTCAAGGAGACGAATTCGGGCTTTTTCGTGCGCGGCGGACAGAAATACGTTTCGCCCGGACCCGTCGAGCCCGAAGCCGACTGGAGCGGCGCCGCCTTCTGGTTCGCCGCGAACGCTCTCGGCAGCGAGATCAGAATCGAAGGCCTTGACGCGTCGTCCCGTCAGCCGGACGCCGTGATAGCCGATTTCATCGAAAAGGTGAAGCGCGGCGGAACCGTCGACGTTTCAGGATGTCCTGACAACTATCCCGCGCTTGCGGTCGTCAACAGGGCGCTCGGCTCGAACGCCGTTTTTACGGGAACGGAAAGGCTTAAAATAAAAGAGTCCGACCGGCTCGCGGCGATGGAGGACGTTTTCGCCGATCCGTACGACGTCGACCCGAAGAACGATCACCGGATCGCGATGGCCGCCGCCGTTTACGCGACGACCCTCGACTCTCCGGTTCTCATCCATTCGAGCGGATGCGTTTCCAAATCGTATCCCGGATTCTGGGACGAGCTTAAAATGGATCTTTATGCGGTGACGGGCTGGCCGCTCCGGAAGACGTCGAGTCCCCTGATCCATAACGCCGCGCACGCCAAAGCCGGA
Organism: Kiritimatiellia bacterium; assembly: GCA_045630425.1. Classification (GTDB taxonomy): domain Bacteria; phylum Verrucomicrobiota; class Kiritimatiellia; order RFP12; family UBA1067; genus UBA1067. Next base: position 31,489 of record JAZQTB010000079.1, on the reverse strand, counting down.
CGGAAGGCCGAGATGATTCCGTATCCCGCGCGGACGGTCGAAGAGGCATTGCTGTTCGCGGAGCGATGCGGCGTGAAGGGGATGGCCGTTACGATTCCGCACAAGGAATCCGTGATGAAGCATCTCGACCGTATCGACGAGACGGCCCGGAAGATCGGTGCGGTGAATACGGTCGTATTCAAAGACGGCCTTAAATTCGGCTACAACACCGACGAACCTGGTTTCGCGGAGGCCATTCTCGGATTTACGGGCCGCGACGATCTTAATGGCGTCAAGGTCGCCCTGCTCGGCGCGGGAGGCGCGGCGAAAGCGGTTCATGCGGCTTTGGAGCGTCTCGGCGCGGAGGTCGAGGTTTTTCACCGCCGAGGACTCGACGGGCAGTTCGATCTCATCGTAAACGCCACTCCCGTCGATCCGATCGAAGAGTATGAGTTCACCGGACGCGAATCGCTCTACGATCTGCGTTACGAGCCACCTGAGACACCTCTCATGAAACGCGCCTCTGCCGCGGGATGCAAGGTTTCCAACGGGTACTCGATGCTTGTCTGTCAGGCCCGGGGCCAACTTAGGCTCTTTTGATTCCGCGGTGGGCATACTATGGAAAATTTGGTATAATGGTGCATCGTAAAAAGATGGAGGGGTAAGACCTTTAATGGCTGACGAAGTTAAAATAGCCGTTTATGAAAACGGAGAATTGAGCGTCCCGGTAAAGGGCGGCAATTGCGACGAGGCTGTTCTCGCGCTGCCGTTGGACCGTCTGCTCGTAAAAGTCGTCAAGGTGCCGGAAGCCGTACGGGAGGATATTTGCGGATTTCTGACCGATATCTTCAAAAAAATATCCCCTTATCCCGATGAATCCATAAAGGTATCCTACGAGACCGTGCGTGAAACCGAGGACGGTCCCGTCGTTCTCGCCGCTGCGCTGCCGGAGGGATCGACCGATGATATCGCCGAGACTCTCGACCAGGCCGGACTCAACGTAACGCGCGTCGATTCGCTGGCGCTGGGCGTTTTACGCGTCGCATGGTCTCGCCTCGGCATAGCGTCGGATACGTCGCGAAGAGTCGTTCTGATCGCGGGCAACTCGTGCGTTTCGCTTTTTGTCCTCGACGGCGACTGCCCGGCGGTCGTTCGCGCCGTATCCAACGGCTCCGATCTGAAGCGCGAGATCATGCTTTCGCTCGTCGAAGCCGATTCTTTCGCCGGTCCTGCCGAACTGCGCGAAATTATCGTTCTCGGCGACGGCCTTGACTGTTCCGGGATCGAACTCGCTCCGGCGAGGACGATCGACGCTTCGTCCCTCAATCCGCTTGCCGGCATAGCCGAACGCGCCGCGGATCCGTCGTCGCTGAACGCTCTGCCCGAGTCGTGGCGCGACGTCCTGGAGGAATCCCGTTTCAAATCGAAATTCAAAAAGATCGTCGCCGCCGCTCTTGCGGTTTGGGTCGCGATGCTCGCCGTAATAATCGGCGTACCGAAATATTACGCCGCAAAGACCGCGGATCAGAACGAGATCATCAGGCGGAACAATAAAAGATTCCGCGACGTCCAGAAGAAGATGGAACAGGTAAAGGCCGTCCAAAACGTCTCTAATCACGATCTCGGCGCGCTGGAGACCTTGCGTGTCGTGGCTTCGGCGATGCCCGACGGTCTTGTGCTCTCGCGTTGGAATTTCAAGCGCGGCGACGTCTTGACCTTTACGGGAACGTCCGAGGCTGGCAATCATCAGCGCGTCTATGATTTCAAGGATAAGCTCTCGTCCGTAAAACTCTCTCAGATAAGCGGTCTTGAAACGGATGCCGAGATAAATTATTTTACCCGTGTCGAGCTGCCTCACGGCGTCGCGACGAGAGGCGCCAAAGCCTCGTTCGACATCGAATGCGACTTCAAACAGCCCGAGGAGGACGACTGATGGCCGCCATGTCTCTAAAGGAAAAAGCCGTTCTTGCGGTTTCCGGGATTCTCCTTCTGTATATTTTCACGATTGCCTGGTGGTTCCTCCAGGCTGACGACCGCTCGACCGAAAAGAAAAAGTTCAACTCCGCCAGAGAGCGGGTTTTGCGTGAACAGAAGACGATTTCCGAACGCTCATACTGGAACGACCTTTATGAACAGGAGGCTTCGTCCATACCCGTTCTCGACGTCGAGCAGGGAGCCGACACCGTATGGATGAGAACGATCGAGGATATCGCGAAATCCAATTATGTGACAATCTCCGAATTCAAACCGGGCAAAGAGGACGTCGAGGAGTGGAGCGGGGAAATGCAGAAGATTTCCGTCGATATAAAATGGAAAGGCGCGGTGGAGTCTCTCGTAAAGTTCCTGTATGAGCTTCAGAACAGCGAACAGGGTAAGTTCGATGTGCAGTCTCTGAATTTTTCGCAGACCCGCGACCAGGGGTTTATGAGCGGTAGCATGACTTTAATCTGTATTTATAAACGCGCAAAGGATTGAAAGGTGTAATCTGTTTATGATCAAGAACCGTGCATTTTACGTTATGATCGTTACGGCGCTTGCCGCCGGCGCGGTCTTCGCCCAGTTTTCGGCTCTTCGCGGCAGGCACCGCCGCGATACGGCCGCCATTCCCCAGCCAGCCGGCGCGGCGGCGGGCGGAACGGCCGAGATCGCGGCGCTTAAAGGGCAGTCCGAAGAGAAGGCTTCCGACATCAATTTCAAAGACGCCGCTCTCGAAATCGTCTTTGAGGCGTACTCACAACTCGTCGGGAGAACTGTTCTTAAAGATCCCGCCGTTCAGTCGGTTTCCATTACCATCCAGTCGGCTCCCGGTCAGAAGCTAACCAAAGAGGAGCAGATATTCGTGATCGAAGAAGCGCTCGAAATGAACGGCGTTCACATGGAGATGTACGGCGAGAAGTTCGTCCGAGCGCTTCCGCGCGATAAAGTCCGTCAGGAGGGTATTCCGCTCATTCTCGACGAGGAGGCGCAACTTCCCGACGACAACAAGGTTGTTTCGATGTTCATCGCCTTCAAGAATATGCCCATCGAGGAGGCGAAAACGGCTTTGGAGGGCCTTAAATCGCCGAAGGGACTACTGCTCGTCTACGAACGCATAGCCAAGATTCTCGTTACCGACACCCGCATGAACATAAACCGTATGCGCGAAGTGGCGCGGCAGATAGATGTCGGAACACCGGTCGACGAGAACGTGTTTGTCCGTCAGATAGTGAATGCGGCCGCCGCAGACATAAAAACGGCGCTTGAACAGATCGTTCAGGAATCCCAGAAGGCTTTGGAGAATCAGGGCCTTGCGGCCAGGAACGCCCACGGCAACAATATGTACAACCGCTATCCGGGTTATTCTTCCAACTTCAACCGCATGCAGCCGGGCGGGAATCTGCTGCGCCGTCCCGGTCAGCCCAACGCGAACCAGCCCGCCCAGCCCGTCAATGTCGAGTCGAAGACGACGAGCGTTTCCGACGCCGATAGGGGGCTTATACGCGGCAAGGTTCTCATTATGTCCGACGAGCGCTCCAATAAGCTTATCGTCGTGACGGCGAAGACGAATATGGACTTCTTCGATAAAGTCATCAAGGAGCTCGACGTCGAGACGACGCCCGATACTCAGGTTAAAGTCTATCGTCTTAAGTACGCCGAGGCTGAAGACGTAAGCGATATGATCAACGAGCTTATCGGCAACGCGTCCTCCAGCTCCGGCAAGGGTAACCAGAATCAGGCGGCGCGCAGCGGCACAAGCGGCAATCTGACGCGCAGCACATCTACTGCGAACCGTAATACGGCAACTCAACGCACCGCCGCCAATCAGCGCTCCGGCGACGCGAAGGCCGGTGAACTCACCAAAGACAATACGGTCGTTCTCGCCGATAAGCGCATCAACGGTCTTGTCGTTATGACCCAGAAGGAACTCGTTCCCACGGTTGAAAAGATTATCGAGTCCATGGACATCAAGCTCAGCCAGGTGTTGATCGAGACGGCGATTATCGAAGTTACTCTCGGCGATGATCTCGCCACCGGTATAGATTGGGTTTTGCGCGGCAAGCAGAAAGGGCCTAACGGGGAAACTGTTCGTGATACTTTTGTCAATAACGGGAGTTCCGGATTTGGAGGCGGCGGAGGAACAGGGAGTGCAGCTCTCAAGAATATGATGCAGGTAGCATCAAATGCGGTTCAAAACGCGTATTTCGGCGGTGCTACTCCGATTGGTAGCGGGGTAAATTATCTTTTGAAGTCCGATAAGCTTAATCTTGCAGCCGTTATTCAGGCTTCCAAGTCCGATAGCCGCGCTAAGTATCTCGCCTCGCCGATTATCATGACGGTCGATAATAAGGAAGCCACGATCGACGCGACCGAAGCGAGAAAGTTCTTCAACGGTTATGAAACATCCTCGTCATATTCAACGTACGTCCGGACTCCTAAGTATGATTCCAAGGATATCGGTATCAAGATTAAGGTTAAGCCGAAAATCAATCCCAACGGAACCGTTATGTTGAATGTTGAAGAGGAGTATTCGCAGCTCGGTGCCGGTCAGGCCATTCTTGTCGATGACGGAGGAACTGCAAATATCGACACCTCGCTTACGCGTAAGATGACGGCCGATGTTCTCCTTGACGATAGGCAGACCGTCGTTCTTGGCGGACTTACCGAGAGGTACACTTCTGAGAAAGAAACCGGTATTCCGATTCTAAAGGATATTCCTTGGGTTGGTAAGTGGCTGTTTGGTAGTGTAAGCCAATCTGAATCTCGTAAGGAGCTTCTCGTATTCATGACTCCTTATGTTCTCGACGACGCTGAATCCGCTCAGGCTGAGGCCTTGCGCCGTAAGCGCTCGCTCAGCGATTCACGTGCCTGGGAGAGCCTTGGTTGGTCCGATTCCGAGCTTGCGGATCCAGTTTCGAAGAAGGAACTTCTGCGCCGCCTGAAGGAAGAGGCTGAAAGGCAGGATGAAGAGCGTCAGAATCGCCTTGCCGTCGAGAAGTGGAAAATGGATCGAGCGAAAGCACTTGAGAAGATGTCGGAGGCTGAGCGCAAGTTCTGGCTTGAGCAGCACCGCGAAGAGCTGAGCGAAGAGGAGCGAAAGGCTTTCGACCGTCAGGCTGCGGAGCAGGCCGATTTGAAGGTTCTTGCCGATTCGATCCGCACAAGGGGCGTCAAGAAGGCTGAAGAGGATATCAAGAAAGCCGAAGCGGACGAAAAGAAAGCCGCCCAGGAATCTGAGGCTTCTAACGGCGCTGCGCTTTTAGACGATTTAAACTCAACACCCGAGACTACTAAAAAGTAATAAATGCCAACAATGACGATTACTTGGGAAGAGTTTTAGGAGAATATAAAGTGAACATAAAGACATTAAGTGTTATTCTTTCTGCGCTCGCGGTTATCGCCGCGTGTGTCTTCGGTGTTATTCACACAAATTCAAAAACCGCGATCGCCAACGCCAATGCGGCGAAGGCCGAGAATGAGGCGGCGGCGTTAGAGAGCGAAGTGAAAATCGCAAAGAGCAACGAACGGACGGAATCGGCGAAGGCCGATGCGGCGAAGGCGGAGGAGCGCAGAGCCGAAGACGAGCGTAAGACCGCTGAACTTCAGCTTGCCAAATCCAAAAACGACGCGATAACCGCTGAAGAGAACAGAAAGCAGGCCGAAGCCGAGGCCAAGAAAGCCTCTGAAGAGCGCGCCCGCGCCGAAGCCGAGGCCAAGAAAGCCTCCGACATCCGCGCCGCTGAAAAACACAAGGCCGAGACCGCCAGAATCGAGCGCGAAAAAGCCAAGGTTCTCGCCGAGGCGGAGGCTCAAAGAGCTCAGGCTGCCGCCGATCAGTTGGAGAAGGAGAAACTCGCGTCCGAGAAGATCATCGCGGAGAAAAAGGTCTATGAATTCCGTTTGATGGATATTGAGCGCATAGAGCACGAGCTGGCGGAATACAAGATGGAACTCGATGAACGCGAGAGGGCGCTTCGACCCGAGAAGTCCGTTCGCGATCTCGAACCCGTCGGATCCGAAGAGGACGCGAAAACAGTCAAAGAGACCAGGCTTCCCGAAAACGACCCCGAGATTCCCCGCGCCTCCCGCGCGCTTCACCGTTCAAGGCGCATTCTCTCGGAAACGGACAACGCCGCTCTCGCTCAAATGCGCTCCAATACGGTCTTGCGCCTCGAAAAACTTTATCTCAAAGCGCTTAAGGAAGATCGCGTGGTCGACGCCCAATTTTATAAAACCCAACTGAAGACGATGTATCCAGATTGGAAATTCACAACTAAAGAAACCGAAACAAAATGAGTCTCTCTGTAGGAATCGTGGGGCTGCCCAACGTGGGCAAGTCGACCTTGTTCAACGCGTTAACCAAGAAGCAGCAGGCCGCCGCCGAGAATTATCCGTTCTGTACGATCGAGCCGAATTCCTCGATCGTCGAGGTTAAGGATTCACGCCTCGAGGCGCTCGCGAAAATCGACGGCACCTCACAGATTATCCGCGCGACGGTCGAGTTCACCGATATCGCGGGCCTCGTCAAGGGCGCGTCGAAGGGCGAGGGTCTGGGCAACAAGTTTCTCGCCAACATCCGCGAATGCGACGCGATTCTGCACGTCGTGCGCTGCTTTGAAAACGACGACATCATCCACGTTCAGGAGGGCGGCAACAAGTCGGCCCCGATCGATCCCGTCGGCGACGCCGAGGTCATCGAGACCGAACTCGTCCTCGCCGACATGGAGCAGCTTCAGCGTCGCTACGAGCGCGTTCGCAAGGAAGCCCAGGCGAAACCCACCGTCCGTCCCGAGGCCGAGGCGTGCGAAGCGCTTCTGAAGCATCTTGAGGAGGGTAAGTCCGTCCGTTCCTTCCCCCGCGCCGAAGGCGACGCGATTCTGCCCGTTCTGAAGGAATTGAGATTCCTGACCGATAAGCCGGTAATCTTCTGCGCCAACGTTTCCGAAGACGACGTGACGGGCGGCGACAACGCCCATGTCGCGGCGCTTCGCGAATATGCCTCAAAGCAGGGCTGCCAGACGGTCGTGATCTGCGCCCAGATGGAGGCAGATCTCGCGGGTCTCGACGAAACCGAGGCGAAGGAGTTCCTCGATTCATACGGCTTGACCGAGAGTTCGCTCGACCGTACGATCAAACTCGCGTACGACACGCTCGGTCTCGCGAGCTACTTCACCTCCGGCGTAAAGGAGACGCACGCATGGACTTTCAAGCGCGGCTGGAAGGCTCCGCAGTGCGCGGGCGTGATCCATACCGATTTCGAAAAGGGCTTCATCCGCGCCGAGGTCGTCGCGTACGACGATTACGTGAAATACGGCGGCACGTCAGGCGCCCGCGCGGCGGGAGCGTTGAGGCCCGAAGGTAAAGCGTACGAGATGCAGGACGGAGACGTCGTCGAGTTCCTCTTTTCAAAGTGATTTTTAATTCTACTTTCCGTGATCGCTTATATCAGAGGCTCCTTGGTTGAAAAATCGCCAGACCGCGTCGTTATCGAGGCGGCCGGCGTCGGTTATGAAATGTTCATTCCTGTTTCGACGCTGGACAAACTTCCGCGCGAAGGCGAAGATGTAAAACTTTTGGCCTGGCACTGTGTGCGCGAAGACGATGAAATGCTTTTCGGTTTCGCGACCGCGGCCGAACGCGAGATGTTCCTCAAGCTGACGCAGGTCAGCGGAGTCGGTCCAAGGATCGCGCTCGCGATCCTTTCGGGAACGTCAATCGGCGAATTGTCGTTGGCCATCGCAAGCGGCAACGCGAAACGCATTTCCGCGATCAAAGGCGTCGGGAAAAAGACCGCCGAGAAGATTTGCGTCGAATTGAAAGACAAAGTGAATCCGATCGAGGCTCTCGCCGCCTCTTCGCGTACAACCGGGGACGACGCAAAAGCTCCGATGCTCCGCGATGCGATTCTTGCTCTTTCGGCGCTCGGATTCAACGAAGAGACGTCCAACAGAATGGTTACAGGGGTTATTCAGGCGAATCCTTCCGCAAATGACGTAGAGACGGTTGTCCGTCTTGCGCTTTCCGGCAACAGTAAAATAAAATAAAAAATAAAAATACCCTATTGACTTTCTGCGCGGGATATGAGATAATACACACCGTTTTCAACATTTGGGGATATAGCTCAGTTGGTAGAGCGTCTCAATGGCATTGAGAAGGTCAGGGGTTCGACTCCCCTTATCTCCACCAATAGAAAGTGCGTTTCGCCTGAAGTGTTAAAAGGTGAAGCGCATTTGTCGTTTACGGCGTCAGAGAAGACAATCTAACGAACATATTTTGAAAGGTGTCTAAAATGTCCACTTTTAAGAAACTTGTTGTTCTCTCTCTCTCTTGCATTTACGGTTCCTTCTGTCTTTCGGCAGCTCCTGTTGCGGTCGACTGGAAGGCTCCGGAGACTTCCCCGTTGAAATCGGCGCGCGCCTTTCACGGTTTTCTGCCCGACGGTTCATTCCTCGTCGCAGGCGGCAGCGACTTCAAAGACGGTAAAAAAGTCTACCTCGACGATATTGCCGTTCGCGTTGATGACGGTTCATGGGACCTGGTCGGCCGTATTCCGTATAAAGCGGCGGAGGGCGTATCCTGCCGTACGAAGAAGGGTGTTTTCTGCGCCGGCGGAACGGACGGTAAGGTCGAATTTAAAAAAGCGTTCATTCTACCCGGCAAAGGTTCCGGAATCGAACTACCCGATCTTCCCGAACCGGTCGTGATGGGCGCGGCCGCATGCGACGGCGATAAGGTTTATGTCGTCGCCTCCAAAAAGGTTTATCTTATCGATCTCGAAAAGCCGTCGGCCGGGTGGTCGACCGTCGCAGAAGTGCCCGGAGTCGTCCGTTCTCAGACGGTCGCCGCCATTCAGAACGGCGATCAGAAGGAGAAGGTTCTCGCAGTTTACGGCGGATACGACGTTAAGACTAAAGAGCCGCTTCATGACGGCTATGCGCTGGTTCTTTCGTCGAACAGATGGCGCAAGCTTTCCAGCCTCCCGGAAAACACGACCACGATCGGAGCCGCTTTTCTGCCGAGCGGACATCAGCATATTCTGATGATCGGCGGCTTCGGCGAAAAGGGTTGGATCGACCGTGCGATCAACGGCTCCACGGAAACCGATCCCGTAAAGCTCGGCTGGCAGCGTAAGATTCTCGCCTACAACTGCGTGACCGACGCATGGTGCGAATACGGCGTCCTCGCCGAAGGGGACAGTCCCCGTTGCGGAGCGTCGGCCGGCCTTTTAGCCGGAAAAACGCCTGAAGATTACACGCTTCTTATCGCCGGCGGCGAAATCGCCCCCGCTTTGCGCACGTCAGCCGTGGCCGTCGCCAATTTCAGGAAGACGGGCAAATTCGGCGCGATGGCGTGGGCCGTCGTCGGATTTTACGCGCTTTTGATGGTCGGCATGGCCTGCTTCTTCATCTTCAAGAAGAAAGACGAGAACGACTATTTCCGCGGCGGAAACAAGATTCCGTGGTATGTCGCGGGCATGTCGATTTTCGCGACGATGCTCTCGTCGATCACGTTTATAGCGATTCCGACCCAGGCGTATCTGCAGGACTGGCGTTATTTCGTTATGGCGTTTTTCATTATCGGCATGGCTCCCGTCGCGATATACTACTATCTGCCGTTCTTCTGCCGTCTCGGCATCACTTCCGCGTACGAATATCTCGAAAAACGCTTCAATCTCGGGGTAAGACTTTTCGGGTCCGCCGCGTTCGTGGTGTTTATGATCTGCCGCGTGGCCGTCGTGACGCTTCTTCCCGCCATCGCCCTTAACGCCGTTACCGGCGTCTCTATCGACGCGTGCATTCTGATATGCGGAATTTTGACGATGATATACTGCTCGCTCGGAGGACTCGAGGCCGTGATCTGGTCCGACTTCGTGCAGGGGATCGTTCTCATGGGCGGCGCGGTCGCGGTTCTCGTTCTTCTCATTTTGAAGACCGGTCCGGACGGCGCGCATTTCTCCACCTTCTGGAACATCGCCGACTCGTCGGGTAAAAACACGATGTGGGATTTCCGCTTTATCCTTTCCGAACCCGTCTTCTGGGTCGTCGCGGTCCAGGGACTCATATCCAACCTCTCAAGCTACACTTCCGATCAGTGCGTAATCCAGCGCTACATCGCGACTCCCGACGAAAACGCGACCAAGCGCTCATTGTGGTTCAACGGCTGCATGAGCGTTTTCGCCCAGATCGTCTTCTACGCTATCGGAATGGCGCTCTTCGCGTTCTACCGTTCGCGTCCGGAGGCGATGGACGTCACGATGCCGAAGGGCGATTCCGTGCTCCCGATCTTTATGGCCACCGAAATGCCGCCGTGGCTCGCCGGTCTCGTTATCGCGGCCGTTTTCGCCGCGACGATTTCGACCCTGTCCGCGAATCTTTCGTCGGCCTCGACAGCGATCGTCACCGATTACATAAAGCGCTTCAGGCCCGGCATTTCCGGTAAGGCCCAGATCCGTTGCGGACAGATCTCCACCTACGTCGTCGGATTTATCGGAATTTTCGCGGCGCTCGCGCTTTCGCGCATGGAGTCGAGCGCGCTGTTCGACAATTTCAACAAGTATATCGCCATGTTGACGGCCGGGCTTACGGGGCTTTTCTTCATGGGCGTGTTCATGCCTCGCGTCAAGGGCGTCGCGGCCGTTCTCGGACTTCTGGCCAACTACTTCGTATGCTTCAGCTGCGATCTTCTCGACTGCGACGTTTTCGGTCTTAAGTTCCATCCTTTCCTCCTCGGCGGGCTCGGACTTGTCGCGTGCGTTCTTGTCGCGCTTCTCGCGTCTTTCGTCGTAGGAGAGAAGGAGCGCGATCTTACGGGGCTTACCCTCAAAACGTTGAACACCGGAAAAAGCAAATAAAGGAGGCCCGAATTGAACGCCGCTTCCAGAATTTGTCTGACGATTCTCTTCGCGGTCGCGGCCTTTATCCAATCGGCCGCCGCGCCGCGATCATACGCTTCTATAGGCAGATCGAATCAGCGTGAGAAACCAGACGCCTCGAAGCGCGCTCTTCCCGTCGAATTCACGTCTTCATCGGTTACGCGCACGACGAGCGCGACGTTCAAGCCCGTAAGAACCGTTCCTGTCCAGAAGGGCGAGTTCAAAGTCGATCTCGTCGTGATAACGTTTCCCGACTGCGAAACTCCGGACCCGCAGGAAGTCCGAAACTCGTTGAACTCGCTCGGCAGTTCGACGACGGTCGCGGACTATTACAAAGATTATTCCCAAGGCATAACATGGCCGGTTCTCGACGTGTATCCCACCGTATATGTCGCGCCTAAGCCGTTGGGTTATTACTGTCGCTATCATGTCCGCAACAATCTTATCGGGTATAAGAGCGGCGGCGACGAGCGTGCGAAACGGCTCAGGGAGGACGCGCTTAAATTCGTCATGCGAAACGGGCGTCTTGCCAAAAAGGGCGCGTATACGTGTTTTGTCTATTGCAAGAGCCTGAAGAACGATCCCGAGCTGCGCGAAAGACTCTTGCGGCCGTCTTATCCTCCCAAACCGACGCCGGACGAACTTGCAAAAGGCAAGATAGACCGGCTTGAGATATACGAGCCGAAGGTCCTTTGGGCTGATCCACTGTGGCCCAACTCGCTCCCCCAGGTCGATTATCCCGCTAACGGCGGAACGCTCGTCCATGAGATAGGCCACCTTCTTGGCGCGCCCGACTTTTATCACGCGAGCGAAGAGCACGACGGCGCTGAAGGCGTTCCGTGTCTCAACTGGTCGTACGGTCCTACCGGCATGGCTTATTGCCGATATATCTACAACGCTTTTCTCCCGGCCGCCGCGTATTCGAAGATCGCCGCCCCGGGCGAGTATACTTTAAGTCCGCGTTCCGACCGGTTCCCGATGACTGGAGCGGAGACCAAGCCTCCGCTCGGAATTTTCGTTCCTTCGAGCCACCCCAATTATCTTTTCTGCATCGAATACGCCAAGGATGAAAAACCCCCGGTTGGGAGCTCTTCCGCGAACGGACTTTTAATCCACATCATAAACGTGACGATGAATTCGCCCATGATGGGTCCTCCCGATCTCTGCTACACGTACCGAAAGGGAGATGCCGACCGCAAGGGACTCAATAACGGCAACGCTTATTTCGGACCTGGCGACAGGTTCGATCACGAAAGCGATCCTGCAGCCGTTCTTCCGAATCTCCTCCCGGCGGGAATCGAGATAACGGACATCCGTTTCAACGAAAACGACACTTGCACTTTCAGACTCGCGATGCCGAAGGTTAAGGCTACGGCCGCAGAACTTAATTTCTCTCTCCTACCCCAGACGGAAATGACGTCGCTTGATTCCGCGACGCCCACGTCATTCAGGGCCGAAATGAACGTCCGCTACCGCGGCGAGCCGCTTATGACCGAGTACGGCTTCTGTTACGGACTTAGAAAGAACCCGACGGAAAAGACGGGCTCGCTCTTCCGTTTGTATCACCGCGACCGTTACGACGCCAGGATAATCGATCTTAAACCCGGCGCAACGTATTACGTGCGCTCCTACGCAAAAAGCGCGAAGGGCGTAAGGTACGGCGAGAACGAGCTCTCGATCACATTGCCTCCCGCTTCGGCCGCTCCCAAGGGAGTTCCGCTCTTTCTCCCGTCGGACAGACTTTTCGCCAACTGGTATTACGAGCGCTGGTACTTCGGCGAAAAGGACGGGTTTTTCGTTTCGTCCAATCCGCTCCTGGCTTTTATGGCGATCGCGAATTACTACCGCGTTCTGCCCGGCACGGCGCCTCAGGCAGCACGTCCGGGTTCGCGTCAGGTCGCGCAGCGCACGGACGCGATAGATATGACGCGTATCCATTCCAATCCTTCAGAAACCCGCCCCGCGTTCAGAATGGCGGAAACCGAAAAACTCCGCACGACGACGGAAGCGCTGTTGAAGGACGCCGGGCTTCTTCAGGGCCGTTTTAAAACCGACGACGATCCGGGCGCAAATCCGGAAGGGAAAGGCCTGAAGCGCTACGGCGCGGCAGGAACGAGACGCGCCGCGAAAACCCCGGAGTACGGCGAAAACGCCGCCTGGGTCGGGAAATGCGCCGGAGTTTTGAAAATCCCCGACCCCGAGAATGTGTTCATCTCTTGCAAGACGGAAGAGGAACTGCTTTCCCGGTCGGCGATGATACGCGGGTGGATAGCAAAGTCTCAGCCTGTCATGATCGTAAGAGAAAACAGAACCATGACGGAAGACACCTCCTTCCACTGGCCGCTCGACATAGCGATCATAGACGGCTTAGGCGAAAAAGAAGGGGAGTTCCACGTGGTCTATCCGAACGGCTGCGACCGCGGCGATGAAAGCCGCCGCTCCGGATATGTAAAACTGAGCGATCTTCTTTACAGAACGAGCGACGCGATGCTGATGTTCTACCGTCCGGGCGGAAAACCATCCAGAAGATGAGCGGACCGGGACGACGGAAACCTGTATGAAACGAGATTGGTATGTTCTTCATGTGAAACCCCGCACCGAAAAAAAGGTGATGTCGTTTATTTCGCACTGGGGATATTTCGGACATCTTCCGACATACACGAAAATCACGAAAATTCAAAGACGTAAAATCCGCCGCGAGCTGCCGTGTTTCCCGGGATACGTTTTTGCGAGGCTTTCGCCCGAAGAGCGCGTCACGATGCTGAAAACGAATCTTATAGTTCAGACCATACAAGTTCCGCGTCCGAGGCCGATGATCCATCAGCTCAGGCAGATCGCCCGCGCCGCGCGCAGGGCGCCGGACATGAAACCCGCGAAAATGTGCAGTATCGGAGAATATGTCAAGATCGTTTCGGGACCGCTTTACGGTGTCGAGGGGTACGTCGTCCGATACGGCCGCGAAGCGTCGCTTTGCCTGAACGTCGAAATTCTCGGCGCGGCGGTTGAGGTTTCGGTTTCGACGGAAGACATAAGGGTAAACCCGAAATAGGGCTATTCGCTTAAAAACGCGTCTTCGCCTTCGATCAGAGGCCGTCCCGCAAGAAAGGCTCCGCCATCCATCCTGCCTCCGCCTTCAGGTTTAACCTCCAGCAGAATGATCGCCGTATCGAGACACTTTACGATGGGACCCGTCGCTTTCGGCGGAAGGATCTCCGCAAGAGGTCCGTCTTTGACGGGCGTTTTTATGCACTTGAGAACGGTCCCCGGTTTCGCGTCGCGCCACGACGCGTCCAAAGTCTTGACTATGGCGGCCTTCAGTACCGAGATGCGTCCGGAGGAACCTTTTTTCCGCAATCTCATCGGAAGAAAAGAGTAACTCCCCGGCCAGGGCATATACGCGCGTATTCTGCGTTCGACGAAGATCACGGGATCGTCCCATTTTATGAGGCCGTCGGTCTTTTTGAGTTTTTTCGCGAATGTGGCTTCAGCGTGGTTCTGCTTCACTTCGGGAGGCAGAGCGTTTCGGTTGATCAGCTTCAACGCTTTAGCGAGAGTAACGCCGCCGGTTATAGCCAGAGAATCCATAAGTTCGCCGCCGGTAACGTCTGAATATATCGGTTCGTAGCTTAGGAGCAGTATGGGACCGTCGTCCATTCCGAGCCCCATGCGCATTACCGTTACGCCGGTAAGTTTCTCGCCGTCGGCGAGAGCGGAAACGACGGGGGAAGCGCCGCGGTATTTCGGAAGAAGCGAAAAATGGCAGTTGATGCATCCGGCAATCGGAAGCTCAAGCAGGGGGGCTTTCAGGAATTGCCCGAAAGCGACGACCGCTATGACGTCTGGCCTCCATGAGCGGATTTTGGCCATCGCTTCGTCGGAGTTTACGTTTTCGGGTGTAATGATCTCGCGTATGCCCTGTTCCATGGCAAAAGCCTTGCACGGACAGGGCGTCAAAGCCTTGCCTCGCCCGGCCGGACGGTCCGGCTGGGTTATTACACCTACGACTTCAAGCTCGCGCTCGCGCATTATAGCCCTGAGACACGTAGCCGAAGCTTCGGAAGATCCCATGTATACTACTCTCATTTTGGCGCATATTATACCAAAAATATGAAAAGTTTGATATAATATACGCCGATAAAAGGTACAATGATGCAAACAGTAACAGATTATTTCGTTCAGGCCGCCGCGAAGGGCGGTTTTATCCGCAAAATGTTCGAGAAGGGCCTGGAACTCAAGGCCCGTTACGGCGAAGACGCCGTATGCGATTTCTCTCTCGGCAACCCGGACGTTCCGCCGCCCGAAGCGGCGCGCGAGGTTCTGCGCAAGATCGCCGACGACGCGGTCCGTCCGCTCGGTCTCGGGTACTGCCCGAACGCCGGAATTCCTTCTGTGCGCGAATCGATCGCGAAGTATCTCTCGAAGCAGCAGAATCTCGATTTGTCCGGGAAGGACGTAGTGATGACCGTCGGCGCCGCCAGCGCGCTCGTCGACTTCTTCAGAGCGACCGTCGAGCCCGGCGACGAAATCATAGTTCCGAGTCCTTACTTCGTCGAATACGGCAACTATTGCGGCCATTTCGGCGGGGTGTTGAAGCCTGTCGACACGAAAGAGGATTTCTCGCTCGATCTCGCCGCGATAAAGGCTGCGGTGACGCCTAAGACGCGCGCTATTCTGGTAAACTCCCCCAACAACCCGACGGGAGCGATTTATTCGAAGGAGGAGATCGAATCTCTCGCCGCTCTCGTCGACGAGGTGAACGCGGCCCGCGAAAACACGCCCGGCGCGAGAGCGCTTTTCCTCCTTTCCGACGAGCCCTACCGCATATTCGCCTACGACGGCGCGGAAGTGCCCGCCGTTCTTCCGACGACCAAATACTCCATCGTTCTCGGCAGTTTCTCGAAAACGCTTTCGATGGCCGGCGAGCGTGTCGGATATCTCGCGCTCAATCCGAAGATTTCCGAAGAGGACGGCGGAACTCTTATGACGACGCTCATACTCGTCAACAGAACTCTCGGCTGCGTCAACGCGCCCGTAATCGGCCAGAGGCTTGCCGCGGCGATCTGCGACGAAACGGTCGATCTCGACGTCTACGCCCGCCGCAGAGCGCTGATGGCCAAGGTCCTGACGGACGCGGGGGTTGAATTCACGATGCCGAAGGGCGCTTTCTACTTCTTCCCAAAGGCTCCCGGCGGAGACGACGCGAAGTTCGTCGACGCGCTTCTTGAAGAGAGGATTCTCGCCGTTCCGGGCAGAGGCTTCGGGCGTCCCGGCTACATACGCCTGAGCTGTTCGGTCGACGAGAAGATCATCGCCCGCAGCGCCGAAGGCTTCAGGCGCGCAGTGGAGGCCTGCAGGTGAAAAGCGCCGGTCTCTTTTTCGCATCTTCGCTTCTGATCGCCTCCTGCGCTTTTTCGAAGGGCGGCGTCGTGTATGACGCCCAGAAAAAGACCGTAAGCTTCGATGTCGTTTCGACGGATTGCGGAGTGGACACGGAACTCGAATTTCTTTTCGTCGGTCCCGACTCCGACCACGACTACGAATCGATGTTTACAACCGTCGCTCCGGTCTCCGAAATCGTCGACGCATTCGACAAGGCGGGTTTTCCGTCCGGAAGCCCCATGTCTAAGAAGGACTGCCGTTTCTGGGCGACGGGCGGCGAGATTGTCATGGAGCCGGCCTTTACGAATCTTGTAAAGGATTTCCGAGTTGACCGGCGCGCGAAAATAATCTACACCGGCGGGACGAGAAACGCGAATGGGACCGCCGACGCGGCGCAAAACATGCCCGCTGCCGTTTTCGCTCTTTACAACTGCCCCCAATCTCTGATTGTTCTCGACGATTTTCTCGAACAGTCCGCAACATACGGGCGGTTCAAGGTTGCCGAAAAAATACCGAAGGGGGAGTTGCGCCGCGTAACCTTCAGATATGTCGACGGCTCGGCCCATAAAAAGAGAACGCTTGAGATCAACACCACCAATCTCGTCGGACTTGTCCGTTCCCTCAAGGCCGAATCGGAGCGGTCTCGCCTCGACGTCCTTTGCAGATTCTCTTCCGACATGACCGTAAAATCCGCGCGCGACGCGGCTCGGCTCCTCCAGATGATCGATTCCCCCGACATTAAAATCAACGGGGTCGAGGAAGGGCAGCTTTACTACAGGGCGTATCTTCCGCTCGAAAAATGGCGCGACCGGAAGGAACGTCTCACGCAGCCTCCGGAAGTGCGGTTCAAGGCGGACGGTTCCGTCGGCGTGACGGTGATAAAAGAGGACTGGAGCGACGAGAACTCTCTTGATCCCAGACTCACAGCTGTCGAAAAAACCTATGCGGATGTACGCTCCGCGGCCGAAGCCGTCGACGCGGCCGCTTCGAAAGTCCGCTCCGTGCTTTTCTTTGCGCCTGAGACGGTGAAACTCGGAAAGATTTTCGAAGTGAGAAAAAATCTAAAAACGCCGAACCTGAATGTCTACGTTTTCACGGAATGAGCGAATTCTCTTCAGAGCCTTTAGCCGCGCGCATGCGGCCTTCGACGATCGGCGAGGTCGTCGGACAGCGCCATATTCTCGGCGAGGGGAAACTCCTGAGAAGGGTGATCGAGGCCGACAGATTGACCAACGTGATTTTTTACGGTCCGCCGGGATGCGGCAAAACGACGCTCGCCGAAGTGATTGCGAAGACCACGAAACGCAATTTCGTAAGGCTTTCGGGAGTCCTCTCCGGCGTTGCAGACATCCGCAGAATCTGCGACAGGGCGCGCAATGAACTCGGAGGGAAGGGTACGATACTTTTTATCGACGAGATTCACCGTTTCAACAAATCGCAGCAGGACGTTCTTCTTCCCTATGTAGAGGACGGAACCGTCGTTCTCATCGGGGCCACGACGCACAATCCGAACTTTTTCATCAATACGCCGCTGACGTCGCGCTCTCTCGTTTTCGAGCTTAAGGCGCTTTCTCCCGATGAAATCGCCGAAGTCCTGAAAAGGGCACTCGATGACCGCGAGAAGGGGTGCGGAGCCATCCCTTCCCGAATCGACGACGACGCCCTTTCTTTTCTCGCTACGGTTTCCGACGGCGATGCGCGCCACGCTCTGACGGCGCTCGAAATCGCGATGCGCTCAACGCCGCCGGGAGACGGCGACGTCGTCCATTTGACGCTCGACGTGATCCAGGAATGCGTTCAGCGCCGACAGGTCAGATACGATAAAAAGGAAGACGGTCATTACGACACGATTTCGGCGTTCATAAAATCCATCCGCGGGAGCGATCCTGACGCCGCCGTCTACTGGCTCGGCAAGATGCTCGTCGCGGGTGAAGATCCGCGCTTTATCGCCAGACGCCTGGTCATCAGCGCGAGCGAAGATATCGGCAACGCCGATCCGCGCGGGATCTCCGTTGCCGTGGCGGCGATGCAGGCGTGCGAATTCGTAGGGATGCCCGAGTGCGCCATAAATCTATCTCAGGCGACGACATATCTTGCGACCGCGCCCAAATCCAACTCGAGCTGCATGGCGATATCCGAGGCTATGGCCGACATCGAGTCCGGCTCCGTCCAGCCGGTTCCCGAGCATCTCAAAAACAAGCACGTAAAGGCCATCGGCAGCGAAACGGTGACGGAATACAGGTATCCACACAATTTCGCCAATCATTACGTGAAGCAGGAATATATGGGCATACCGAAAAATTACTACAGGCCGACACAGGAAGGTTACGAGGCGACAATTTCAAAAAGGTTAAACGCGCTCCGTGCGTAGTTTACATAACACATATTATGCGACAATAAAGGAAGGAACAGGAAAATGATAGAAAATGAGGAAATACCCGAAGCCAAGGCGATTCCGATTCCGCCGAATCCGGCTCCTGTGGCACTTTACGGCAATCAGGACGCCATGGACGATTTTCCTGTCCTGAAAGCGTTCCAGCAATATGTCGATTCCGAACAGGCCAAGGCTCACAAGCGGTTGATGTCCGTATGCTTTTTCTTCACGATGCTTATCGTCGTCATCATAGGCGTCTTTCTGTTTGTCGTCATGAATATGCGCAACAACCGATCGCTCCCGGACGGTACGGCTGAAATGCAGCGTCATCTGATGGAACAGACCGCCAAAATGAACGAACGGCTTATACAACAACTTCTTGCTCAAAAAAACACACCGCCCCCCTCTCCGGCAGCCTCAGTCGTAGTTGTCGGCGACAACAAGGAAAAACCGGCCGTCGACAGCGCCCTCAACGCCAAGGAACGTGAATTGGCGGCAAGAGAAGCCGAACTGAAAAAACGCGAATTCGAAGAGGCTCAAAAAGAACTCATCGCGCGAGAAAACGCCTTGAAGGAACGCGAAGCCAAAATGGCGGCCGATTTGGCCGAAAAAGCTAAGAAAAATTCGGAAGAGCAAGCCAGGGAGAAAAAGCGCAAGGAGATTCTCGAGCATCGCCGCAAGCTATATCCCGAATATTTCGACGAGAACGGCAACGAACTCGCGGAACCTCTAAATCGAAAACGGGAGTCCGTCAAATCTCAGGAAATCGACCCGCGCGACATTGAGATCGCGAGACTTAAACAGGCGGCCGAAATCGAGAAACTGAAAGCCGAACTCGCTCAATTGAAGCAAACGCGCAAAGCGGCGGAGAAGACGACTCGACCGGCCCGCGCGGCCGACGAAAACGACGACGATCTTGCTGAACTTGACGCGCTTCTTGAAAGTTCAGGCGTCTACGGCAACAAGGAAAAGGCGGACTCGAAAAACTCCCCCTCCCTTCCCGGCGCACTTGAACTCGACATCGGCAATGACGTCTGGACGATTCCTTATTGATTCTTGACGAAGAAATAGAGTTTATTATTTAGCGCTGCGCTTAATTTTATAAACTCCGATGGATGTTCACATAGAGGCCCACTAACGTTACATTCATCTCACGAAATTAGGTGCTAAATCCTTAACAAGCGAATACATCTCGTCATAACGTTGCTTCGCTTCTTTTTTCGTGAGCCGATAATACTCTGAATCATCAAATAAGTCGCCTATATCAAGGTACAACTAGCGGCATCTTGAAGATCTCGCCCAAGAACATCGTTCGCGGCAACTGAAGCGATATCATCTTGAAAGCCAAGGCATGAAATAACAGCCATATAATTACACATCGAAACATGCGCCGACCCCCGCTCAAGCGAACGTAGCGTCATTAAAGACATATTAGCTCGCTCTGCCATCATTGATGCTGTTATTTTTCGACGTCTTCTAGCCAAACGAAGATTCTCGCCCATTCTCTTAAGAGCTTTCGCCGCCTTTGGATAAAGTACATTCTGCTTTTTCATTATCACTTCCTCCAAGAAAGTGCTAATATTATAGCATATTTAACATCCGCTATCAACAGCGAACGCCGCCAACTTCTTTGTATTATCGCGAACAGAGGCAATCCCCGCCATCGCCCTTAAACCTTAGAAGCCTCTCGCCTTATAACTGCCGAGACATAATCAAGCGCATCTTCACTCATACCGGCACAAATGCGAACTTTATCAGATTTATCAGGATGAGTCAAATGAAGCTCCGAAAGCGGAGAACCTCCGCCGTGCCGACCGCCGCCTACAGTATATGACGTCTCGCCTTCACGCACTTTCGTTTGGCGATCATAAGTAAAACGCTTAAAAATACCGATAAATCCAACCCCGAAAAAATATTTGCCATTGCCGCGCTCTAATGTCAACACACGTTTGCCGAATAGACAAAACAAACTGACCGACACAAGCACAATCGAACCGACAAGAAAAGGCAATCCAAAAAGCGACGCCTGAAGATTGAATTTCCCAGCAGCAATCTGCGAACCATATATCCCCGCCATGGAAAAACCCGACCACGCGCATGTAAATGGAACAATAAAAAACGCCATTGGTGAAAATTTACGATAAATAAGCGAAATGCGCCCCGTCATATCAGTCGGATCTGAAATTACTTTTAAATGCTTCGGGGGTTTAGAGTTAAGAAGCTGAGCATCATAATCCTCCTCTTGCGCTTCACGCTCTAAATCAACAATCTCTGAAAATCTGGATGTCTCACCACAGGAAGAACAAAGCAATATATCATTCGCTACATTGATATTCGCCATCTCAACTTCACACCCGCACTTTGGGCAATTATACTTCTTAGCCATAACACTCCTTTTTTATCGCCGATGGGGACAGTCCCCCTACTCTTTATGGTTGATATTTTACCATAATTCTTTTTCTGGGCCGAGCGTCGTCCGCGACCGCCGCGCGCCGGTACGGCACGGCGTCTATGCTTGCGCTGTCTAACACGCGCCCGGACGACACAGCATAGACGGCAATCGCCGAAGCGCCCCACGCAAGCGCCATCACCGCTACGGCAATCGCCGCAAACTTAAGGATTCTCAATCTCCGCTTATTCATCCTTTACCTACTCCTTTCGCTTACCGCCTCAAGGCGCGTTCTGCCCGCGCAATTCCGTCTTAGAATCGCTCCTTGATGCGCAACGGCCCACGGAGCCGAACACCGCTACGCCACGCTTCTTTGAATTCCGAGGCCTTTGCCTCGCGCACTTCGCCCGTCTTGGCACTTATCGCGAGCATCCCGTACTTCCCCTCTGTGATCATGTTCTTACAGACAATCGTCTCGTCGTCCGCCCAGACGTACGTTATAAACAGGTCGTCCGCCACAAAATCGGGATGTGTCTTGGAAAGCCGGACATGATGTACCAGTTTGCAGTCCATGTCATATATCCGCACGTCCCCGTTCACTGTCTTCACGGCGAAATATGCCGCGCTCCATCCAGACACAAGCTCAAGCCTCGAAGCCCTGTGGTCCTGTTCGCTGATGATCTTCGTGACGACGCCATCATGCCCAACACGAAAAATACCGCCCGCATCATCCTTTCGTCTGCGTATTCCTCTGGGCGGCGGACAGGGTACGCCATTCGGATCCGTACGGACATACGGGCCATGACGCGCGAGGGCGACGATTCCGTTGTTGCAGTAGGCGAAGTGGAGAGATGTGGAGTGTTCGCCCCAATCCTTCTCTCCGAAGCGAACAATCGAGTACCTGCCCGTCTTCAAGTCATAGCGCCGAAACTCCTCATGGTCCGTGTCCGTCATGACATATCGGCATTCCGTGCCATTGATGATTTCTGGCGGTTTGACGTCCACTTCGACATGGAGATAGTGCCACTGATAGAGTCCGCCGCCGCTGACTATGAAACCCGATGGAGAGACTAGACACCCTTCCAGTTTCCGCTCCCATCGCAACACCCCGGAAAAATCGTACTCCCGCAGAACATACAGACCGTCCTCTTTGCCGTTCGCAGGTTTAAGCTTCTGTAGCGTATGAAAGCACTCGTTCTTCGTGTCGACAACACCCGCGAATGCTTCGCGCCATGTGCTGTCGGTCCCAATGCTCCCCCAGACGATATTGCCGGTATCCCCGTCGTAGATGACCACGTCCGACCTGCGACAGCCGCAGATAGTCGCCGCCGCGAGCGCGAGGTATGAGACAAGTATCCCCCTACGCAGTGCTACGGAGGACAAGTTGATTCGCGCAAAAAGTTTCATGAGCTCAGTTCCTTTCGGTTTTTTCTTACGATTTTGATACGCCTGATGAATGCTTATTTTGCCGGAAGTCTGAAATAGTCTTCGCGCTCCTGACCTTCGCAATTGAAGAGAAATACAAGTCCCCATTGTATGTGTTCGGAGAATATTGCCTTCGGGACAGTGAACGCGAAGCCGCCCGCATGTACCATTGCCGGCGAGTCTGCTTCGTATATCGCCTCATGTACATCCTCTTCCAGTGCGCCGGCTTCGCGTATTGCGCCGTCGGACTGGACGAGAAGAACCTTGAGGGCATCAGGAGCTGAAGCGCCTGCAAACTCGTAGCGGACGCTCATCTCCGCGCCCGTCCTCCACTTGCCGCCCGTGAACGTGACCTTGTAGTGCGGCAAGGCTACCTCGCGCCTGACCATGCGGACTACAAACGCCGCATAGGTGCCTATCACCACCACGGACGAGACAATAAGAAAGCATTTGAAGGCAAAGGGATTTGTGAAAAGCTGAAAGCTCTTAAGCCCGATTATGAGCCCTATCGCCGCCGTGCACCCCAGAAAGCTTCCGAACAATTTCACAACATCAAGGTCTGGCGTCCTTCTCAGGCGCACAGTCCGCTTGCCGAGCACGGCAGCTTTCTTCTTGCGCAACGGCCTTGCAAGTTCATTAATGCCGATTAAAAACACCATTATCCCAATCAGGAAGAAAATCACAAACATGACTACCGGAAGGACATTGTGCATCACCAGCGCGAACACCCTGAAAAACATTGGTAGATCAGGATCGTCGACTCCGGCATTATCGGCCACGGTGCCGCAGACGCCGAACACTCCCAACAGGGCAAACATCGCACCCAATATGATAAAGATGAACTTGCCCACCAGCGACCCGGGTTTCGGCTTTTCATCCCCTCTGGAGAAAAGCATCGCGATACCCGATGCGACTACGACAACGCCGAGCGCCCAAAATCCGGAAATGATCGTATACACCATCCATCGGCCGTACGGATCAGGAACATCACTCTTGCCTACCCCCGTACTACATGAAAAGAGCCACGTGATGACGGCAAGAATGCCGCACCACACGATTCCAAACAAAAGAAGTGAAGCCTTTTTCATTATTCTCCCGCGACTTTCTTGATCCTGTTAATCCTGTAAATCCTGTCTAAAAAATCTCCCGCGACGGCCCGCGCAAACATCATCCGCGTATTCATGGGTTGCTCCTTTCGGTTGGGGTATCCTTGACAGGATTTGAAGGATATATAATTTCGCCAACATCTTCCAGAATTTTACGCCATTCGTCTTGGTTCAGCTTGCCTTTGCAGAGGAATGAGACAACACGGCGCCTGGGATTCCACGCCACCTTTGCGCCATCTCTTTCTGCAATCTCAGTCAAAACCGTCCGCACGGGAACATTCGTCGCATAGAACTCTTTCAGCGGCACAACGAGATTGCGGCCATAGACCAATTCAACCTTGATTGGCCCCAATCCGTCAATGCCGTTCATGCCCGGAGGATTCAGCACTACCTTTTCAAGATAGTCCCTCGTGTCTTCAATCGTAGATTGCGGAGCGATCGACACAACGGGAACAATGCAATCCAGAAAGTTCTGGCTCCATGCGGACCAGGATGAAAGCCAAACAGCGGTAGGCGCATCAGCGCCACCAATTACACCAATGGATTCCGCATGTCTTTTTGTGTCGTCACATCCCACCAAACCAAGCAACATTATTCCCGCAACAATCCGTGCAAATCTCTTTCGCATATTCATCTCGCTTCTCCTTTCGCATTTCCTCTCCCCTCTCGCGCGAGGGATGAGACAAGGATCCCCCTACGCAGAGCGTCCACCTTCGCCAAGGCTACTGAGGACAAGACGGAGGACAAGTTGATTCGTGCAAATGGTTTCATGGGGTGCGCCTTCGGTTATTGTGCCGCATCAATCAGGTTTTTGATCGATTCTACCACCTGCAAATACGTTATGTCTTTGGCAAATGGAGCCTTACGGCAATACCGTTGCCATTGCTCCGCCAGCGGCTGCGACACTTTCAAGGATTCAACGATTTGCAAACGATTTGACCAATACTCTTCCGAGTGCCGGTTTGCAAACGTATTCCTTATGGCCTTGGCAAGAATCTCCGCCTTGAACTCGCGCCGTGCCCACAGCATGTGCAAGTCGTAGAAATCGCGCAGCCTCGTATTCGCCGCACCCCTCGACAAAATGGTTTGCAGCTTCTCCGCAACAACCGTCTCGACCGTATACGCCAAAACTGTAATATGCGAACTTCCGTCCAGAATCTGCGTGAACTTCCTTTTCCTGGCCCTTGGCGTGATCTTGTCCCCGAACGTCACGTCAAGCGCAATCGGCAACCGTATCGTGCCGACGGACGCCAATAGCCCAACTGTGTATCCGCCGTAATCATCGTCTTTGCGGATTGTGTCCGCACCTACCGGCTTTACCTTGAACACAATACCGTCGCCAACCTCAATCGCCGCGATTTCGGCCACCACTCTTTCAATCGTCGCCTCATCCGCCTTCATGCCAATGATCGTGGCGTCGATATCCATTGTCGTGCGGTGGGCAACGCCGAGAATCGCGCTCATCAGCGTACCGCCCTTTATGGCGAGATTGTTCGCGTACGGCGACGCGGCGATTCTCGCGAGAAATCTTTCCGTGAAGTACCTTTGGAGCGCATGCTGCGGCGCAATACCCAGTTCCTTCGCAAGATTGTTGATTCTTGCCCTGACACTCATCGACCTGGCCGTATCGCCGCTCACACAAGCACCTCCATGACCTTGAGGACCTTGCGCTCGATGCCCATAGCCTGCGCGTATGAGACCAATTGCGGAATATTTTTCTCCCTGCTCCCCGCATAGTTCCTTATCGCGTTCGCATACGTCTCCACATCCATGCGCGAGTACGAGCGGATTATGTCGCAAATCGTCCGTTCGCGGTCGTAGCAAGCCACCTCGTTCCCCATGAACGTCTCTTCCGTCCCTCTGCCTAGATCGTGCAACTCCGGCCTTATCCTGTAGGCGTTTACCGCGCTCGCGATGCTGTGCGGAACCGATCCGCCATAAGGAATCGTGATGGACGGCATTGCCGGAATCCGATTGGAAAGTCCAAGCAGATTCAGCGCGGTTTCGTGGGAAAAGACGATATTGTCCGACCGCATGCCGATCAGCGCAAGTTCGTCCGGCACCGCATCTGTCCTGGCGTACACGCCATGCGCAACACGCTGCAACTCCCCGCTCTTCGCCATCTGTGACAACACAGCACGGGAAATCCCCATCTTTTCTGCGTCCGCAACGCGCAGAAAGTCATTTTCCTTAAAATATTCACCAATCTTGAACACTGCCCTTCCTCACTTTCGGGCAATATTATATCATACATATTACCCGTTTGTCATTGGATTCTTAAGCGTAAAGCGCCACTTGCGGTTTTGGTCTCGCTTGGAAGCGTACATCACATCCGTCCGCGCCGTGCGCCCTTTGTGCGCATGGCAGGCCGTGTCTTCCTCGCCGCAGTACGCCTCCGTCTCGGTGATGCGCCGCCGCACGACGCTGCCGTCCTCCTGCCGGCGGCACAGCCACGCGCCGACAAGCGCCTTCGCCATCGTCACCGCGTCAACCGCATAATCGTCTGTCGTCAATCTGCGCATCATTTCTCCTGCGGACAATCCTTGCTCCACGGAAATCGCGTTGTCATCCATATCGCAGTCGGGCCGTCTTCACCGCCGATAATTCCGATGGATTCCGCGCTTTTCTTTGCGGCACAACATCCCGCCAGCGCGACCATCGCCGCGAAAAGCGCCGTCATCATTATTTTCTTCATCGCCATATTACTTTCTTCAATTTGTCGTTACACGCTCCAATACATCGCCCACTCTGAAAAACCAAAGAGCGTCAAAATAAACCATACTGCCAACACTATGCAAAGGCCGACACGAACTGCCCTATCCTTTTCCAGTATCGCCCCAAGGAGAAGCATGAAATACGCCGCATACGACATAATGACAACGCCCCAAAATAAAAAGCTCAGAACTGCTATATGCGTAACAAGCAAGAACGCCACCATATATGGTCCGACCAGCGGATATACCAACGGACTTATCAATGCCACCCACAAGGAAGTTCCTATCAATCCAGGGGCCTCTCCATTGCCAATGATGACAAGCCCTATGAATGTTGCAACTATCAGTGTCAACGCATGTATTGCAAGTGACTTCAACCAGTGAGGATTTCTCAACTTCACCTTCGTTTTCCTTTCTTTGCGTCCTTTGCGTTCTTTGCGGCTAAAACTCATTGGCAATTGGCAACATTGTCATTGGCAACACTTCCACATTGGCAACATTTCCCGACGATTCATGCAAATGGTTTCATTGGTTACTCCGTTCGTTTTTTTCTATGGCAAATCCCATTCTCGCATTCATTTCGTTATTTCCTTTCCCGCTTATGACTTTTTGAGCGCGGATTGTCATCTGGCGGATGGAACGTCCCGAGGAATTTTTCATTCGCAAGCGTTTCGCCGACAGGCGTAAAATCATGTCCCGTCACCTTTCCTCCTTCCGTATTGACATCGATTGAAACGCTGAGCGGCTTGCCGTCTTCACCTCCGCTGATGCCGATGCCACTATTGGCGGAGGTCGCTCCACGTGGTATCTTCACCCACAAATCCCCGTATTTGTTCCAACGATCCTTGAACATGACTTCGACCGATTCTTCCGTAGCGTCGATACGCCATTCATTGCGCCGCAAGATATCCTCCTGTCCTGCAGTGAACAAATGATAGCGCCCGTCCTCAAGCGCATAGAGCGAATAGCCGGTCTCCCCTATGCAGTTGCCAAGCGCAATTCTCGCCCCCGAAGCAAACGCCAGGCGGTAGCAACGAGAACCTTTCCAACGCCTGCATTCAAGCGAGAACGGAACTTCGCCGCCAGCCAGTTTAACGGTTTTCCACTTTGGCTCGATGATGTCCACAAATGGATCACCCTCGTCAGGATCAAACCTTCCGCTCGGGTAGAGAAGCCCAAGATAGCTGCGGCCTTTCAGCGAATCCCCAACCGGCATTCCACCATCCACCCACCTTTCGCCGTCCGCCGTCTCGACCGAAATCGAGTCATTTCCCCCGCCGACGACCTTGAGTGCACCTTCAGGGATATTCACCCATGTTTTATCGCACATCATCTCCACTGTTTCATTCGTTATGTTGACGCGGTAGTCGTTGCGTATAAAGTCATGTTCCAGTCCATCCACGAGATAGTATTCCCCTGCCGGAAGACGATAAACCGCGAACGGCCCCGCTCCGCCCGTGTCCATCCAGACGCCAATGCGCTTGCCGGACTTGAACACAATGGTCTTGTCGTATTCCGCGAGGAACGGATGCGCCGGACGATACTCGATAGCAAACTCAAGCGCGCTGGTCTCGTTCGTCACACTTGCGCTTCTAACCTCAGCATAGCCACTTGACGCCGCGTGGGCAACGACTCCATGCGCCATAAATGCAAAGGTCAACCCAAATCCGAACAGGAACAGTCCTGCAATGCCAAGAAAGAATTGCACAAGTGCCCGCACCCACTCATGCTCGTTGAACGAAATGAACAATGCAATCAGCCATACTATCGCCGCCAATACCTGTACGACTAACATCATATTGACCATCGTAGCCCCGAACCTGCCGAGCGGCGGCGATATTGCATACGCCGCGAACAGCAACAACGCGTTGCAACACCACGCGACAAACGGCCCGTACGCCGTATTGAATACGAATTTCGCAATCTTCTTCATAATCGAATCCTCGGGTCCCCATTGGTGAGGTGAGAGTGGTGGGGTGAAATCATTTTACACCCCTCCGTTCTTTGGAAGTTATCGAGAGATTTTATAATCATCCATCATCATCACTGCCAATTATACCACTTTAACTCATATAATAAAAGCGCGGCGCTCGCACCCAACCCGACGACTTCGTCGCAGGCGCATCTCCGTTTCGCCTTATTGCTTCGCACAATCCAACCGTCACTCTTTTACAACCTTGTATCATCTTTTATAACTGGGCTTGCACCTCAGACCCCATACCCAAATGCCGAAGGCATATATAAAATCAAGTAAAAGTAAAGCTTACTGCAAAGCGGTTAGAATGCGCGAAGCCTCTAAAGTGAAGCGTTAGCGAAACTCATCGGAACCTATCGGAGTTAATTACTAATCTAACAGAAGAAGAAATAGAGTTTATTATTTTGCGCTGCGCTTAGTTTTATAAACTCCGATGGTTGTTCAAATGGCCTCCACTACCGTTCCGGCTAAAAGCTTCGCACATTCCAACCGCTATACTGTTACTACTCTATTGTTTTATTTTATAACTGGGGTTGCACCCCAGCCCCCCAATGCCGAAGGCATCTACTAAAAAATCAAAAGTATTATGGAATTCTTGCGGTTATTTTATCCAAAGGAAACTTTCGTAACCCTTTCGGTGTCCGTTAAGGATTCGTGCGCCAACCGTGTTTGTCGGCAAAATCCATGTACCTATTCCAATCGTGAAGATTAAGATTGTGCTTACCTTCGCGATAATGATATGATATGGAGCCTTCTTGCTGAGCTTCGCCTACGTTAGGCATCTTATCAGCTACTAAGCCCTTCTTACCATAAAGCTCCCATGCGGGCGATGCTAACTTAGCGCACCACCACTCTCCTAACTGACCAGCCCAATCATCTTTACTCGCGCTCGCTATCGCTAAAAGACGCGGAGCTACAAGCGCAGCTAATTGATGTGTATCAAAGTCCATCGACATTTCTTTATTCGCATATTTTTTGTAATTAGAGCTAAACCAATAAGGGTAAACCTTAGTTATTCTAGCAATCGACTCAGACTTAGGTAGATTTATGTGATTAAGCTTCGTTCCTCCGCACCCTGAATTGTTTACGCATGTCATCGCAAATCGCTTATCAGTTACAGCTGTCCAAAGCGCTGTCTTACCGCCGCGAGAATGCCCGACAACGCCTACACGCTTAGAATTGATCAACGGCTCTTTTTCAATCCAATCCATAATACGTGATGCAGCCCACGCCCAAGCAGAAAGCGAAGCCCATGATTCATTTATACGCTCAGACGACTTCTCTACAACTGAAAATATCCCCTGATCAAAACCCGCATTAATATTATTATCGGCAGCTATATCTGAAAATAAAAATGTTGCTGTAGCGTATCCTCGCGATACAATTTGCTCCGCTGGCCAAAATTGACTTTTTTTAGCTCTAGTTGGATCAACGTTTTCGGCTGGGCGATTGCAAATGAAAACGAATGCTGGCACTGGATAATCTTTTTTAGGTATAAAAACTGTAAAGGGAAAGATAAACTCACCTAAAGGACCTTTGTAACGACAACGAACCAACTTTCGAATGGCCATACCCTTCATCGCATCACACGTATCTATAAGTTCAAACTTAATCCTTTTGTCATCCAAAAGGACCTTAGGCCTACGACCATAAACTTCTGTCGTGAACTTTTCTAATAATTCAGGAGCGCGTATACTCTCCCACTCAGCTTTAGAAGTTATCTTTTCACCTGCGAATGTTTGCATCAATTCAGGAACATTAACAGGCTCAGGATTCGCGAACGAAAATCCCGCTAATAATAAAATACAAAATAGAGTGTTTAATTTTTTCATATTTCTCCTCTTATACGAACACCAAGAACCTTTTCGGGCAAAAAGTATATCATAATTTTCGCCTAACTCGCTCGTAAAATTCTACATTATCGCAAGTGAGGTGTGCAAAAGATAAAAATTGTCTTACGACTGCCGATTGCGTCTATCACGCTTTCAGTGAATACTGATGTCACACCCGATTTAACAGTAAACTTCGTATCAAACGCGGCACGACGCGAAAAAGATGGTAACTCCATTGTTATACCATACGACGCCGAGCCTATCGCCTTGACACCAAAACTTTTCCACCTTGGCTCGCCTTGTATATTTACACGCAATTCGACATCACAAATATCTTCAGCAGAACGCCTCCTCGAAACCAGCGGCTCAATAATAACACCACACTCTTTTTCAATAATAACACCACACTCTTTTTCATCTATATCTAAGATTCCAATCCATTTATTTTTGGCATTATCTGTTTGATTTGACGATATGTTATCGAAGATCGTATCGTAATCTGGATATCTATACACCATAGTGCTTTTAACAAGTTGCTCAAAACCTTGATCCATTATTAAATGGGAATCCGCAATAAGTTTCGCGTCACTATGCGCGATTAGACGCTTTTGCAATGTCGCGGCATCAACCCGATTAGAACTATAATAATCTACAGCCTTAAGTAATTTTTCATCGGCTTCAATACAGCAAACATCCATTTCTACCCGTCGGCTCTTTACAATACCTTCAAAGCCCTCTGTTATTTTCGCAATGTTTTCAGGCGTATTTTTAAACCACATTAAAGACAAGGAACCGCTGAGATCCTTTAACGACGACCCTTCCGGCCATTGCACGCCCCATTCTTCGGTAAAAAAGGCTTTCCATTCTTCAATTCGCTTTGCAATTATTTCAGACTTCAATACCTTCGGCTTCTCTGTGGAGAAAGAATCCGATTCAATACTGGATTTCGCGCAAAAATACGATACGGCCTTCATCCCGGAAGACGGATATTCGCGCCACACTTCCTTTCCGCACGACATTGACTTACCATATGATTTATCTTCTTTTCCATATTCATCCAAAACACGCATAGTCGCGAACATCAAAACAAGCACATCGCTCTTTTTGTCGTGAGCATCTGTCAGACCACCTAAAACCACCGTTTCACCCGAATGAACATAAAAACTGGAATCAATTTCCATACGAAGAGGAGTAAACGGAAGCTCCATTTTAAAATCAGAGTCTAAGCCACGCTGACGATGCGCCTTGCATGCGAAGTCTTTCCACTCAGGACTGTCACGAAGATATGCGCGCAACTGAACAAAAAGCATCTTCCTATCGGCTGAATCATCAACCGAAACATCAACTATCGCACCAAACTCCTCTTGAATAAAATCGTTCGGCGAGGCAACAGCCGAAACTGACGAACCTTGATTCGTACATTGCAAACTTTTCCCAATAAATTCCACATCGTATAAGCGCGGATAA
>JAZQTB010000078.1:0-4972 GCA_045630425.1 Kiritimatiellia bacterium | reverse complement strand
CAAACACTCTTAATTTTAGGGGCAGTCGAACGGAACTGCGCCTCTGGCAACCGTCCATAAATATAAAACGAAAATGGGTCGAGGTTCGAGCGCGAAAAATAAAATATATCACCTGGGACAGGCGAAATCATAGAAGGCGTCAATGTAACTGGATCAAGCCAAAACGAATCAGCCCAAAATGAATCAATCGACTCGCCAGTTTCAAGGTCGTAAAAAGAAAGACAATCTGAAATATCAGTTCCATCACCGAAAAAAGACCCTGCTAAATATCCGTCTGGTCCGCTATTATGAAGCGGAGAAAATGGCATAACGATTTCGACAGTACTGTTAGTGCCGACATCTATACGTCGTATCCCTACAGCGTCATCAGCCGATGCTTGATAAACAAGCGCCGCTGAAAACAGCAGTAAAGCGCTAACAATGCGCATTAAACTAATGTTATTCCTATTCATTTGAAGAAGAATTTAATACCAGGTTTAACAACTGAATAACGCAACACGACAATGCCAGAGCCGCCATTGCCGCCATTGCTCTTACCGCCAGAGCCACCGCCTCCGCCGCCCTGATTGGCTAAGGCATTTTCTCCGTTACTGTTACTTTTAAGATGTCCATCACCCGCACCAGTGCCACCTTTACCGCCAACACCAGCTGAAGTCGCCGTACCACCACCGCCACCAGAACCGTAAACCATTAACTTTCCGGTAATAGTCGACTCCAAACCTTCACCGCCATTACCACCGTGATTTGAATCAGCGGGTGATTTGCCATCTACCGTTGCTCCGCCACCGCCACCAGCTGCATACTTAATATCCGCATCACCCGCACCACCCTTACAGCCATGCGCCGTTCCTGTCGCCAAACCAGACGAAACCTTGATTTCACCTTTTGTATTATCGCCTTGTGATGTCTTTTTGGCACGACTTCCAGCACTCGAACCGCCATTACCTCCAGCATATACCGTAGAAGAACTCTTAACACCTAAATCGCGTCCGCCACCATTCGCAACAACATATTGAACACCATCTATCGAAAATTCACTATTGCCACCTTTAATTGCAGCGCCATTATAATTATATGTACTTGTCCCTGGCTTTCCACCTGCAACGCCGCCCTTGCCGCCAGCACCTACTTTAACTGATACTACCGCATCTTTCTTAATAGACACAATCGTTCCTGCGACAACACCACCGCCGCCACCGCCGCCGCCACCATAGCGCCCATCATCCGTGCCATAGTCACCGCCGCCGCCACCGCCGCCGCCAACTACGAGAAACTGAATATTCTCAATATCGTCGGGCACTGTCCATGTGGCATTTTCGGTGTGGTTCGTAAATACTACTGCAATTTCATTAGCCTTATCGCCAATACCATGCACTTCATATCCCCACAAAGGGTTTTCCATCGCATTCGTCACCACAACTGATGCGCGCGCTATACTTGCGGAAAAAATGAACGTTGAAAACAATACTCCGGCTAAATTTCTATTTTTCATAATGTTTTTATTATATCATATTCCCGCCTTATCGAACAAAATTACCGCCAGACGGGAATAAAGAGGAGGTCTACGCTCGTTCCTTCCTTCGGATCGCTTTCATATCGGAAGAAGCGCCAGAGGAAGGAAGTTTTCGTATACCCGTTCGTCTTCGAGTCGTAGGTAAAGCCCGGGAACACGTCGAGCGAAACATCACCGTTCTTCTCTTCCCAGTCCCAGAGCTTCAAAAGAACCTTCCTGCTCGCATAACTCTTATTCGTCATCCGATCGCGCTCATGTGAAGCGTTGTAAAGGAAGAAAAATAAAGACGACTCACCTTCTTCAATGTCTGAAATTTTCTTGCGCGTATTTATATCAAAAGTGACTTTACGCTCGCCTTCATATCTATAGGCAAGGCGGTTACCCTGATCGTGATTATACGTAATCTTATACACTTTCCCCTTCCAGGGAACACTGCCCGATACATTTCGGTCGTTGTCGGATACAAGACACAGATCGGCATTGTTGTACGAGTAGAAATAAGTACCTTCCTTTATCGGCTCTATCGACTCAATTTCACGGCAGTCCTTCTTGGCGTTCCATGTCCAGTTAGTATAGACGGCATCCCAGATTTTTATCTCTTCGGGCAGTTTATCCATATCGAGATAAGCGTACTCTTTGTCATAATCCGCATCCTTCTCCTTATTGTAGAACGGGAATAGCCACCATCCGGTTTCACGCCCCGAACGCTTGCCGGCTAAAGAAAGAGCGTAATAACTGTTGGTCTTACTTGTGCCGCCACCGTCCCAGGAATAAAGAGCCGACGTAAACGATTTATCCTTCTTATAATCAAAAACGGGAAAAAGCCAACTGCCTTCCGTCTTGCCGGAGCGAGTCCCGGCAAGACCGCAGGCGAAATACCTGTTAGTCTGACTCGTCCCACCGCCATCCCAAGAGTACGGCAGAGAATAAAAGCCCTTATCCTTATCTCTCAAGAAAACGGGAAACGCCCACTGCGAACTGTCCTTGCCTGTCGCATCGGTCTTAGACCCCGCAAGTCCCGCGAGCGCATACCAACAGCTCTTCTGCGAATTCATTGACCAGTTCGCTCCCGAAAGGATCGGCAAAGAGAAAAATCCCTTCTCTCCCTTCTTCTCGTCATTCCATTTCGAAAAGAGCGCCGTCGAAAACTTCGTCTTATCGCGGGTATAAAGCGGCAGCAACCATTCATTATCGCCGTCGCGCCCGTAAAGCGGAGTTATAAACGAATCTTTGTCCTTATAATAAAGCGGTATGAACCAATGCATATCCTTATTCCATCCGCCTAAAGCGGTAATCAGCTTTTCGTTGTCTTTGTAATAAAGAGGAATCGTCCAATTTGCATTTTGAGTTTTGCCGTAAATTGGAGTAATGAACTTTTTGGAATCGCGGTAATACAAAGGAAGAAGCCAGGACGAATCTTTGGCGCTGCCGTAAAGAGGCGAGAGAAATTCTTCCTTGTTCTTGTTGTGATAATAAAGCGGAAAGACCCACGACGCCATATATTCGCCTTTCGTATTTGAGTCGCCTCCTGCAAAGCCGAGGAGAATCCGATTTTTAACCGTGCCGCCGCTTTGATAACGAGAGTATGGAATCGAATAGAAGTTTCCCCTCTCCCAATGATAGAACGGCCAAAATCTATGATCTCTAAATTCTCCCCCGCGACGATTGTACCCGGCTAAGCCGCAAACCGTCCAAAACTCACTCGTACTTGGGCTATCGTCTTTAGCCTCATAACTCTCATAATAATAAAGCGGGAAAAGCGTGTGCCAAAGGCCGTTTCTATAACTGAGCGTTTCAGCCCAAAAAAACGGAAAGACGCAAAATCCGCCGCTCGACTTGTCTGTAGACCAAAAGAACGGAAATACGCCCGCAAACTCATCGTTGTACCAGACGGCGGGAAAAAGACAGAAGTAAGGATCTTTAGAGTAATCTCTCCCCCAGAAGAACGGGAAAATTCGATAATCCCTATCGTCCGTATCAAACTGCGCTATCGGCCAAAGGACATTGTATTCATCATACTCGCCCATACCGCTTTTCTTGTATTGCGAGTAAATAGGCCTTAATGCTAAATGATCATATCCGAACGATACAAGCGGCCAGGCTACCGAACCGACAGGCTCGCGCCAATACGCTACGGGCCAAAGGTTTACGCGATCTTCAACCGCGCCCGTGTACTTTACGGTATTACCTTCATAAAACGGCGTCGACGAAAACTCCTTCATCGAGCATCCGCTCAACAAGGACAACCCGACAGCAGCTATAAGAATCTTCTTCATATCATTCCTCCTTTTAGATTGCGTCGCACTTGAAAATTTCCTATAAAACCTTCAGCGCAAAACGCTCTTCATTTTGTAATCACGCGATTACTTTATCATAAATTCGCATAGCTTGTCAACTACGGAATTGGTTGAATATCCCCAGTTTTCCCCATTTGCTTTTTTTCATTCTGTACAACAGAAGTAATTCTTAATTAATGGCTCCGCGATCTGTTGTTGCTTGCCTGTTGCTATGCTATGTATAAATGCGGCCACGGATTTGGGCAACCGTGCTCCACTTTTGATATAGCCGACTGTGAGCTACGGCGGATGTCTGGAGCTCCTCCTCGGTCTCGACCCGCTACGGAGTTGTGACGCCTCTCACACTTAGACAAGTTTATTGATTTAGCCTGCCTTGCCTCGACAGGATCACTGGTTGCTTACAATAACCCTCTTACGGCTACAATCCTTCGCGGGTCTCACTCGGAGGACTCCACTCCATCCGCCTTCGCTTTAAGTGGATGTTAAAATGGATGATTGTTTTTTATCGCTTCGTGTTTTATATGAATGAGATTTATCGTCTTACTAAACGCACAGCTCATTCATCGCGTCTTTTCTCAACGTCTCACACATACGCTTCCGAGCGTAAGCGTGCGTGGTCCTCCCCGGCGCACGTACTGTCTTCGCGACACAGCGTCAATCCTGTTTGGACTAACGATTTGAATGCCCGAAGGTAGTTGGCTAAAGAAAAACTGCCAAGAATGAAATTGGAAAAGCAAAAAGAAAAGCGAAAAGTTATGAGGAAGCGGGACGGGAGTGGAGCGCGTCGAGCTGAATGAGGCGAGCGAACGCGGTTCGCAGGTAGACGGTGGCAGACGCAAGTAAGACGAGGAAGGCCAGCATCCCTAAGCGAAGCGCAAAATATAAATGATCCGCTAAAACATCCATTAAAGCGAAGATGGGTTAAGCGGAGGTCTTCGAGTGAGACTCGCGGAGGATTGTAGCCGTAAGAGATGCGTTGTACGAAGCCAGTGACGTTGTTGTGGCTTTCCCGAAGTATGCGTATTTACTTGTCTAAGTGTGAAAGGCGTTACAACTCCGCAGCGAGTCGAGACCGAGAAGAGCCTCCGTTAATCCATCGAAGCTCACAGTCGCCCATATCAAAAGGTGAGCACGGTTGCAGCAACATCCGCCGCGATATGAA
>JAZQTB010000077.1:0-8294 GCA_045630425.1 Kiritimatiellia bacterium | reverse complement strand
AAGTCTCGACAGATCCCTGCCGAGTGGCGCAGCATTGCCTAAAATAGAAGGCTTAGTACAGGAGGCGACGAAAAATATATCACAAATGATCCACGGGGCGCGGCTTTAGACGCGACACGCGGGTCATTTGTAATTTTTGTCTCGCCACGGGTGTTGTTGAGTTGGGGGCTGAAATTTGATATAATTTTCGGGCTATTATGGAAAAAGTACACACTGCTATGTCGAAGGCGGCGGTTTTGACCGAAGCCTTGCCTTATATTCTCGATTTCAGAGGCTCGGTCGTGCTCGTGAAGCTCGGCGGCAGCGTCATGGAGGTCGAGGAGAATCTCGAGTCTTTGATGGACGATATCGCCTTTATGCGCGCTGTCGGCATCAAGGTCGTCATCGTTCACGGCGGCGGAAAGGCCATTTCCAAGGCCATTAAAGAGTCGGGACATGAACCCAGGTTTCTCGACGGCCAGCGCGTCACCGACGAAAAGACGATGGAGATCGTCCGCAAGACGCTCAACAATGTCGTGAATCCCGATCTCGTGAGCCGTCTCATGGCCCGCTCGACCAACGCGAAGCCTTTGCACGGAAACTGGATTTTCTCGGCCGAACGCATCACCGATCCCGACCGCGGCTACGTCGGGCGCATAACAGGCGTCGACGTCCGCTCGACGGTCGAGATGCTCGACGCCGGCATAATTCCCGTCGTCACGCCGATCGCGACCGGCGCGCTCGACAACCATCTTTACAACATCAACGCCGATCTTGCGGCGGCAGCGCTCGCCAAAGCGCTCAAGGTCCGCAAGTTCGCGCTTGTATCGGACGTTCCGGGACTCCTCAAGGATCCGAACGATCCGGGCACGCTTTTTTCCACCTTGCATCTCGGTGCCGTCGAGAAGCTCAAGGCGGATGGAACCATATCGGGAGGCATGCTCCCTAAAATCAACGGTTGCGTCGACGCGATCAGCGCGGGTGTCAAAAAGGTCCACCTCGTTGACGGGCGTATGGCGCATTCGCTTCTGCTTGAAATATTCACGCGCGAAGGCGTGGGAACGGAGATAATACAATGAGCAACAAGACCCAGGAAACACTTGATCTGTACAACAGCGCGGTTATGCCCACGTATGCGCCTTCAACGGTGCTCTCGAGCGGAAAGGGCGTCACCGTCCGCGACATCGACGGGCTCGCGCTTTACGACTTCACTTCCGGCATCGGCGTCCACAATGTCGGACACTCCCACTCCAAGGTCGTCAAGGCCGTCCAGGATCAGGCCGCCAAACTCATCCACGCGTCCAACCTTTTCGCGAACCTGCCCGCAACGGAACTCGCCGCGAAGCTCGTCGAGCTTTCGGGCCTGGGCGGAAAGGTCTTCTTCTGCAACTCCGGCGCCGAGGCCAACGAGGCCGCCATCAAGCTCGCCCGCAGGTGGGGTTCCCAGAACGGCGGCCGCTTTGAGATCGTCACGATGCGCCAGGGCTTCCACGGGCGCACTCTCGCGACGGTCGCCGCCACGGCCCAGTCGTGGTGCCAGGAGGGTTACGATCCTCTTCCCGTCGGTTTCGCGTACGCCGATTTCAACGATCTCGAAAGCGTAAAGGCCGCCGTCAGCGAGAAGACGGTCGCCGTCATGATTGAGGCCGTTCAGGGCGAGGGCGGCGTAACCCCCGCGACGCCCGAGTTCATCGCCGGCGTCCGCGCGCTCTGCGACGAGAGGAATCTTCTCATGATCTGCGACGGAGTCCAGACGGGCATGGGCCGCACGGGTACGTGGTTCGCGTGGCAGGGCTACGACGTAAAGCCCGATCTCTTCACGCTCGCGAAATCTCTGGCCGACGGCATCCCGATGGGCGCGCTCGTCTCCAACGCCAAGCTCGCCGACGTCTTCACGAAGTCGGCCCACGCTTCGACTTTCGGCGGCAATCCCGTCGCCGCCGCCGCCGCGCTCGCGGTTATCGAAGTCATCGAGGAGGAGAATCTCCTCAAGCGCGCGACCGAGACCGGAAATCTTTTCAGGGAAGTCCTTCAGGGATTCGTCGACAAGTACGACAAGCTTCTCGAAGTCCGCGGCAAGGGCCTTATGCTCGGCCTTGTCGTCGACGGCGATCCCAAGGAGATCGTTGACGCCCTTAAGGATCAGGGCCTTCTCGCCCTCACGGCCGGCTCGAACGTCGTCAGATTCCTCCCGCCGCTCGTTCTCAAGGAGGAGACGCTCGAGGAGGCGTCCGACATGATTTCCGACGCGCTCGACTGCGTATACGGCGAGTAAATAATTTAAAAACGGGAAATAACGAAAGGATTGTTTAGAATGAAAATTCTGGTAACCGGCGGCGCCGGCTTTATCGGCAGCCACACCGTTGTTGAGCTTCTGAACGCCGGGCATGACGTGGTTGTGGTCGATAATCTCTGCAACAGCTCGAAGAAGTCGCTCGCCCGCGTCAAGAAGATTACGGGCAGGGACGTGACGTTCTACAAAATCGACATCCGCGACGAGAAGAAGCTCAACGCGATGCTCGACAAGGAGGCGCCGTTCCAGGCGACGATCCATTTTGCGGCGCTCAAGGCCGTCGGCGAATCGACGAAGATTCCGCTCAAATACTACAATAACAATCTCGGCGGAACGTTCACGCTTTTGAAGTGCCTCGCCGACCACAGCTGCAAGAACATCGTATTCTCGAGCTCGGCTACGGTTTACGGCGATCCCGCCTCGGTGCCGATCCGCGAAGACTTCCCGACGCCCGGCTGCACGAACGCCTACGGCTGGACGAAGCTTATGATGGAGCAGGTTTTCAAGGACGTCCAGAAGGCCGATCCCGAGTGGAACGTCATTCTTCTTCGCTATTTCAACCCGATCGGAGCCCATAAGTCAGGGCTTATCGGCGAGGATCCCGCGGGCATTCCGAACAACCTCCTTCCGTTCGTCGCCCAGGTCGCCATCGGCCGCCGCGAGGAACTCAGCGTTTTCGGCAACGACTATCCGACTCCCGATGGTACGGGCGTCAGAGACTACATCCACGTCGTCGATCTCGCCGTCGGCCACCTGAAGGCCATCGAGAAGATCGAGAAGGAGCCTAAGCTCGGACTCAAGGTCTACAACCTCGGCACGGGCAACGGCTATTCCGTTCTTCAGATCGTCAAGGCGTTCGAGAAGGCTTCCAAGAAGCCCGTCCCCTACAAGATCTGCCCGCGCCGTCCCGGCGACATCGCCGAGTGCTGGGCCGATCCCTCGCTCGCCGCCGCAGAACTCGGCTGGAAGGCCGAACGCGGCATCGAAGAGATGTGCAAGGACGCGTGGCGCTGGCAGAAGAAGAACCCCTACGGTTTCAACAAGCCGAAGAAGGTCTGACCGAATCCTCCCGTAAGAGCGGCGAAGTAAATGACGGCGCTTGATTACATACTAAACGGACTTGAAGCCGAGCTGCAGCTTGAACGCGAGCTCGGCGTCCGTTTTGTTGAATGCGACCGGAGCGTGCTCGAACCCGTAGCCGCCGAGCTTCCGCCGCGCGTGGAGGTTAAGGCGAGCGAACCCTCCGGTGCGAGAGCGGTGCCGGCGGCAATTCCCGATAAAGCGCCGCTTCCGCCCGCCGCGCCGACCGCCGGAAGCGGAGCGGAGGCTGCGCCACGCGGGACCGGAAGGCGTTTCGATTTCGTGTTTCTTCACGAGAGGCCGCTTTCGCCGAAGGGGGCGGAGATGATATCGAAGATCACCGCAGCGCTTAAGACGACAGCCGAACTTGCGCCGGTGGTAAATTCGGCCCCTCTGCCCGATGCCGGGATATACGTCGTTCTCGGCTCGCTCGCTCTCAGAAAGTGGTTCCCCGAAATCAAGGCCGCGCCCGGAATGTGGGTTAAGACGCGCGGCGGGAGCGATGTTCTCGTGACGTATTCGCCCGAGTATATTTTAAGGTTTTCAACGGTCACGCCGGCCGTCGAGCAAATCAAAAAAGATATGTGGGCTTCACTTAAGGCCGTCGCCCAGCGGGCGTCCCAGAAAAGATAAAGGACATCGTTTATGCTGAACGAAAAATGCGAAATACTTGTTCACGACGAGCTCGCCGCCGGCTACCGGCTTCTGGTCGTCAAGGCTCCCGAGATGGCGCCGCAGCTCGTGCCGGGCCAGTTCGTTCACGTGAAGGTTCCCGCTCTCGAGAAGAGCGCCCTCAGGCGGCCTTTCTCGGTGTTCAACGCGGAGGACGGCAAGGTCTATATTCTCTACAAGACCGTGGGCCGCGGAACTGCCGCGCTCAACGCGGCCAAGGTCGGCGAGACGCTTGAAATAATAGGTCCCCTCGGACACGGCTTCCCCGTAAAGTGCGACGGAGCGGCGCTGCTCGTCGGCGGCGGCTACGGAGTCGCTCCGCTTTACTTTCTCGCGAAGCGTCTTATCGCTTCGGGCTGGAAGGGACGGCTCGCGGTATTCATCGGCGGGCGCACCGAAACCGATCTTCTGGCCGTTGAGGAATTCAGGTCGCTCGGGGTCGAGCTTCATCTCGCGACCAACGACGGCAGCAAAGGGGTCAAAGGCCTCGTGACCGATCCCTTAGACGACGAAATTATAAAGATCCGCGAGGCCGGCGGAAAATTCGAACTCTTCGCGTGCGGTCCCGATCCGATGCTCAAGGCGGTCGCGTTAAGGGCTACTGGCACGAAGTCGAAAGGCTGGATCTCGATGGACCGCCACATGATCTGCGGAGTCGGCGCGTGTTACGCGTGCATCCAGAAAACCGTCCGCGGCAATTCGCGCTGCTGCGTCGAGGGTCCCGTCTTCGCGGCGGAGGATCTTGTCTGGGAATGATCTCGAAGCGGAACATCAGGGGAGCGAAAGCAATGATAGATACAAAAGTCAATCTCGGCGGATTTGAAATGGCCACTCCGCTCACGACGGCGAGCGGGACGTTCGGTTACGGCAGCGAGTACGTCGGGGCCGTAGATTACTCAAAGCTCGGGGCCGTCACCGCCAAGGGCATCCGCGTCGACGCGTGGCCCGGCAATCCCATGCCGCGTCACTGTGAGGTCCCGGGCGGACTCGTGAACGCGATCGGCCTTCAGGGTACGGGCGTTAAGCGTTTTCTCGACATTACGGTTCCGTGGTACGCCGACTCGGTCGGAGAGGCCGTCGGAGGCAAGGCCCCGCCGATGATCGTCAACATCTGGGGCGGAAGCGTAGGCGAATACGCCGTAGTCGCCCGCAGGCTCGATGAATACGCTCTCGCCAATCCCGGCTCTCCGGTCGCGGCGCTCGAATGCAACGTGAGCTGCCCCAACGTGAAGGCGGGAGGTCACACGTTCGGCCAGGACCCCGCCGTTCTCAATGGGCTTGTCGCCGAGGTTAGAAAGGCGACGACGCTGCCTCTTATCGTAAAACTCGCTCCCAACGTTCCGGATATCCGTCCCTACGTAAAGGCGTGCGAGGACGCGGGAGCCGATGCGCTCGCTCTCATAAACACGATCCCCGCGATGGTCATCGACATCGAGAAGCGCAGGCCCTCTCTCGCCAACCGCACGGGCGGGCTTTCGGGACGCGGCATCCATCCCGCCGCCGTGAAGGTCGTCTACGACGCGTACAGGGCGACTAAACTTCCCATCCTCGCGATGGGCGGAGTCTACGAGGCGAAGGACGCGATCGAGTTCATGCTCGCGGGGGCGACGGCGGTCGCGCTCGGCACGGTGCTCTTCACCGATCCCGGCGCGGTGGGCGACGTTTACGACGGGATGGTTTCCTACTGCGAGCGTCACGGGTTTAAATCGATGTCCGCTCTGACGGGCGCGCTGGAGGGTTAAATGTCGAAGTTGACGCTTTACATTCTGCGCGAGTTTATCGTTCCGCTCTTCTACTGTCTCGTCGGATTCATCGGGATATACGTTCTGTTCGAGCTGTTTGGATCGTTTTCGAGACTTTTGGGGTCGAATCTCTCGTTCAGGGAATGCGTTCTTTATTTCGGCGGCTATCTCTCGCCGTTCTTCCATTATCTCGCTTCCGCCGCGATGATGCTCGCGACGCTCTACACGATGTGGAATTTCTGCCGCCATTCCGAACTTACCGCGATGCGCGCCAGCGGCATAAGCCTTTTCGCGATAGTGAGGCCTCTTCTTTTCTGCGGACTCCTGATGGGCGCGTTCGTCGCGTGGGTGAGCGAATGGTATATGCCGGAATACGCACAGTGGGCCAAGCGCCTTAAGACCGAGCGATTCGATTCGGACGATGCGGCCGAGGCCGAGGGCTTCACGTTCCGCAACACGAGTTGCAACCGCACATGGACCGTCCGCGGTGAAGCCAGCAGGGACTGCTCCGTCCTGAGCGACGTTTTCGTGACGCAGGACCGTCCCGACGGATCGCGCCTTTACAGCATGACCGCCGAAAAGGCGCGTTATCTCGACGGCGAATGGTGGTTTTCAAAGCCGCGGCTTCAGCATTACGACATCAACGCCCGCCCCTGCGCCTCGCCGACCCCGGCGCTCGACGCGCTGGAGCTGCGTCCGTTCCTGGAATACCGCGAGCGCCCCGAAGACATCCGCATGCAGAACTGCGATCCGCGTCTTATTTCCGTAAGGGGCAAACTGCGCTACATCAGAATCAATAAAGATCTCAACGAAGAGGGTCGCGAAAGTCTCCGTTACGATGCCTGGGCCCAGGCGCTCGCGCCGCTGTCGTGCATAATAGTGATGCTTCTTTCAATACCCGCCGGCGTTACCTCGGGCCGTCAGTCGGTCTTCGCGGGGATTCTCGGCGCCGTGGGACTGTTCTTCGCCTATCACGGATTCAACGTCGGATGCATGGTGCTGGCGAAAAGTTCACTGATGCCTTCCGTCGCGGCGGCCGTAGTTCCGATTTTGATTTTCCTGTCGCTCGGCGTGTTTTTCTTCTTCAATTCCATGCGCTCGACGCTGTGTCTTTTCGGAATATACGCGGCGCTGTTCGTCTTTTACGTCGCCGCGGCCGCTCTTTTCGTCTCGAAGCTTGAGATGCGTCCTTTGGCCGCGCATATCACGGCGTTCCCGGCGCCTCTGATCGCCGCCGTTCTGTGCACTTTCAGATTCCGCTTAAGAGCGTGAGGCAGATAGAAATAATT
Source organism: Kiritimatiellia bacterium (assembly GCA_045630425.1). Classification (GTDB taxonomy): domain Bacteria; phylum Verrucomicrobiota; class Kiritimatiellia; order RFP12; family UBA1067; genus UBA1067. The sequence goes on along the minus strand of JAZQTB010000077.1, from coordinate 1,239 downwards.
TTCGAGGATCCCGATATCGTGGTCGTGAACAAGCCGGCGGGGATGATAGTCCATTCCGCTCCGGGTCACGCCGATAAATCGCTCGCCGACCATCTCGCGGAGACGAGACCGGGGATGTGCGTCTGCGGCAGCCGCGAGCGTCCCGGCGTCGTCCATCGTCTTGATATCGGCACCAGCGGGGTCATGGTTTTCGCAAAGACGCCGCGCGCCTACCGCGCGCTCCGCGAAGCGTTCGAGTCGCACGGTCGCATCCGAAAGACGTATCTCGCCGTTCTGCACGGCGCTCCGAAGACGAGAACGGGGCGGATCGAAAACACGATCGGCCGCAAGCCGTGGGATCCGAAGCGCATGGCCGTCGATGTTCCGGAAGGGAAAAGGGCGGTGAGCGGGTGGACGGTTCTCGCAAAAAGATCCGGCGTTTCGCTCGTTGAGTTCGTCATCGAAACGGGGCGCACCCATCAGATACGCGTTCACGCGGCCTATCTCGGCTGCCCTGTCGTCGGGGACGAGCTTTACGGCGACGCCGTCAGGGACCGTCGTCTGCGCGTAAGGCCGACTCGCGTATTGCTTCATGCGGTGACGCTTTCATTCCCTCATCCACTCACCGGAAAAACCGTCGAGTTCGCGGCCGAGCCTCCAGCCGATATCGTCTACGCGATACCCTGACAGCGGGAGGGGTTAGGAGTTAGTAGTCAGGAGTTAGAAGAGAAGAAGTTTTTGATTATTGGGAATATGAATGCGATTACGTACAAAGAAGTTTTCCCTTTAACTTCTCACCGATCTTACAGTTGCTGATATTTGCGACGGCTTTGTTTACAATGAACTTGAAGGCAAGGGACTTTTCGGGTGGGGCGGTAAGCTCGTCATTCAGCCTGAGTTTTCGAACCTAAAGAGCGAACGAAGGGAATGCTATTTATGATAAAATATGGGTATGTTAGATTTTCTTTTCAGCGAGGCTGTGATGGCTAAGATTGGCGCGGCGTTGGTTGCCGCGCTGGTGGCAATCGCATTCGGGAAAATCTTGCTTTCGATATCAGGGCGGTTTTTAAGGTTTTGGGTTAAGTTGCCGATATTGGCTAAAGTAATTCTTCCTGCTGTTTTGATGGTATTTTACCTGCACGGCAGCATTAAAAATAGAGGGGCGTTTTCGCTTCGGCTGGTCAATGTCGCGACTATGACGGATATTGATATCGAGCGAGGCTTTAAGTTGGAGAGTGTTGTAACTAACGCGGCGTATTC
>JAZQTB010000076.1:0-29273 GCA_045630425.1 Kiritimatiellia bacterium | reverse complement strand
TATCTTTGCCAACGTAATCGCAAATTACCAAGCAGCGATAGGGGCGTTAGCATTTCATCAAGGCAGAATGCTTCTGATCACGGATGATTAGGCGAAATCCGGATAAGTCGTCTTGACGACGTGATGAGCGACCTAAACGCGTCTCGCACGGCGAAAAACCTTATCCAGTGTCGCGAATCCCGAGCGCGAAGAACTCATGAGTTCGCGCGTTCGGCAAGACGAGCTTTCCGGATGAAGCCGAAAGACAAATTAAACGAAAAATAAAGTTTCAATAACCGACTAACTTTTCGTTTACCCTTTCTAAGTTTCATTTACTTTGGCAAACGGCGTTCCTTGTAGATAACTATTAAATAATTGTTTATATAAGAAGATAACATTCCTCTTGACTAAAATTATTTTTTGCCATTATTAACAAATCTACAAAATTTTTGCAACTTTTCTCTACTTATGATTGACGCATAATATCTTTCAAATAAATGTTCACAAGATACCCCATATATGCTATAATTTTCTTAAATTAAATCTCTTATGCAAAATCCTATTACATACGATGTTATTATAGTCGGCGGCGGTCATGCCGGCTGCGAGGCGGCACTTGCCGCCGCGAGAATGGGTGCGAATACGCTTCTCGTTACTTCTAAAATTGAGGCTATCGCAAAGATGCCGTGCAATCCCTCAATCGGTGGATTAGCCAAAAGCCACCTTGTCTACGAACTTGATGCACTCGGCGGAGAAATGGGTAAAAACGCAGACGCTACAGCCCTTCAGTCTAAAACTCTTAATTCAAGTAGAGGTCCCGCTGTTCAGGCAACGCGCACTCAATGTGCAAAACTTGAATATTCTCTTAGAATGCAGAGCGTCATATTATCTCAAAAAAATCTGACCGTTTTAGAAGACTCTGCAATTGAAATTCTCACAACCCAAACCCACCACACAACCAATCAATCCGACATCAATTCTGTCGTTGCCGAGGAGGATAATGGTAAAATAAATAAAAAAATTTGTATTGGTATCAATACAGAACACCACGGAAATATTTATTCTAAAACTGTAGTGATCACATCCGGTACGTCCCTTAGGGGCAAAATATGGATTGGAAAAGAGGTAACAGAAAGTGCCGGAGATAATAGGCCTGCCGTAAATAAACTTTCAGAATCGCTTGAATCTCTCGGATTTAACCTGATCCGCCTTAAAACAGGTACTCCACCTCGTTTAAAAGCTTCATCATGCGATTTTACAAAGTGTAATCAGCAAAATGGCGAAATTCCCCGGCCATTGTTCCACGTGGAACATCAAAATAATATTCCCATCACTGCTGCTTATTTCCAAGATTGTTCCACGTGGAACATTCCAGAAGCAGAAGAAAATAAATCTACTTTTATAAAATCAGAATGTCCCACGTGGAACAAAAACGCTATTTTACCAGAATTTCCTTGCTGGATGACTCATACAAACAGTACAACACATAAAATAATAAAGTCTAACCTTGATAAATCAGCCCTTTATGGTGGTTCAATAATCGGTACAGGTGTAAGATATTGTCCATCTATCGAAGATAAAATCGTTCGATTTATAAATGCCGATACACACCACGTGATGCTCGAACCTGAAGATTCAAAAGGTGAAGTTATTTATCCTAACGGTCTCAGCTGTAGTCTGCCTCGTGATGTACAAGAAAAGATGGTACACTCAATTGAAGGGTTAGAGAAAGCGGAATTTATAGCGTACGCTTATGCGATCGAATATGATGGAATTGACTCTCGTGAACTAAAACATTCATTGGAGTCAAAGCGAATCAACGGTCTTTTCTTCGCTGGTCAAGTAAACGGTACGACCGGTTACGAAGAAGCCGCTGCCCAAGGAATTATAGCCGGGATAAATTCTGCGTTTTTTTCACGTGGAGAAAATCCTTTAATTCTTAGTCGACAAGACGCTTATATTGGGGTTATGATAGACGATCTTGTTACTAAAGGAACCGACGAACCTTACAGAATGTTCACAAGTCGTGCCGAGCGTCGCTTGATACTTCGTCAGGATAATGCGAGGTTCAGACTTGTCGAAGCGGCCGATAGGGTGGGCATAATTTCTAAAGATCAAGTTAAGGCTACAAAACTTGTTTATAACTTTATTATAAATGAAAGCAAAGTAAATGTAGAAGATTTCATAAAGTCTACATCTTCGGAATCGTTTTCAATCGAGCGCTGGTTCAGTAAGAATGAAATTGAAAAAGAAGTTTTGATTATGCGTCAATATGCTCCTTATATAGAACAGGAGGAAAAAGCCGCCAAAAGAGCCAAGGAAGACGAAAAAATCAAGATCCCAAAATGGCTAAATTACGATAAATGTTCGGCAATTCGCTACGAAAGCCGCGAAAAACTAAAAATTCACAAACCTGAAACATTATCGCAGGCTGCGCGAATACCGGGAGTCAACCCCGCTGACATCGCACTTTTGGCCGTTATTATAAAACGCGGAAAAATATGATTCTTGCTTTCAAAACTTATCTACATAATTTGTTAATAAGTTGATTATATTAGTTGACTTCTTATTGTTGATAACTTTTGGTAAAGTATGATATATTAGACACGATGAAACTATTGAAAGATTTTAACCATGAATATCAGTGAAATAGATAATGCTTCTATGGATTTATGGGAGCGCGCAAAAACTATTTATCTGTCAACACTGCGAAGCGATGCAGAACGCTCTCAGGCCGACAGTTATTTTTCAATGGTATCCTCCATCTCCGTCAACGAAGATGTTTTTTCAATTTTTGTCAAAAATAAATTCGCTGCGGAATATCTTCAGGAAAAATACGCCGAAAAACTTAAATTGTCTTTAGATCTTGCGGGTTGCGATAAAGACGTAAAACTTGAATTTAAATTGGATCCGAGGTCAAGTTCCGCAATAATACAGCCAATCACTCCTAAAATTTCCCAGGAAAAAACTTATCCACAAAACCAGTCTCCCGTTAAAAATTCAGCAGCGCCATTTATTTCGACTCTGCCTCTGGAAGAAAATTACACTTTCGAAGAATTTGTCCAGGGTTCATCCAACAGCTGGGCGTTCGCGGCCGCAAAGGGTGTGGCCAACAATCCCGGCCAGAAAAGTTACAATCCTCTTTTCATACACGGCGGAACGGGCCTGGGTAAAACGCATTTAATGCAGGCCATCGGCAACGAATTGAAAAGAAAAAACCCTTCAATGTCCATCTGCTATCTCACGGCTGAAACTTTTCTTAACGAATATGTCAACGCCCTGCAGCAGAAAGGTATGGAATCTTTCAGAGAGAAGTACCGTTCCATCGACGTCCTGCTCGTAGACGATATACAGTTCCTCCAGAAAGGTAAACAGTGTCAGGAGGAATTCTTCAACACTTTCAACGATCTGACCTGGAAACATAAGCAGATCGTGATGACTTCGGACGTTTCTCCCAAGAATCTTCCAGCTCTCGAAGAAAGGCTTATTTCGCGCTTTATCGGCGGCATGGTTCAGGAAATAGAAGCTCCCGGTTACGAAACGCGCCTTGCCATTCTTAAAAAGAAGGCGGAAAATCTGACACCTTCAATACCTCATTCCACGCTTGAGTTCCTGGCCGACAACATAAAGAGCCATGTCCGCGCGATGGAAGGTGCGCTCGCAAAAGTTCATGTGACGATTTCTATAAATCCGACGCAAGAACTGACCAAAGATTTTCTTTCAATAATTCTTAAAGATTTCATCGAAAAGGAGCAGACGCTCAAAAAACTGACTATCCGCGAAATTCAGGAATGCATCTGCAGAAAATACTCGATTACCATAAGCCAGATACTCTCTACCGACAGAACGGCCTCATTGGTCACGCCAAGACAGTTAGCGATGTATATTTCGCGTAAATACACAACAAAAAGCCTTCAGGAGATAGCGGCCGAATTCGATAAAAAACACGCCACGATTCTTCACGGTGTCAAGACGATCGAAAAGCGTCTTGACGTCGAAAACGATCTTAAGGCCGTTCTTGAGGAGATTTTGGGCGAATTCGGCTACAGTACCGCCGATAAAATGGAATGAACAATTGAATCTACAGCAGTGTTCATAAACCCAAATATTATCAACATTTATCATCACCCGCAGAAGTTATAAAACATATCACAATAAATAACAACATCAAGTCAACAGTGAACATAGAAAGATTACCCAGTAAATAAAGGTGTTTAACGAGTTATCAACATTGTCTACAATTCTAATATTAATATATGCTCTTTAATTATTCAATATTATTTGATACAATTGACGACAACTGAAGATATGCGAAGTCCAATCAATTTTTAGAAAGATAAAAAAATGAAATTCAAAATTTTACGCTCAACGTTCATCGAGGGATTGAAATCTGTCCAGAATATCGTCGCTTCCAAAGGTTCTTTGCCTATTCTTCAGAACGTGCTTCTCGAAGCCAACGGTAAAGAACTTAAGATGACCACCACCGATCTCGATATTTCGATAAAGAGTTCGGTCGAGTGCGAAGTCGTGGAACACGGCGTTTCTACGCTGCCTGTAAAGCTTCTTTTCAATTCGATTTCAAAAGTTGCCGAAGGTATAGTTGAAGTTGAGATTGACGCTCGCGAAAGCGCCTCTATAACCGCGGGGTCGGCGAGATTTAAAATTGCAGGTCTTCCCGAATCTGATTTTCCCCGTCTGCCGCAGAGCGACGACACCTACGCTTACGAAATCGAGAGTCAGATCTTCAAGGAAATGCTTCGCAAGACATCGTATGCCGCGTCCCAGGATGATACCCGGCGTACCTTGAAGGGTGTACTCATGAGCTTCAAGGAAATGAAACTCACCATGGTCGCCACCGACGGCCGCCGTCTTGCCCTCGTTGAAAAGGAAATGGAATTTCCGTCGTCGGAAGAGCGCGATATAGTTCTTCCCTCTAAGGCGGTCCAGGAACTTCAGCGCGCTCTCGGCGGAGAAGGCAAAATAAAGGTGATGGTCCAGAAAAGCCAGATATGCTTCGCTCTCGGAAATATGAAGATATACTCTAAGCTTATGGATGACGCTTATCCGAACTACGTTCAGGTCATTCCGAAAAGCTGTTCCGAGAGCATCACCGTCGACCGTCAGCTTCTACTTAACGCGCTCGAGCGCGCCAGCGTCATGACGATGGACGAAGCCCATTCTACCAAGCTCATATTCGAGAACAACCGCCTGACCGTTACGTCAGCCGCCAACGAAATAGGTTCCGCCAGCGACGAGGTTCCGATAAAGTTCGGCGGCGAGAAGCTTGAAATAATGTTCAATCCCGGTTACGTGATGGATCCTCTCAAGGCCATCGACGACGATGAAATCAGGATTGAACTCAACAACGGCCACTCTCCCGCGGTGATTAAATGTTCTATTCCTTTCCTCTATGTGCTGATGCCGCTTCGCACGTCGTGAATTCATCAAATCCATTAAAGGTCAAAGGGTGGGCCTATGAGACTTTTTACAGATAAGAATTATCCGATTATAGTTTCCTGCGCCAAGGAGCTTTCGCGTTGGGTCGAGATCGAGCTTCTTGACATGGGTTACAAAATCGTCGAGGTTACCGAAAACACCGTAGTGGTTCGCGGCGATATGCGCGACGTGATGAGACTTAATCTCAATCTGCGCTGCGCCCATCGCGTTCTCGTTCCTCTCCTTCGCGCCGACTGCCGCAACATCCGCGATCTTTACGAGCTCGCGTACAGCATCGATTGGGAGAACATACTCGAAGCGGACGGATATTTTTCGGTTTCGTCGATTGTACACAATTACACGATACGCGACACCCGTCTTCCTTCGCTCTACACCAAAGACGCGATCGCCGACAGAATGCGCGACAAATGCCGTCGCCGTCCTGATTCGGGCGGCGCGAACATAGGCGCTGCCGTTTTTGTGTATTGGGAGCGCAATCAGGTTATCATCTATCTCGACACTTCCGGCGAACCTCTTTCGAAACGCGGCTACCGCAAAATTCCGGGATCCGCTCCGATGCAGGAGACCTTGGCGGCGGCGTGCCTTATGGGCATGGGCTGGAAAGGCGATAAACCTTTTCTTTCACCGATGTGCGGAAGCGGAACTCCCGCGATAGAGGCGGCGATGATCGCGCTCAACAGAGCCCCCGGATCGCTGAAGGGACATTTCGCCTTTCAGTCGATAAAAGGTTATACGCGGATAATACCCGGCGAATCGGCTCCAAACGTGGCTCCCCGCCAGCGCGCCGGCGCGTCGCCCGAGCAGATATGGAAGGAAATGATTCTCGAGTCGAAGGCCAAAGAGAGAAAGGAAGGCCTCCCTAAAATAATAGCGACCGACATTTCTCCCGAAGCTGTTGAGAACGCGCATTCCAACGCCATAGCCGCGGGCGTCGCCCAGTATATCGAATTTAAGGCGTGCGATTTCGCCGACACTCCCGTTCCGGAAGAAAAGGGAGCGATTTTCTTCAATCCCGAATACGGTATCCGTCTCGGCACCTTCGAGGAACTCGCCCCTCTTTACGAACGCATCGGAACTTTTCTCGCTGAGAAGCTGAACGGTTGGACCGGCGCGCTCATCACGGGAAATCCGGATCTCGCGCGTCTCGTCGATCTTTACTACAAAACTCGCATTCCTTTCTTTAACGGGCCGATAGACTGCAGACTGTTCATATATCCCGGTTGCGAGGTGAAAGGATACAACAAACAATGAGTCAGGGAGCATTCAGTTTAGACGAATTCATCGATTCCGAAAATACGTTATCCGTTGAAGTCGAAGATGCGGGAAACGCCGCCGAAACGGAACCGGCCGATGCCGGAGAAATTGTCGACGGCAGCGAGGACATAGACGTGCAGAAAGCGGTCGTCGAATCTCTGGCTGCCGACAAAGCCGCGCTCGACTGCGAACTTGACGGACTTAAAAAAATTTTAAGCGAAAAGGAAAGGCAGCTTGCCGTTAAGACTTCGGAATTTGAAGAGCTTAAAAAGGAAGTGTGGCAAAAGGATTTTGAGATCGCGACTCTGAAGATAGAACTCGCCAAAAGCAAAGCCGAGTTTGCCAGGAATTTTGAAGCGCAGCTTGACAGGCTGGAGAGAAATCCCAACGCTGTCGCTCTTCTCGACCGTGAAGTCGAGCTGCCCGACCGTTTTCAGGGCGAAACCCGCGATCATGTTCTCGAGGTCGTCAAAGAGGCCCGCGACAGGGCCGAACTCGAAGGCCGCCGCCGCCGCGCCCAGATTCTCGAATCCGTTCTGGTCGCCAACGAACCGAACGGAACTCTGGCCGAAAGGCGCGCTGAACTCGAGAAGATCCTCGCCGAAAACAACAACGTGATAAACGGAAGCGTTATAGAAAAACTGACGGAGTTCGAACTTTCCCACAGGGAAGGTGATGAATATTTGCTTGCGCGCGAAATACTTCTGCGCAATTTCTGAAAATGAAGCCGAAACGCGAATTCCTCGATCCTCGGAAAAAACTTGTAGAGGAGGTTGTGGATTGGCTGTGCGGCGGCGGGAGTCACGTTTCTAAAATAAGATCGACGCCCGAAGGGGCTTGTTCTCTGGCGCACGTCGCCGTGATAGTTCCTACCGCCCAAAGCGCCAGAAATCTGCGTTTCGCGCTGGCGGAAAGGGCGGCCCGCGACGCACGCGGCGCGATACTGCCTCCTGAAATCACGATGGCCAACGCTCTTTTGGAGCCGGACGGAATGCGCGTTGCGACCGAGGCCGAAGAGCTTGCGGCGATGGCCGATGTTCTCATGGAGTGCGACATTTCGCAATACGGCTCTCTGTTTCCGAAACCGCCTGCCGAGAGAACTCTCGACTGGGCTCTCGACACGGGCGGAATGATTCTCTCCTTATATGCGCCGCTGGGTGAAAACGCGCTGGCGATGTCCGACGTCAAACCTCAGCTCGACGCATCAAGGTGGCTCGATCTTGCGGCGCTCGAGAGGCTCTTCGTTGAAAATCTCGCCGCCAAGGGGATCGCGGCGCGGAGCGTAGGGCGCCGGACGGCCGTCGCGAACGGATGCCGCGAGGAGGGAATAGAGGAGATAGTCCTTCCTTCATGCGTCGACGTGAACGGTGCATTCGTAGAGTATCTCGGTAACTCGCCTCAGTCCGTCACGGTTCTCATCCATGCCGACGAAAAGGATTCCGGAAAATTCGACGACTGGGGACGGCCCGTCGCCTTCTTTTCCGCCGACATCGCTCCCGGGATGATCGAGAGTCTGCCCACCGCCGTCGTCGAGTCCGACGAGATCGCGAAACATTTCCGCGCCGTCAGGGAGGATGAATCCCTTCCGGCTCTCGTCGTGTGCGATTCCGAAATGTATCCCGAACTTGAAGGAGCATTCCAGAATTATTTTTCCGGCGAGGAGCTTGTTCTCAGAAATCCGTCGAAGGAAAAACTTTCGAAATCGTCGCTCGGGCGTCTGCTCGGCGCGATCGTCCGGCTTGCGGCCGAGCGCGATTATGAAACTTTTTCGACTTTTGTGCGCACGGGCGACGCGGCGCGCTGGGCTGAAAACGCGCTCGGATTTTCATCGGCCGAAGTTGCCGAATCGGTCGGTGCCCTCGACGCCATTCAAAACGGATATCTCCCGCGGACGGTCGATGAGGTGATCAGGGGCGCGTCGGAACGCGCGGTCTCGGCGTGGAGCGGGAACGAGCGACGCGCGGCCGCCGGGCTTGAACGTCTGGCGCGGGCCGTTAGGTCCGAACTTGAAGATCCGTTCGGTTTTCTGAAAAAGATTTTCTCTTCGCTCGTTCTCGACGAGAAGCGACCCGCAGACCGCGAACTTATAGCGGCCGCCCGGACGGTCCGCGACCTGAGGGATATGTGCTCAAGTCCCTTCGTTCCGGAAAAATCGAGACGCGGGATTTTCGCGCGGCTTCTGAAAGGCGCTTCGTATATGCTCGAGCCGGTCCAGGAAAATGTTCTGGTTACGACGGGGTGGCTCGAGCTGCCGTGGTGTCCGGACGACGAGATCGTTATCGCGGGGTTTAACGAAGGCTGCGTTCCCGAGAATATCGTAGGTCATCCTTTTCTTCCCGATTCGCTGCGCGAGGAACTGAAGCTGTCCTCGAATTTTTCCCGCGAGGCTCGCGACTCCTTCATATTTGCCCAGGCCGCCGCCTGCCGCCGCAGGGGAGCCGTTTCTGTTTTTCTCCATCAGATCGCCGGCGACAAGAACGTGATGAAGCCCTCGCGGATTCTTTTCGGCGGCGTAAGCGACGAAGATCTGCCGCGGCTCGCTCTGAGACTTTACACTCTTTCGAAAGGCAGCGAGGGAGCGCCCGGCAAGGAACTGCCTCCGGCGTGGAGACTCAAGCTTCCCATTCCGCCGAAGGGAATTAATTTCCGCGAGAGAATTTCTCCGACGAGGCTCGACCAGTACGTCAGGTGTCCGTTCAACTTTTTCCTTCAGGAGGTTTTCGGCGAGCGCTCCAACGACCGCGCCCAGGAACTTGACGCCATGGCGTTCGGGAATTTGTGCCACGAGGTTCTCGACCGTTTCGCAAAAGAAGGTCCGAAGGATTCGACCGATCCCGGTGAGATAGCCTCGTATCTCGCAGATCAGGTCCGGCTTCGTCTTAAGTCCTTCGGAGAAGATCTTCCGGCGGTCGTCGAGCTGCAGGGCGAGGCGGCGATAGAGCGGCTTAAGGCGTTTTCGCTTATCCAGGCCTCGCGCAGAAAGGCCGGATGGCGCATCGCCTGTTCCGAGCGGAATCTCGAATGCAGGATAAAGGGATGTCCGACTCTGCTCAGAGGAAAGGTCGACCGCGTCGACGTCCACGAAAGGACGGGGGAAATCGCGATCATAGATTACAAGACGTGGAGCCGCGCGAAGGAGGAATATTACAGCGACAGCGTGCAGCTGCCTGTCTACAGGGCGATGCTCGAGGCGTCGGGGCTTTTTGATCCCGCCGCGGTCAAATCGTCGAAGGCGTTCTACTGCATTCTCGCCGAGCGCGCCGAAGATACGCTCTTCGACGAGGGGCATGCGTTTCATTCGGGCGGGCAGAGCGAGGCGGAGGATTTGATAGCGCTCTATCTCACCGATATCGCGAAAGGGATTTTCTATCCGCCCAAATCCGTTTCGGGTAAACAGGCGTGGCGCGACTCTTACGGGTCGATCATCTGGCAGTCGCCGGAGGAAGGCGTCGATCCCGAATGGGTCGAGGATCAGAAGTCGAGAAGGGAGGCTGAGTGAAGATCATGGACGGACGATTGCCTCCTCTTACCGTCATCGAGGCGTCCGCGGGAACGGGAAAAACCTTCTCGCTCGTGACGAGGCTTCTCAGACTTATTTTCAGCGGCACCGAACCGGAGCGTATCGTCGCGCTGACGTTTTCGCGGATGGCGGCAGGAGAAATCTTCAACAGTTTCATCGAGCGTCTTTCCCGCGCTGCGATGGACGAAACGACCGCCGCCGAAGAAAGCGCGCGCATGGGCAGAGAGCTTAAGCGGGCCGATTTCGCCGCGAAGCTGCGCCTCGTCATCTCCAGGCAGCATCTTTCGCTGATAGGAACGCTCGACAGTTTCATGATGCGCGTCGTGAGGATGATACCTCTCGAGCTCGGACTTGAAGGCGAGATTTCGGTGATGAGCGATTACCGCAGCCCGCTCGAGCGCATGAAGCTTGTCGGCGAAATGATGATGCGCGGATCCGATGACGCCAAGTCGATTTTCCGTCAGGCGTTCCGTCTCGCGTTCGGCGGAGCGGGCGCGAAAAGTTTTCTCGAGAGGTTTTCGAAGTTCATAGACGGATGGCACTTCAGGTACCGGGACTTTTCCGAAGCGGGCGTCGGCTGCGAAGGATGGGGCGGCGAGGAAGCGATATGGGGCGGGGATGTCCCGTGCGGTCTTGACGTCTCGCTGGCCGACATCCGCGCGCTCGCGGATTCGTTCGGCGGGTACGCCGGCAAAAAGGGCGCCGACAAATTTGCGGATGCCGTCAGAAACTTCAGCGGATCCGTTCCGCCGCTTCCAAAGTGCATGGCCGGAGATCCCGCCGCCCGTGACGCCCTCGCGAAGATGAACGCCTGGAAAATCTCTCTGGCGCTTAAGGAGACCCGGGGCATATATCTTCTGATGAGCGCGTACGAGGCCGCGTATGCGTCGAAGGTAAGAGCGAGAGGGCTCGTCACTTTCGACGATCTGCCGCGTCTTCTCAATTCGCTTCCGCGCGGCGTCAAGCTTCCGCTCGAATACCGTATGGACGCCCGCTTCGACCACTGGGCGCTCGACGAGTTTCAGGATACGAGCCGCGGGCAGTGGAAGGCGCTCGAAAATCTTCTTTCAGAGGCGGGCGGACCCGATTCCTCCAAAAGCGTGTTCATCGTAGGCGACCGCAAGCAGTCCATTTACGAGTGGCGCGGAGGCGACGTCGAGATTCTCGGCAGGCAGGTAGTCGAGGCCTCGAAGGACGGTAATCTTCTTCAGTCTCTCGACGAATCGTACAGATACGCTCCCGTCATTTCCGAAGCGGTAAACAGGGTCTTCGGCGAAGACACGGTGCGCGGCGCGATAGACATGGACGATGCGCGGGAGAGCGCCAGATGGAAATGCCGCGAACATGTGAGCCATGACAGGAGCGCTTCAGGTTACGTTCAGGTGATACAGGCCGTAAAGTCCGGAAAGCAGGCGTCCGTTTCGGATTTCTTCGAACCCGTCGAGAACGCGCTTAAAGCCGTCGAGCCGTGGGCGCGCGGAATTTCGACCGCGATTCTCGTCCGCAGGAACGAGGTCGGAGAGACTCTGCTCGGATATCTGAAGTCGAAGGGAATTTCCAGAGTCGTTTTCGAAGGTGAGAGCGAGGTCGCCGACAACCCCGTCATTTCCGCGATGACCGATCTTGTGCAGCTTGCGGAACATTCGACCGACGCTCTGGCGTACGCGCACATCGCGCATTCGCCGATCGCGCGGGCGGCGTATCCCGGAGGCGTGCCTTCGCCCGCCGTTCTTTCGGCATCGCTGCTGAAGGATTTCACGAGGATGGGGATGGTGCGCAAGTTCCGCGAAGTCCGCGAGGCTCTTAAAAGGATTCCGGGAACGTGGAACGATTTTACCGAGTCGAGGTTCGAGGATTTCATAAAGTGCGCGGCGGAGTTTGAGGAAATACGCGACGCGGGAACGAGGCTCTCCGATTTCGTCGATTTTGTCGGGCATAAGACGCATCGCGATTTCGCGCAGAGCGGTATGGTGCGGATAATGTCGATGCATCAGTCCAAGGGTCTCGGATTCGACTGGGTGATACTTCCGTTCTACGAGTCCGAGAAGATGACGGGCGAACGTCATGTCGGACCTCTCGAGCATTCCGATCCCGATTGGGTCATGGTGAATCCCGGGACTTCGGTCGATATGACGGACGCGGCTCTTGCGAAAGCCGAACGGGACAGGCAGCAGATGCAGGTGTACAATTCGCTCTGCCTCAACTATGTCGCCATGACGCGTGCGAAACGCGCCTTGACGGTGATTCTCCATCCGGAAAATAAAACTGCGCCCTCAAGCCCTGAGAGGTTCAGCGATCTCGTACGTCTTGTCGGACTTAAGACGTCGGGCGATCCCGCATGGTACGAAAAAACGGAATTTAAGGAGAGTGCGACGCTGTCCGCCGAGAGGACGCATTTCGCGAGATCCCGGCGGAAGAAAGTGTTAAAATCGCGGCCGAGCGAATCTTTTTACGCCGGCCTTCGCGGCGATGTTCTTTTCGGGGACGATTTCGGAAAGGCGGCCAGGCGCGGGCAGGAGACGCACGAGCGCTTTGAAAAGATAGAGTGGGCAGACGCCGTCTATGCGGAGGGACTGAGCGCGGCGTTCCGTCAGGCGTTTATCAAGCCGACGTACGATGCGACGGTGTGGCGTGAAAAACCGTATGAGCTTTTTATCGACGGCAGGTGGGAATCCGGCCAGTTTGACCGCGTCGTATTCACGGGCGAAGGCGAAGGACGAAGGGCGGTAATTTACGATTTCAAGACAAATTCGATTCATTCCGGCGAAAGTACCGCCGCATTCGAAAAGAGAATCGGAGAAATGTATTCCCGTCAGATGCAGTCATATCGCGACGCGCTCGCGGTTTTAACGGGAATTGCGAAAGAAAACATAAAAACCGTTTTACTGTTAGATTCAACCAAAACCTCTCTAACTCTTTAGCAGGTCGAGGGGACTGTCCCCCTGCTTATCCCCCTGCTTATCATCTCCCACTACCACTTATAAACAAAATTATCAACACTTGTTGATAAGTTGATAAGGCTGTTGATAACTGTTGATAACTTCTCACTTGTTAAATTCGCCGTAATAGTCCATAATATACGCCGTGACAAATCTACATCCAGATATTTGCAGAAAAATTAAAGATGCGCGTAGGGAACGCGGCATCTCTCAGAGCCTGCTTGCCAAAGAGGTGGGTTGTAAACAATCTGCACTGTCGATGTTTGAACAGGGTGACGGTACAAAGCTTAACGACGAAGTTATTAAACGGCTTTGCGATAAGTTCGGGGTCAAGTTATCTACAGAAAACGCGGCGGTTGAAATTCCGGTTGCGCCTGCCGTTAAAAGAGTTTTTGAAGTTGAGAAGGGTTATTGCCCTAATCCCAATTGTCCTTCCCATACAGCCTACGAGGTGGACGGACGAAAATTCTTGAAGCCGGATCGTCGACTCCAGGATCCCGTGGGCGGTAAATTCTGCGCGATATGCGGAGAAGTGCTCGAGAAGCGTTGCCCTAACTGCGGCTCGCTTGTTCATGACGGGGCCGTCTGTTCCATTTGCGGCGAGAGCTATATTGCGATATAATATCTCAGTTTAACCTAAATTCGGCAGTTGAATGTTGAGAATCGCCGTTTGAGAAAAGAAATAGAAATCGGGTTGACTATCCCGACAAGGATGGGGTATACTGTTTTTAATGAAAAAAACACTCTTATTTCTTGTCGCGCTCCTGACGGGGGTCCTTCTCGCCGAGGAGCAGATCATCGACGGCGTTAAGTGGGTCTGCAAGGACGGTCTTTGCATGCCGGTCGAAGAGCCTGCCGCGACCGATACCAACACGGTCGCCGACGTTCAGCGGCAGAGCGGCCCCGTATTTGTCGACGGCATGAGGATGGTCTGCGAAGACGGCGTCTGCACCCTCGTCCCGGAGAACGGCGCGGACGGCAGGCCCGCGTCCTCCGCGTCGGCGGTCCCGGGCGGCGGGACGACACGTCTCGCCCACGGTTACATGGACGTCGGAGAGTTTATCGCGTTTCTCGAAAACGAGAAAACGCCTTCGTTCTTCGAAGGCAAGGCGTGGTGGCTCGTCGTGATTCTGATTCTTCTCGGGGGGCTCGCGATGAACCTGACCCCGTGCGTTCTGCCCATGATCCCCATCAATCTGATGATCATAGGGCGATCGGCGTCGCGCGGCGCCTTTTACGGCGCGGGCATCGCCGCCGCATACGGCGTGCTTGGAATTCTCGCCGCGTTCGGCGGAATGGCGTTCGGGGTCATTCAGGGCAGCCCATGGTTCAATGCGGCCATCGCGCTTTTGTTCCTCGTTCTCGCGCTGTCGATGCTCGGAGTTTTCTTCATCGATTTTTCGAAGAGGCGCAACGACTTCGCCTCGATGCGCGAGAGCATGTGGCCGTGGCTCTTCGCGTTTTTCATGGGCGTCGTGAGCGCGGTTCTCGCGGGCGCGTGCGTCGCGCCGATTTTGATCGCGGTTCTTCTGCTGACGGCGGATCTTTTTTCAAAGGGCGTCTATCTGGCGCTCGCTCTTCCGTTCGTGATGGGCGTCGGGATGGCTCTTCCCTGGCCGTTCGCGGGCGCGGGGCTCCGGGTTCTGCCGAAGCCGGGCGCGTGGATGACGAAGGTGAACAAGATTTTCGGTGTGCTGGTTCTCGGGTTCTCGGCATACTACGGGTATCTCGCCTATACCGGGTTTAAGCCTTCCTGCGGGTGCGCCGATGCGGCCCCCGGGGAGAGTGCGGCGATAAAAATATCGTCTCCGTCCGAGTTTTCGCCCGACGGGCTCAAGCGCCCGGTGATCGTGGACTGCTGGGCTTCATGGTGCAAGAACTGCACCGCGATGGAAAAGACGACGCTTGCCGACGATCGCGTGAAAAGGGTTCTGGCCGAGAAGGGCTTTACATTTATCAAACTGCAGGCCGAGGACATCAAGGAGCTGCAAAGCCTGCCGGGTTTCGAGGAGGTCAGGGGCCTGCCCGCGTTTGTGGTTTTCGAATAAACAGCCGGTAAAACCGGTAAGAAGAAAGGAAAACGAAAGATGAAAAAAACAATGTTGTTTGCCGCCATGTCTGCGGTGTCGCTCGCGCTCTTCGCCAAGACGTCGACGCCGGCGGGATTCACCGACGATCTGGACGCGGCGATCGAGGCGTCCAAAAAGTCGGGCAAGACCGTTTACGCGGTTTTCTCCGGTAGCGACTGGTGCCACTGGTGCAAGGTCCTCGAGAAGGATTACCTCTCCAAGAAGGAATTTGTGGACGAGGCCTCGAAGAGCTTCGAGCTGGTGTACATCGATTCGCCGAGCGACAAGACGAAGCTTTCCGAAAAGGCCGCAAAGAAGAATCCCGACCTCGTTAAAAAGTACGGTATCCGCGGTTTCCCCACGGTTAAGTTTATCGCCGCCGACGGCTCCGCCTCCGACGCGTCGCGTCCCGGAAACGGAGTTGCGCCCAAGGCGTACGCCGAGTCTCTCGCCAAGGAACTCAAGTACCGTCCCCTGGTCGACAAGCACATCGCTCCGCTTAAGACGGAAGTCAGCTCCGCGATGAGGGCCGGTTTCGAGAAGTTCTTCAAGATCGGCGACCCCTTCTCGAAGAAGACCGAAGATGAGCAGCGCGCGGCTTACGCGGACGCGCAGAAGAATCTGGGTGAACTCGTCGCCAGGATGACTGAACTTCGCGAAAAGATCGCAAAGGTCGAGGTTCCCGCCGAGATCGCGTACGAAAAGGATAATCTCCTTGAAAGGCTCGATAGCGATATCAAGGGAATGAAGAGCGGCGCGGGTATGACGTTTGAAGACGCGAAGAAAATCGACAAGGCCCGAAAGAGCGGCAGAGCAAAGCGTAAACTCAGATAATATCGATTTTCAGGAGCTCCATAGCGACTGTCCGATAGGTAGTGTTCGACAGGGCGCGGGAGTTTCTCAGATTCTCGTTTGGTTTTGGCATATCAAAATATGATATAATATCCCCCATTATGGCAGAAGAAAACAAATCGTCTCTCGATCCGCTCAGCGCGCTTTGCAAGCGTCGCGGCTTTATCTATCATTCGTCCGAGATATACGGTGGAATGCCCGGTTTTTGGGATTACGGTCCGCTCGGCTGCGAGCTTAAGAACAACGTCAAGCAGGCCTGGTGGCAGTTCACCGTCCGCGGCCGCGAAGATGTCGCAGGTCTCGACGCGACGATCATCATGCACCCGAAAATCTGGAAGGCGTCGGGCCATCTCGATACGTTTGCCGATCCGATGACGATGTGCAAGGACTGCAAAAAGCTCATGCGCGCCGATCAGATCAAGGATATCTACGAGGATCAGAAAAAGAAGCCTCAGCCCAAGATCGCCGGCAGCGACTTCTTCTGCCCCTACTGCGGCGGCGAGCTTACCGAGCCGAAGCCCTTCAATCTGATGTTCAAGACGATCGTCGGCCCTATCGAGGATCCCTCGAACGTCGCGTATCTGCGCCCCGAGACGGCTCAGGCGATTTTCGCCCAGTTCCAGAACGTTACCTCGACTTCCCGCATGGCCGTTCCCTACGGCATCGCCCAGATGGGCAAGAGCTTCCGCAATGAAGTCACGCCCCGCAACTACACGTTCCGCAGCCGCGAGTTCGAACAGATGGAGCTCGAGTTCTTCATCCGTCCCGACGAGGCGGTCGAGATCCTTCACGGCCATGTCGTGACTCTCGCCGACAATCCCGATATCGACGGTCCCGTTCAGGACGACTGGGGTTGGGAGGTCTGGCACAAGTACTGGGTAGAGCAGCGCAAGAAATTCCTGAACGCCGTCGGTCTTCCCACTGAACGTTTCGTCGAATACTGGCAGAAGGCCGACGAACTCGCCCATTATGCGCGCGCCTGCGTCGATATCGAATACGACTTCCCCTTCGGCCGTCAGGAGCTCGAGGGTATCGCCGCCCGAAGCGATTTTGACCTTTCGCAGCATCAGAAGCATTCCGGCGAATCCCAGATGGTGTTCGACGATCCCTTGAAGCAGGCCGCCAAGAAGATGGACGAGGCCGCGCGCAAGGCATTTATAGAGAAGGTTCAGGCCGATTGGGTCGCCCGCGGCAAGGATCCCGTCGCCGCCGAGAAGTTCTGCCTTAATCTTTTTGACGGCAAGTACGTTCCCCATGTCATCGAGCCTTCCGCCGGCGTCGACCGCCTTATGCTCGCTCTTCTGTGCGAGGCGTACGAGGAAGAGAAGCTCGTCGACGAGAAGGGCAAGGAGGATATCCGCACCGTTCTCCACTTCAGCCCGAAGGTCGCGCCCATCAAGGTCGCCATCTTCCCGCTCATCAAGAAGGACGAGGCTCAGGACAGGCTTGCCCGCGAGATTTTCACGAAGCTCCAGAAGAAGGTCAACGTCATGTGGGACGTCTCCGGCGCCATCGGCCGCCGCTACCGCCGTCAGGACGAGGCCGGTACGCCCTGGTGCATCACCGTCGACGCCCAGTCCGTCGAAGACGGAACGTTCACCGTCCGCGAGCGCGATTCCATGAAGCAGACGCGTATGACGTACGCCGAATTCCTCGCGATGATGTACGACGCGCTTGAATTTTAAAATGCATGCGACTGTAGCTCAATTGGATAGAGCGTTGGCCCCCGAAGCCGAAGGTTGCTGGTTCGAACCCAGTCAGTCGCACCAAAAAGGGTGAAAAAATGGGCGGGTTCTGCGGTGTAATTTCCAAAGACGATTGCGTTCTTGATCTCTTTTACGGAACGGACTACCATTCCCATCTCGGGACCCACCGCGGCGGAATGGCGATTTTGAACGAATCGGGTTTTCAGCGCTCGATCCACAACATTCAGAATTCGCCGTTCCGAAGCAAATTCGAGCACGACATCCCGAAGTTTTCGGGCAAGGTCGGCATCGGCGTGATTTCGGACACCGACCCCCAGCCGCTCGTCATGTGCTCGAAGCTCGGCGCGTTCGCTATCGTAACGGTAGGCTACATCGATAACATCGAAGAGCTTAAGAAGGAGCTTTTCGAGCGGAATTCGATGCAGCTCCAGTTCTCGACGACGAGCGGGATGGTCGGGCCGACGGAAGTCGTTTCGGCGCTTATCGCGACCCAGACGTCGATCGTCGAAGGCCTTAAATACGTTCAGCAGAAAGTAAAGGGCAGCTGTTCGATTCTCATAATCGACGAGACGGGCCGTCTTTACGCCATGCGCGACCGCTGGGGGCGCACCCCGGTGATTCTCGGGAAGAAGGACGGCGCGATGATAGCGCTCATGGAGAGCTGCGCTCTCGCCAATCTCGGCTACGAGTATGTCCGCGATATCGGCCCCGGCGAAGTCGTCGAGCTTACCGTTGAAGTGGACATTACGCTCGTCGAGCCCGGTAAGCGCATGGCGATCTGCTCGTTCCTTTGGGTTTACTACGGCTATCCGGCGTCGTCGTACGAAGGGCGCAACATCGAGATGACGCGCTACCGCTGCGGCAGCGCGCTCGCGAAGCGTACGCCGACCGTCGCCGACGCCGCGTGCGGCATTCCCGATTCGGGTATTTCCCACGCTCTCGGCTATGCCCATGAAGCGGGCATAAAGTACGCGAGGCCCTTTGTAAAGTACACTCCGACATGGGCCCGCTCGTTCATGCCGTCCGATCAGCGTCAGCGCGAGCATGTCGCCAGGATGAAGCTGATCACTATTCCCGGGCTCATCAAGAACCGCAAGCTCGTTTTCTGCGACGATTCGATCGTCCGCGGCACCCAGCTCGGCAAGCAGGCCATAAAACTTTATTCCGAAGGCTGTCTCGAAACGCACATGCGCATCGCGAGTCCGCCGCTTCTTTATCCGTGCAAGTTCCTTAATTTCTCACGCTCCAAGAGCGAGTACGATCTCGTCACGCGCCGTTACATCCGCGGCCATGAGGGCGAGAACGCGGACGTTTCGAAGTATATCGACGCCGAAGGCGAGCCTTACGCTCGAATGGTCGAGTTCATCCGCGAGAAGCTCAATCTTACGTCGCTCGCGTTCCAGCGGATCGATGATCTCGTCAAGGCGATTGGACTGCCGGCCGAGAATCTGTGCACCTACTGCTGGACCGGCAAGGACGTATCTATCGACGGCGAGGGCTACAAGTGTCCGTGCGCATCGTGCCCTCACGCGAACGGAAACTGATACCGCCGCCGATCTATGGTCCTATAAGAAGTAGATCGCAAGAAGATTGACACCTGGGCTTTATCCGCTCTGTGCAACAGTAATTATTGTCCCGTTTGACAGGCGCTTCTCAATATCTGAGAAATTTGATATAATTGTTGCAATTATAATAACCCTAATTTTAAGGAAAAATTATGAGCGATAAAGTTACGGCTTTGCCCGCGAACGTCCGTCGTTACGCGAAGTATCTTCTTGTCATGTCAGGTCTCGGCGGCCTTATCTACGGTATCGACGTGGGCGTTATCGCGGCGGCCCTGCCGTATATCCAGAATACCGCGAATTACACGGAGCTCCAGCTCGGCATCGTTGTAGGAGCCGTACTTTGGGGCTCGGTTCTTTCGTCGCTTTTTGCCGGTTCCCTGGCTGAATGGCTCGGCCGAAAGAAGATTATCATCGCCTCGGCGTTCTGTTTCTTTATTTCCATTCCCGTGATCTGCGCTTCGGGACTTTTCGAAGGCGGCAATTTCATTCTCCTTACTCTGGGCCGTACGCTTCAGGGCGCGTCCGCCGGTCTCGTCGGCGTCGTCGTTCCCATGTATCTCGCCGAGTGCCTTGACTCCGATTCCCGCGGCAAGGGTACGGGCATGTTCCAGCTTCTGCTGACGATCGGTCTTGCCTTCGCCGCCGTTATCGGTCTTGTGGTCACCGGCCTTGTCGGCGACTCCGACGAGGTTGTCAAAAAGATCGGGAAGGCCGCCGTCACGCCCGGGCAGATGTCTTCCTGGATCAAAGCCTGGCAGACGATTTTCTGGTGCTCGGCCGTACCCGGTCTGATTCTGTTCCTCGGCGCGTTCAAACTTAAGGAATCGCCCCGCTGGCTTTACAAGAAAGGACGCAGGGAAGAGGCTCTCGCTTCTCTTGCCGCCAACAACGGAGAAGA
This sequence comes from Kiritimatiellia bacterium, assembly GCA_045630425.1. Lineage (GTDB taxonomy): Bacteria > Verrucomicrobiota > Kiritimatiellia > RFP12 > UBA1067 > UBA1067. The sequence continues at coordinate 9,034 of JAZQTB010000076.1, read as the reverse complement.
AAAGGCCAAGGTCATTCTGGACGAGATGCTCGCCGCCGATGCCGCGGCCGAAGCCGAAAAGGCCGCCGTCGCCCGGGCCTCGAAGGGTGACAGCCTCTTCCAGCGCAAGTACATTTATCCGTTCTGCCTCGCGGTCATCATTCTCGCCAGCAACCAGACGACGGGCATCAATTCGGTTCTCAACTACACCGTAAGCATCTTCAAGGAAACCGGCATGACGGGCGTGTTCGCCAACTTCAGCGACCTTGCCATTAAGCTCGTCAATGTCTTTATGACGATCATCGCCTGTGCGCTTGTCGACAGGAAGGGCCGCAAGTTCCTCCTCAAGCTCGGCACTTCCGGCATCATCATCGGTCTTTGCGGCGTCGGCAGCGTGTTCCTCGCGATCAAGTCCGGCTTTGTCGCGGCGAGCTTCACGACCGGCGTTATCGCCACGGTCTTCTTCTTCATGTTCATCGCCTTCTACGCCGTCGGTCCCGGCGTCTGCGTCTGGCTCGCTCTTTCCGAACTTATGCCCACGCGCATCCGTGCCACGGGCATGTCGATCGCGATGATCATCAACCAGGGCGTTTCAGCCACGATCGCGTCGATCTTCCCGCTCTGGACGGGCGCGTGGGGCTTCGCTCCCGTGTTCTTCTGTCTCGCCGGCTTTACCGTCATCTACTTCATCACCGCGGCCTTCTTCCTCCCAGAGACCAAGGGTCGTACGCTCGAAGAGATCGAGCAGTACTTTAAGACCGGCAGGATGCCGGAGAAGAAGGGGGCTTGAGCTTCAGGTTCAAGTTTCTCGGCACGGGGACGTCGGTAGGAGTCCCGCAGATCGGATGTTCCTGTCCGGTCTGCACATCCGCCGACCCCCGCGATAAGCGCCGCCGCTGCGGCGCTTATGTATCGTCTGACAAGGGGGCTTTCTTAATCGACACTCCCCCTGAAATGCGCGAAGCGTGCATCGAGCACGCGGTAAGCAGGGTGGACGCCGTGCTTCTGACCCACGCCCACATGGATCATATCGCCGGTTTTGACGACATCCGCCGCTTCAATACGATAAACGGCACGCGCGTCGACTGCGATCCCGACTCTCCGGGCGCGTTCGGCCGCGTTTCGCGCATCGTCGGAAAGCCCATGAACTGCTACGCGCTGCCCGAAACGGTTGAGGCGATGCGTCGCATCTTCCCCTACATTTCCGCGAAGGGCGGATCTGACGGGCTTTACCGTCCGCAGATAGAATTCGTCGACAATACGGATCGCTTCGAAATCTGCGGGCTGAAAATCGAGACTCTCCGCGTTTCCCACGGCTTCCCCTGCTGCGGCTATCTTATATCGGACGGGTCTAAACGCCTCGGCTACGTTTCGGACTGCCATGAAATCGGCGAGGCGGAACTTGAGCGTCTTAAGGGTGTCGACGTCATGGTGCTCAACTGCCTTCGCGAGCGTGAGCATGCGACCCACCTGTCGCTTGCGAGGGCGTTGGGATATCTCGCCGAAATCAGGCCTGAGAGGGCGTATCTGACTCACCTTTGCCACGATTTCACACATGCCCAATGGATGTCTAAACTCCCCCTCGGCGTAGAGCCGGGGTATGACGGATTGGAGGTACAGTTATGAAACGCAATGTCGCCGTCGCCGTTCTCGCGGGGCTGCTGGCGGTCGCGTCGCAGGCCCAAAAACCGACTTTGTCCGAAATCAGCGTCGACCTGAAGATGGACGAGCGCGATTATGTTTCCGGCGAACGCGTGCGCGCCGTCGTCGACGTTAAGAACCTTTCGCCGAGGACGGTGAGCGTCGGATATCCCGATTCCAGGGACACGGTTCTCGTGGAGATCTTCAGATCGAACGACCACGTTCAGGTGGACCGTGTCGGCAGTCCGAGGCCTTTCGTTTCGGCCTTCAGCGTGAAATCGAACGAAGGGCAGCTGCTCGAGACGTTTCTCGGCGACCACTACGATCTCGAGGAGCCGCGCAGCTATCGCGCGCGCGCCGTTCTGGTCCACGGCGGTTACCGCTACGAGGGGCCTTACCGCGCTTTTTCTATCGTTCCCGGAAATTACATAACCAGCGCGAAGCAGATGTTCGCCGGGCGCGAGGGCGTTAGCCGCCGGTTTGATCTCGTGAGGTGGGCGCGCAACGGCGTCGAGCACGCGTTTCTTTCGGCGTGTGACGAATACGAGGACGGCCGCAGGGAGAATCTCGGTACGACCGACATCGGAGCGATGCTGAGAATCACAAAGCCGACGCTTTCGATACTGCCCGGCGGCGAGGTCGTGGTGATCCACCGCAACGGGGCGGATTCCTTCGTGCGCAGCGAATTCTGGTCGATGCCCGATGCCCTCGTCTTAAGAAGCCGCATGTCGGTCGGCGATCCCGCAACCGCCGGCCAGGCGCGCATTCAGGAACTGTATAAGCGCGAGGGCGGAATCAAGCCCGTTGACCGCCCCTGGTGGAAGTTCTGGTGATGAATATTCTCGGGATCGAAACGAGCTGCGATGAAACCGCGGCGGCCGTCGTCAAGGACGGTCGCGTCGTACTCTCCAACGTGGTCTACACTCAGATACCTCTTCACAAACCTTACGGCGGGGTCGTTCCCGAAATCGCCTCGCGGGCGCATGTGGAGAAGATTTCCGAGGTGGTGAACGGGGCGATCGCGAAGTTCCGCGAAGCGGAGCCTGGCGGAGCGATCGACGCGGTCGCGGTGACGTACGGTCCGGGCCTGTCGCCCGCGCTCATCGTCGGACTTAACGCGGCCAAGGGTCTTGCCGTGTCGATGGGGGTTCCTCTTTACTGCATCAACCATATCGAAGCCCATCTTCACACTCCGTTTTTGCTTGACGCGGGCGAAACGGATTCCCGTTCGATCGAATCGCGGATGCCGGCTCTCGCGCTCGCGATTTCCGGAGGTCATACCAACTGGTTTGAACTGAACGAGTACGGCTCCTATAAACTTTTAGGTCAGACTCTCGACGACGCGGCCGGAGAGGCGTTCGACAAGGCGGCCAAACTGCTCGGGCTCGGTTATCCGGGCGGGCCTAAGATCGATGCGGTCGCAAAGGCGTACCGCGCGGGTTTCGGCGAAGACGTCCGGGCGTGGAAAGATTCCATAGAGCCGTTTCCGAAAGGCTGCCCCCGCGAGGGGGTCTCGTCGCTTGCCGGACTGCCCGCCGACATGTGCGTTTCGTTTTCCGGGCTTAAGACGGCGCTTTTGAGGCATGTCCAGAAACATCGGGAACTGCTCACTCCGTCCGAAGACGAGCCTCGCGTCGGATACGGGAACGGCGAGGAGACGACCTTGGCCGTCGCGCGCGTCGTCGCCTCCTACCAGGAAGCGATCGTGGGTGCGGTCGCCGACCGTACCCGAACCGCGCTCAGGCGGGGCGAATACCGCTCGTTTATCATCGGCGGGGGCGTTTCCCTCAATTCGAGGCTGCGGGAAGTCCTCAAACGCACCGCCGAGAACGAAGGCGTTGAATTTTTGACGGCGAAGCCGAAATATTGCGGCGACAACGGCGCGATGATCGCGGCGCTTGCGTATTTCAGGCGCAACGTCGCGGGCGAGGACGCACTGTCCGCCGATGTCGCCCCTTCGCTCGAGATCATGATCTGAAAGTAAAAAATCTGAAAGGAAAAAGATATGAAGGTAAAGTCAGGATTTCTCTCTATGGGTATTGCCGTGGCCGCGATTTCGTGCGCAGGCGCCGGGTCGGACTATCCGTACCGCGCGGCGGAGATGACCGATGTGACCGTGCGTTCGGGCTTTTGGATGCCGCGCATCGAGACCAATCATTCCGTCACCGTCAGGTCGGATTTCAGGCGCAGCGAAGAGACGGGGCGCATTGGCAATTTCGAGGCGGCGGGGCGGCGCGACGGCAAGGGCTTCAAGGGCATTCCCTACGACGATTCCGACGTCTACAAAATCATCGAGGGCGCCTCTTATGTTCTGGCGACGCGGCGCGACGCGGAGCTGGACCGTTATCTTGACGGTCTCATTTCCAAAATCGCGAAGGCGCAGGAGCCCGACGGATATCTCTACACGGCGAGAACGCTCGGGCATAATTACGGAACGAACGCGAACGGATGCGTTAATTACGGGTTGATGGGCCCCGTCAGGTGGAGCAGACTCGTCTGCAGCCACGAGCTTTACAATATCGGACACATGTACGAGGCCGCGGCCGCACACTATCGCGCTACGGGCAAGCGTTCGCTTCTCGATGTCGCCGTGCGCAGCGCCGATCTCGTCGACCGCACGTTTGGATTCGCGCAGACGCAGCTGAAGGATCCTCCCGGCCACGAGGAGATTGAACTCGCGCTCTGCTCCCTTTACAGGGTGACGGGGGAGACGCGCTATCTCAAACTCGCGAAAACGTTTCTCGATCTGAGGGGGCGCGCGGATCTGCGCCCGGAGACCTGGGGCGTTCCGGTTCAGGATCATCTTCCCGTGGTGGAGCAGCGCGAGGCCGTCGGTCATGCCGTCCGTGCCGCGTATCTCTATTGCGCCATGGCGGATGTCGCCGCGCTCACGGGGGACGAGTCCTACATAAAGGCGATAGACGCCCTCTGGGAGAACGTCGTGTCGAAGAAACTCCATCTGAACGGCGGCATCGGGGCGCGCAAGCGCGTCGAGTACGCCGATAAGAGCCGCGGGATCGCGTTCGAGGCGTTTGGCGACAATTACGATCTTCCGAACGAGGACGCGTATCTTGAAACGTGCGCGGCCATCGGCAACGCGCTCTGGAACCAGCGCATGTTCCTGATGAGCGGAGACGCTAAGTATATCGATGTTCTGGAGCGTGTGATCTACAACGGGTTCTTAAGCGGCATTTCGCTTAAGGGAGATGAGTTCTTTTATCCCAATCCGCTCGCCTCGAAGGGCGGCTACAAGCGTTCCAAATGGTTCAGCACTTCCTGCTGCCCGGTGAACATCGCGCGATTCATTCCCCAGATTCCGCAGTTCGCGTACGCGACGAAGGGTGATTCGGCGTACATTAATCTTTTTATCGAGAGCGAAGCGAAACTGAAGCTGCAGTCCGGCGAAATGAAACTCTCTCAAAAGACGGAGTATCCCTGGGATGGCACCGTCAAGATAACCGTCGACGATATAAAAACTCCAAACTCTAAACTCTCGACCCTAAACTCTGAACTTCATATCCGCGTTCCCGGATGGTGCGTGGGCCGTCCGGTGCCGAGCGATCTTTATGCGCACACCGTTCCCGGGACTTTGAAGGACTTTACGGTAAAGGTGAACGGCGCGCCGGTAGAGGTTTCGCCGGTGAAGGGGTATTGCCGCATCAGGCGCGGCTGGAAGAAGGGCGATACGGTGGAAGTCGTCATGAATATGCCCGTAAGGCGCGTCAAGGCCCACGATGCCGTAACGCAGAACCGCGGCAGGCTCGCGGTTGAGCGCGGGCCCGTCGTTTACTGCGCCGAAGGGTTCGATAACGGCGGGAAGGTTCTCGACAAGGCGATTTCTCCGGACGCCGCGTTTACGCCCGCGACCTGCGATATCCTCGGCAACGTCTATCCCGCGTTTTCGGTCGCCGCGAGCGCGGCCGGAGATTCCAAAGGCGGGAAATACGAACTTAAGCTGATACCGTATTTCGCCTGGTGCCACCGCGACCCCGGCAACGAGATGCAGACCTGGTTCCCGACAAAATAAGAGAAAATATAGACGGAGTTGGAGGAATTTGGTATAATCCCGCCCGAACAAAAGAAAAAATAAAAGAAAAGAGCAGAAAATGAAAGCAGAGACAAAGTATGTCTATTTCTTCGGTGCCGGACAGACCGAAGGCAACACCAACATGCGCGAACTTCTCGGCGGCAAGGGCGCCAACCTCGCCGAGATGGCGGGACTGGGACTCCCCGTTCCCCAGGGCTTCACGATCACGACCGAGGCCTGCACGCGCTACTACGACGACGGCAAGAAGGTCGGCGACGACATCGTCGCTCAGGTGATGGAATATATCGACAAGCTCGAGAAGTCCGCCGGGAAGAAGTTCGGCGACACCAAGAATCCGCTTCTCGTTTCGGTCCGCTCCGGCGCGCGCGCGTCGATGCCGGGCATGATGGATACGATTCTCAACCTCGGTCTCAACGAAGAGGTCGTCGAGTCGCTCGCCGCGCAGACGAAGAACCCCCGCTGGGCGTGGGACTGCTTCCGCCGCTTTATCCAGATGTTCTCCGACGTCGTAATGGAGGTCGGCAAGAAGTATTTCGAAAAGCTCATCGACGAGATGAAGGAGCGAAAGGGCGTCAAGCTCGACGTCGAACTTACCGCCGACGATCTCAAGGAGCTCGCCGGTCAGTTTAAGGCCGAGTACAAGGCTAAGATCGGCAAGGACTTCCCGTCTGACGCGAAGGAGCAGCTTTTCGAGGCCATCAAGGCCGTGTTCCGCAGCTGGGACAACCCCCGCGCCAACATCTACCGCCGCGACAACGACATTCCCTACAGCTGGGGTACCGCCGTCAACGTCCAGATGATGGCGTTCGGAAACCTTAACGACGAATCCGGCACGGGCGTCGCCTTTACGCGCGATCCCGCGACGGGCGAGAAGAAGCTCATGGGCGAGTTCCTGATGAACGCCCAGGGCGAAGACGTGGTCGCCGGCGTCCGCACCCCGATGCCGATCGCGAAGATGGCAGAGGTTATGCCCGACGTATTCAAGCAGTTCCAGGACATCTGCAAGAAGCTCGAATCGCACTATCGCGACATGCAGGACATGGAGTTCACGATCGAGAACAAGAAACTCTTTATGCTCCAGACGCGCAACGGCAAGCGCACGGCGAAGGCCGCGCTCAAGATCGCGTGCGATCTCGTCGACGAGGGCATGCGCACCGAGGAAGAGGCCGTTCTCATGATCGACCCAAGAAATCTCGACACTCTTCTTCATCCCCAGTTCGACATCGTCGCTCTCAAGAAGGCTCAGCCGATCGGCCGCGGTCTCGCCGCGTCGCCCGGTGCCGCCTGCGGAAAGATCGTCTTCACCGCCGCAGACGCGAAGGCGTGGAAGAGCCGTGGCGAGAAGGTCGTACTCGTCCGTCTTGAGACCTCTCCCGAGGATATCGAGGGCATGAAGGCCGCCGAGGGCATTCTCACCGTCCGCGGCGGTATGACCTCCCACGCGGCCGTCGTCGCCCGCGGCATGGGCGAGTGCTGCGTTTCGGGCTGTCAGGAAATCATCATGGACGAGGAGAACAAGAAGTTCGTCCTTTCCGGCAAGACCTTCAAGGAGGGCGACTGGCTCTCCATCGACGGCTCGACGGGCAACATCTACGACGGCGTCATCCCGACGGTCGACGCGTCCATCGTCGGCGAGTTCGGCCGCATCATGATGTGGGCCGACAAGTTCCGCAGGCTTAAGGTCCGCACCAACGCCGACACGCCGCGCGACGCCAAGAAGGCCCGCGAGCTCGGCGCCGAGGGTATCGGGCTGTGCCGTACCGAGCACATGTTCTTCTCGCAGAGCCGCATCACGCCGTTCCGCGAAATGATCTGCTCCGACACGGTCGAGGAGCGCCGTCTCGCGCTCGCGAAGATTCTCCCCTATCAGCAGGACGATTTCGAGCAGCTCTTCGAGGCGCTCGACGGCCAGCCCGTCACGATCCGCTTTCTTGATCCGCCGCTTCACGAGTTCGTTCCCCACACCGAGGACGAGATCGCGCTTCTCGCGAAGACGATGCATAAGCCCATCAGCCGCATCAAGGACATCATCGACTCGCTCCACGAGTTCAATCCGATGATGGGTCACCGCGGCTGCCGTCTGTGCGTCACCTACCCCGAAATCGCGCGTATGCAGACGAAGGCCATCATCCGCGCGGCGATCGCGGTTCAGCGCCGTCACAAGGGCTGGAACGTGAAGCCCGAGATTATGATTCCCCTCACGGGCGATCTCAAGGAGTTCAAGTTCGTCAAGGACATCGTCGTCCACGTGGCGAACGACGAGATCCAGGCCGCCGAGATCAAGCTCAACTACGAGGTCGGCACGATGATCGAAGTTCCCCGCGCGGCGCTCTGCGCGGGCGAAATCGCCGAGGAGGCCGAGTTCTTCTGCTTCGGCACGAACGATCTCACCCAGATGACGTTCGGATTTTCGCGCGACGATGCGGGCAAGTTCCTTAACTCCTACTACGATCACAAGATCTACGAGAACGATCCGTTCGCGAAGCTCGATCAGGATGGCGTCGGCAAGCTTATGGAGATGGCCGTCGTCAACGGAAAGGCGACCCGCCCGAAGATCCACTGCGGCATCTGCGGCGAGCACGGAGGAGATCCGACCTCGGTCGAGTTCTGCCACAAGCTCGGGCTCGATTATGTAAGCTGCTCGCCCTACCGCGTGCCGATCGCTCGTCTCGCGGCGGCTCAGGCGGCTCTCAGAAACTGAGCCGACTATAGAAGCTTTGCTTCGGAGGGAAGATTCGGCGAAGCCGAACCCGAAGATATCCCTCGAGGCGAAGCCGAGCCGCGAAGCTGGCGCTATGCGGGGAACGGCGAGGGCGCGCAATGCGCCGAAGTGATCGTTGAGACTAACTTTCCGACCGTAGCCTAAAAGCAGTGACTTGTTTTTTTAGATATTTGTTGTAGCTCCAACAAATATCAATAATATTATATTGTTTTAGTGTTGAAAAAGCGATATCATTTCGCCGTCCAACCGGAAATGGGTTCCGGGGCGACAAAGGTAAAAGAAAGTGAGGTAATCCATGAAGGTTAACTCAATTATGGTCGTGATGGCTGTTGCCATCGCAAGTGCAACGCCTGGATGCTGCTGGCTCTGCTCAGAGACCTGCCCCAAAGAGAAAGCCGGGTGCTGTACAAAACAGTGCAGTGTTGGCGTGAATGCCAATGTTGGCGATGCGTCTGCCGGTGCGGGCATGAGCACGAGCGGCGTACATGCAGAAGCTAAATTAGGGAAATAGCATATAATTGCTTTACTCGCATATTAAACCAAGCCTTGCGTCTCACAGCGCAAGGCTTGAGTGCTAAATAAATGGTATAATATTTACAAGTTAAGAGAAATATTATGTATAGAAATTTTACAACCCTACCCAT
>JAZQTB010000075.1:0-5281 GCA_045630425.1 Kiritimatiellia bacterium | reverse complement strand
GGCTGCCACTTTTCCACCTGCCATCACGGATTTCCTCCATGATTTTCATCTTGAATGCATGTGAATATCGCTTTCTTATTCGTTCCATGATACTCCTTGACTTAAAGTTCAAGTGTTAATGTATCATAGGACGGGACACTTCATCTCTTATTCTCTTCCCTTCTACACCTCTACCAGGAACGTGCAGCAAAAGCGACTCGCTATGGTAATTAAATGACGATGTTTTGTGGGCATGATGCGCTATACAGCGCAAAAATTAAAATGGTGCACCCGGAGGGACTCGAACCCCCACGCCGAAGCAGTGGAACCTAAATCCACCGTGTCTGCCATTTCACCACGGGTGCAGCGGAATTATTTCGCCAGTTTCTCCTTATGGGAGAAAAATACTCGCATCTTGTTCGCAAAGGACTGACTCTGAGGATACGTCTTTTCGGAGGAAGCCTTCTGGAACTCTTCAAGGAGTTCTCTCTGCTTACGGTCAAGATTCGCGGGAACTTCAAAAACAATACGGGCGTCCAAATCTCCGGCACTACCGCCGCGAAGCGAAGGAACGCCCTTACCCTTTAAGCGGAACACCTTCCCGTTGGGTGTGCCGGCGGGAATCTTAAGCTGAGCCGCACCCTGAGGCGTCGGAACGTCAACCGTACCTCCAAGCGCAGCAAGAATCGGAGAAACCGGCACTTCTACCCCGAGATCAAGACCGTCGCGCTCGAACAAGTCGCTCGGACGGATCGAAAGAATAACGTAAAGGTCGCCGTTCTCGCCGCCGCGCAATCCGCCCGCGCCCTTCCCGGCGAGCCTTAAGCGAGAACCGTCGTCGACACCGGCGGGAATCCGTAGCGAAATCTCGCGAGGGGCCGAAACATGGCCGGTACCGCGACACTTGCGGCACGGCTTCTCGATAACGGTTCCCTCGCCGCCGCATGTGGGGCAAGTCTGACGGACCTGGAAGAACCCGCCACCGCCGATCACGACGCCGCGCCCGCCGCACGTTTTACATGTGGTGCGCTTCGAGCCGGGCGCCGCGCCCGTCCCGCCGCACTCGTCGCACGCCGTAGGAAGCGTAAGCTCGATATTGCGGACGCTGCCGAAAATCGCCTCGTCGAAATCGATGTCGAGACGGAAATTCATATCGTCGCCGCGACGCGGGGCGTTCGGATCGGCCTCTCGGCGCTGACGACCGCCGCCGCCGAAGAAGCTCTCAAAGCCCCCGCCGCCGCCGCGACCCCCGAAGAGATCGCCGAACATGGAGAAGATATCGTCCATGCTCATACCGCCGCCGCCGAAGCCTCCGAAGCCCTGGCCACCTACGCCCTGATGGCCGAACTGATCATAACGCTGACGCTTCTCTGCATCGTGAAGAACGTCATAAGCCTCGGCCGCCTCTTTAAACTTCTCCTCGGCCTCCTTATCGCCGGGATTGCGGTCGGGATGGTACTTCATCGCCAATTTGCGGTAGGCCGACTTGATCTCGTCGGCGGTCGCGCTCTTGGAAACGCCTAATACCTCGTAATAATCTCTCTTTTCAGCCATCTTAAAAAAACCTTATATCAGGAAGCCTTGCCGGAACTTACAACAACCTGAGCCGCGCGCAAGACCTTACCCTTAAGCATCCAGCCGCGCTTCGCCTCATTCGAAACCTTGCCCTCCTCGATCGTATCGCTCGGAAGCTGGGCGATGGCGTCCATCTTCTCGGTATCGAGCTCAAGACCGACTGAATCGAACGGCTCTGCGCCATGATCCTTGAGCGCATTGAGGAACGTATCGTAAACGAGCTGAACGCCCTTCACAAACGGATCTTCCTTATCTGCGGCCGTTGAAAGCGCGAGCGAAAGATTATCGACAACAGGCAGAAAATCCTTCAGAATGTCGCTCTCGGCGTAACGGAAGATATCTTCACGGTCGCGAGCCGTGCGCTTTTTGAAATTGTCGAAGTCGGCAAGAAGCCTCGCGAAATGATCCTTCCAGTCGGGTTCTGCGGGCTTCTCGTCATTTTTCTCCTCGGACGGCTTTTCAGCCTCTTCGCCCGCGGCTTCGGCGACAGCCTCGGCAGCGGGCTCGGAGGATTCCTCACCAGCGCAAGGAGTTTCGTTCACTTCTGCGGTTTCGGGCTTCTCGCCCGAAACCTCTTCGTTCTTTTCAGCTTCGGTATTCAACTTCCTGAACCTTTTTTCACGTCTTGATCTGCTGAACATCATGGCTGTTTAGGCCTTAATCTGACCGGACTTGGCGAGCATCTTGGCCTCAACGGACTGAATCTCGGCGAAGCCCTGGGAGCTGTGGGGATTAAGACCGTCGGAAGCCTCCATGGAGCTGTCGGCCTCGTTGTAGATTGTAGCCTTGAGACCCTTCAGCGACTCGAAGAAGATATTGCCCTTGTAAAGACCGAGCGTGACTTCAGCCGTGGCCTTGTCGGCCCAGACCTGAATCGCGTTGCGCGCGGCGCGCGTCGCGGGATCGAACCAGCGGCCGTCGTAGATCTGATCGGAGACAAACTTCGAAAGCTGCATAAAGAGCAGATAACTGCGGCGGTCCATGACGCCCTCGTAGATGTACTTAAGACCCCACGAGAGAACTTCCATGCCGGGAGCCTCGTAAACGCCGCGGCTCTTGGTTCCGATAATGCGGTTCTCGAGAGCGTGCTTCATGCCGATACCGTTGCGGCCACCGATCTTGTTGACCTCGAGCATGACTTCGTAAGGCGTCATCTTCTTACCGTTGACGGCGACGCAGCGGCCCTTCTCGAACTTGAGAACGATCTTCTCGACCTTGTTGGGAGCCTTGTCGGGCCAAACACCCATCGTGGGCTTAACGATGCGCATCGACGTCTCCATCGACTCGAGATCCTCGGCTTCGTGGGAGAGACCGGCGAGGTTGGCGTCGGTCGAATACTTCTTCTTCGTTCCGACGAACGCTTCGATACCGCGCTTTTTGAGGAACGCGACCATCTCGGTACGGCCGGGGAACTCCTTGAGGAGATCGCTGTCGCGCCAGGGGGCGTAAACGCCGAAATTGGGATCGAGAACATTCGTATAACGCTCAAAGCGCATCTGGTCGTTGCCGCGACCCGTGGCGCCGTGGACGAGAACCTGGCAGCCGGCCTTCTTCATCGCGGGAAGAAGTTTCTGAACGGTGACCGCGCGGGCGATACCCGTGGAGTTCCAGTAACCTCCGTCGTACATGGCCTGACACTTAACCGTCTCAAAGCAGATATCGGCCATTTCCTTAGTAACGTCGACGATCGTAGTATCGACGCCCGTGGGAGCCATACGCTTGGCGATGTCGTTGATGTCCTTCTCGTCGGCCTGGCCTACGTTGGCGGAGAACGCCTTAACCTTCACGCCCGCGTCGAGGAGGACGCAGCAAATCGTCTTGGAGTCGAGACCGCCCGAAACGCATACGCCAACGGTCTTACCTTTGAGATCTTTAAGTTTCATATCATTATTTCCTTTCGAATGAAGTGCACATTATACCACATTTTCCGATTCCCGTGTAAAACAGAATTCCAAAACAGCCTTTGAGTGCGATTTTTTATTAGTAAAATCACATACATTATGGTATCATAACCGTTAAATTATTAAATCGTTTCAACAGAGACATTACAATGAACGGAACATTTGCAGTACCTTTTGAAGCCGGCAAGGTTTTCGAACATTTCGGCAAGGCGAAAAAATTTAAAATATACACGATCGAGAACGGCGCAATCGTCAGCGCCGAAATCGCCGAAACTGACGGCGGCGGTCACGAAGCCGTCGGTCTTTGGCTCGTAATGCGGGGAGTCAATGCTGTGATCTGCGGCAATATAGGCCCGGGATCGCTCGGAGCGCTCGCCGCAGCCGGCATTGTCACTCTTGCGGGGGTAGAAGGTGACGCCGACGATGCGATGAGAAGATTCATCGCCGGGGAACTTGCGCCTACCTCACAGCCGAACTGCGGCGGCCACGGCGGCGGATGCGCATCGCGCTGCGGCTCCGGCGGTTGCGGCTGCTCGTCCCGCTGCGGCACGGGCGGTTGCGGCTGTTCTCACTGATTATACTTATGATACTATCGCGACGGAGGCGGAGCAGCCGAGACGGCTTGCACCCGCCTTTATCATTTTTTCGGCATCCTCGCGGGTACGGATTCCGCCAGCGGCCTTAACGCCCATCTTTTTACCGACGACGCTTCTCATGAGTTTAACATCGGCTTCAGTCGCTCCTGACGGGCCAAAGCCGGTCGAGGTCTTTACAAAATCAAACCCCGATCTTTTGGCAAGCGAGCATGCAAGAATCTTCTCGTCGTCGGTAAGATAGCAGCATTCGATGATCAGCTTGAGCTCCGCTTTCGGAACAGCCGACCGGCATGCGCCTACACAGGCGGCAAGCTCATCGAAGCACGCTTCGGGATTATATTTCAAGAGCCTTACGTTGATGACGAAATCAAGTTCGTCAGCGCCCTTCTCAAGCATATCGAGCGCTTCGGCCACCTTTATTTCGGTAGAATTCTGCCCGAGAGGAAAACCGATGACGGTACAGACTTTTACGGCGGATTTTTTTAGGAGTTTTACCGCGAGGGGAACCTCTGCGGGATTAACGCAGACTGAACAGAATCTGAATTTTTTCGCCTCGCGGCATAGTTTTCTGACGGCATTCCCGTCACCGGCGGGATTGAGAAAAGTGTGATCGATATACTTAGCAAGTTCCATAAAAACTCCGTTCTAAGTGGTGCCAGGAGCGGGACTCGAACCCGCACGCTCGTTTACCGAGCCGCGGATTTTAAGTCCGCTGCGTCTGCCATTTCACCATCCTGGCAAAATAAAAAAAAGCTGGCGTATCCCCCGAGCGAAGCGAGCCCGAAGGGGCCGATAGGCGGGGTGCGTCCGTAGGACGGCGCCTGTTTTTTTTTATTTTGCTGTGTGCAAAATAAAAAAAAAGCTGGCGACGTCCTACTCTCGCACGGGCGAGTCCCGCACTACCCTCGGCGATGGAGAGCTTGACTTCTGTGTTCGGAATGGGAACAGGTATTTCTTCTCCTCTATGGCCACCAGCAAAAAGCTGTAAGTTGAAAACTTAAGAGAACTGCAACTTCTCGAGATTAGCTTGAATCTCACATTTAGTGAAGTTTTATTTTAGCGCTTAGGGGTCAGGGGTTAGGGGTTAGTGACTAATCACTAACGACTGACTACTAACTACTAAGTACTGATAAATAAGCTAAGCCGCACGTCTTATTAGTACCGATCAGCTCAACGTATCGCTACGCTTACACCTTCGGCCTATCGAGGTCGTGGTCTACAACCTGACTT
>JAZQTB010000074.1:0-3213 GCA_045630425.1 Kiritimatiellia bacterium | reverse complement strand
TGGACTGCGACCCGAAGACGTACTCGTGTACGTCGAGCGGTCGCAAGGACGCGCAAATCGCCCATATCAAAAGGTGAGCACGGTTGCAGCAACATCCGCCGCGATATGAACAGTCACGGGGAAATAAGGAATAATGAGATTGTGGTTATTACTGTTGCACAGGATGAATAAAAGCAAATGGGAACAGGTGGAGATATTCCTGCGCCTGTACGGCTGTCGCGTTTTTGTAAAATATGGTAAAATCCCATCAATGACACTTGAAGACATCGCCGTTGTGGACAGCGCGCTCGAACGGGAATTCAAATCCCATTCCGCGCCGGTCATCGAACTTATAAAGGCGCAGACCGACGATCCGTTCTGCGTGCTCGTGGGAACGATACTCTCTTCCCGCACAAAGGACGCCTGCACCGCGGGTGCCGTAAAACGTCTTTTCGCGACGGCCAAGGGCTCTACATTCACGCCGGGCGATCTCGATCGGCTCAGCGAAAAGGAAATCGAAAAGCTCATCTATCCCGTCGGCTTTTACCATGTCAAGGCAAAACATCTCAAAGAGCTTCCGAACGCGCTAAGGACGAAATTCAACGGGATTGTTCCCGATACCGTGGAAGAGCTGTGTGAACTGCCTGGGGTCGGCCGCAAAACCGCGAACCTCACCGTCGCCGTCGGATTTGACCTGCCGGCGATATGCGTCGATGTTCACGTCCACCGAATCTGCAACAATCTCAAGATCGTCAGGACGAAAACCCCTCTCGAAACAGAGATGAAACTCCGCGAGATCCTGCCGGTAAAATACTGGAAGACCTGGAACAGCCGTCTCGTCTCGTTCGGGCAGACCCGCTGCGACCCCGTGCGCCCGAAGTGCGGAGGCTGCCCGATAGCGAAATTCTGTTTCTCCGCGAAGAAGCGCGGTTAGGCGCGGATTACGCCGTCGCCTGTCACCGTATACTTGTAGGTCGTAAGTTCCTCAAGCCCCATCGGGCCGCGGGCGTGAAGCTTATCGGTCGAAATCCCGATCTCCGCGCCCATGCCGAACTCGGCGCCGTCGGTGAAGCGCGTCGAGACGTTGTGATAGACGCACGAAGAATCGACGTCGCGCAGAAATTCCGCCGCGCGCGCCTCGTCGAGCGTGATGATCGCGTCGCTGTGACCGGACGAATTCGCGTTGATGAAATCGATCGCCGCGCGGTAATCCGCGACCGTCGCGACGTTGAGGTCGAGCGACAGATACTCCGAGCCCGCCTCGTTCTCGTGGAGCGTAACGCCCCTGTCGGCGGCCCACGCCCTTACCATCGGAAGGAACATCGGCGCCAGCTTCTCGTGGACGAGCAGCGTTTCGACCGCATTGCACGCGCTCGGACGCTGAACCTTCGCGTTGTCGACGATCGAGAGCGCCATGGCCATATCGGCCTTGTCGTCGACGTAAATATGGCATACGCCCTTGTAATGCTTGAGAACGGGAATCAGAGCCGCCTCGCACATCGCGCGGATGAGACGCTCGCCTCCGCGCGGGATCGCGACGTCGATAAGACCGACCGCACGGACCATTTCGGCAACCGCGGCGTGATCGAGAATCTCGACGAACTGCACCGCCCCGGAAAGAGCGCCGAGCGCCTTGCGGAGCGACCTCGCCAAAGCCGCGTTGGAACGGATCGCCTCTTTCCCGCCGCGGAGAACAATGGCGTTGCCGGTCTTCAGGCAAAGTGCGGCCGTATCGACCAAAACATTGGGACGCGACTCGAAAACGACGGCGACGACTCCGAACGGTTCGCGCACCTTCCTGATGCTGATTCCGCTCGGGCGCTCGCGCGTCCATATCGTCTCGCCGACCGGATCGGGGAGGGAGGCGACGTATTCGACGCCCTCGACCATCGAATCAAAACGCGCGGGCGTAAGGGTAAGGCGGTCGGTCATCGCGGCGGAAAGTCCGGATGCCGCGGCGGCTTTCACGTCCTCGGCGTTCGCCGCGTAAATCTCGTCCCTGTCGGCGCGAAGCTGCGCGGCGACGGCGCGGAGCGCGGCGTTCTTCTCTTCCGTCGAGAGTTTTCTAAGTTCGGCGGCCGCGGCGCGCGCGGCGGCGGCGAGAGAACGGATCGTTTCCTGAACAGTCGATGTCTCCATAAAAAATCACCTCAAAGAGCGTTGCCGGGGAAGAACGTGCCGATTTCACGGCCCGCGGCGAGCTGCGAAAGCGTCGACTTGCGGCCGTTGGCGATGTATGTGTCGATGCCGCTCTGAACGGCGGCCTTGACGGCCTTGAGCTTGGAATCCATTCCGCCTTTGGAGAGAGAGCCCTTCTCCTTGGCGCGCACGAGTTTCATGACGTTGCGGAAGCTCACAACCTCGGGGATGCGCTTACCCTCGGCGTCGAGAAGCCCGTCGACCGTCGTCAAAAGAACGAGCGTGTCGGCGCGGACGAGCTTGGCTATCAGAAAACTGAGCCAGTCGTTGTCGCCGAAAGTGTGGCCCTTGATCTCATCGTCGGCGACGACGTCGTTCTCGTTGACGATCGGCACGATGCCGGCGCGAACGAGATGATCGAGAGACTTCTTGACGTTCTGGCTCTTGCGGCGCTCCTCGAAATCGTCGTGCGTGAGCAGGACCTGGCCGATCTTGACGCCCCGGTCGGCGAAGAGCTTTTCGTATTCGCATATAAAACGGGCCTGTCCGACGGCCGCGCACATCTGAACATCGTTCGTGTCGGTCGGTCTCGATGAAAGGCCCAGCGCCTCAACGCCCGCCGCGACGGCGCCGGAAGAGACGAAAATCACCTCATAGCCCTCTTTGCGCAAAGCGCAGATTCCGTCGACGATGCGTTTCAGGGCGACGCGGTCAGGACGGCCCGCTTTGGTGGCGATCGCGTGGGTGCCGACCTTGACCACCACGCGAGAGGAATATTTCTGTTTTGTCATATCCTTAAATTATACCATAAAATGACGTCCAGATGCGTTCCGTACTGGAATATCCCCACCTTCGACTCTTCCTTCTGCCATTGGGCTTTATCCGCTCTGCGCAACAGTAATTATTGTTTAGCCATTTGTGGCTTCGCACTATGTTGTTGCTTGTATGTTGCTATGCTATGTATAAATGCGGCCACGGATTTGGGCAACCGTGCTCCACTTTTGATATGGTCGATTTCTGCGTCCTCTGGACCCGCTCGCCAATCTTTAGATTTGGCTCGGGGTCGAGTCCTGCATAAATCGACTCATCTAAAAA
>JAZQTB010000073.1:0-3504 GCA_045630425.1 Kiritimatiellia bacterium | reverse complement strand
TGTTCGGACCGCGCGAGGAATTTATCCGTCAGAGAGTAGAGTCGCTCGTGGATGTGACGGGTGCGGTTCTTGCGGCTTTTGGCTTTATTTGATAAAATCATAATCGGATAAAATTTTACAATCCAAATTATAAAAGAAAACCAGGAGAAACTGAAATGGCCAAGAAATGCTGCAAGGGTAAGGGCACATGCACGTGCGACACTGAGTTCGTAGCGCCTATGAGCGTACTGTGGGAGCTTTATGGCGGTATCGGCGAGAAGGCCGACATTGTTGCCGTCGCGTGGGAGCGCGAGGACGGCAAGGTCTATCGCTACGATCTTCCAATCCCGTCGAATCTTAGCGCCGCCGCCGCCAAGGAGGTCTCCTATGTCGTCGAGCGTATCGCCAAGTTCATCGTCTGGTCCGCCGGCGGCTGGAAGCTTTATCTCGCCGGTCCCGACGCCGTCGTAAAGCCCGTCGCCAAGGCCTACACGAAGAAGGGCGCGCGCGCGTTCGATTACGATTTCTTCACTTCCATCTACGGTCGTCCCGTCGAGGCGGTTGTTCTTCCTCTCGACAAGATGCCCGAGATGAACGAGACTCCCGCTCTCGTCAAGACGGTCGCCGACGGCTGTCGCATCGGTTTCGACCTCGGCGCCTCCGATTTCAAGATTTCCGCACTCAACAAGGGCAAGGTCGTCTTCTCGAAGGAGTTCCCGTGGGATCCGCGCAATCAGGCCGACCCCGAATACCACTACAATATGCTCACCGCCGGTCTTAAGGAAGCGGCCGCCTCTCTTCCGCGCGTCGACGCCATCGGCGGCTCTACGGCTGGTACGCTCGTCGGCCAGAAGATGGGCATCGCCTCTCTCTTCCGCGCCGTCAAGGAGAAGAATCCCTCGAAGTTCGAGACCGCCCAGAACATGTTCTTCCGCATCGAGAAGGACTGGGGCGTTCCGTTCGCGATCTACAACGACGGCGACGTCACCGCTCTCGCCGGCATGATCACCATGAACAAGAAGGGTATTCTCGGCGTCGCGATGGGCTCTTCCGAAGCCGTCGGATACGTCGATCCCAAGGGCCGCATGACGGGCCGCATCTCCGAGCTCGCCTTCGCTCCCGTCGATTTCAACCCTCATGCCCCCAAGTGCGAGTGGTCGGGCGACGCGGGCGTCGGCGCGATGGCGTTCTCGCAGCAGGCCGTCAACTGGCTCGCCGAGAAGTACGGCTTCAAGTTCCCGAAGACGATGGCTCTTCCCGAGCGTCTCAAGGTCGTTCAGGCCGCGATGGAGAAGGGCGACGATAAGGCTCTCAAGGTCTACATCCAGATCGGCCGCTTCCTCGCCCACGCGATTCCGTGGTATAACGAGTTCTACGATTACGAGAATATGATGATCCTCGGCCGCGTAACCTCCGGTCTCGGCGGCGAAGTCATCCTCGAGACGGCCAAGGCGATGCTCAAGGACGTCTATCCCGAGTGGGCCGAGAAGATCGACATCTTCATGCCCGACGAGAAGGCCCGCCGTCTCGGCCAGTCCGTCGCCGCCGCCCAGATTCCCGTCATCACCAAGGGCAAGTGCGCTTGCAGGGCGAAGACCGCCTGCTGCAAGGCCAAGGGCAAGAAGAAATAATTCGGCCGCGGAGGAATTGCCTCCTAAATGGAAAGAGGAATTTTCACCGCAGACGAAATCGACTCGGTATTGAAGTCGATGGGAATGACCGGCCGTACCGCGATATCGCGGTACGGTTCGGGTCATATTAACGACACGTTCAAGGTCGACACGCGTTCCGGCGAAAGCTATATTCTCCAGCGCGTCAACACGACGATTTTCGATCCGCCGTCACAGGAGCTTTTAAAGCGCGTTCTTTTGAGGGTAACGTCGTTTTTAAAATCCAAGGGCGTCACCACGATTGATTTCGTCGGGTATGAATCGCCCTGGCGGCTTTACAGATTCTACGGCGGCTGCACCGTTAACGAAGTCGTCTCCTCTCCCCGGCAGGCTTACGACATCGGCAGGGCATTCGCCAAGTTTCACGACGATCTGTCGGATTTGCCGGCGCCGCGCTTAGAGGAGGTTCTTCCGAAATTTCACGATACGCCCGATCGCCTGAGAGCCCTCGACGAGGCGGTACGCAGGGATGTCGCGGGGCGCGCGTCGTCCGTGGAGCGCGAACTGGAGTTTGTCGAGAAGCGCCGCCCTGAGGCGGGGCGCATAGTTTCGCTTATGGCCGAGGGCGCGATACCGGAGCGTGTCATCCACAACGACAGCAAGATAAACAACGTTCTCGTGATGCCCGACTCCTCGGCGGTGATAATCGATCTCGATACCGTTATGCCGGGGAGCGCGCTGAGCGACTTCGGCGACATGGTAAGAACATCGACCGCCGCCGCAGCCGAGGACGAAGCGGATTTAACAAAGGTTTTTTCGAAGAAAGATTATTTCGAGGCGCTTGCGCGCGGGTACATCGAGCGTGCGTCGTTTCTGACGCGTGCCGAAATCGACAATCTCGTTTTCGCGGGGCGCATTTCGACGTTGGAGGTCGGCGTAAGATTCCTGACCGACTACATAAACGGGGATGTGTATTTCCATACCGCTTATCCCGATCACAATTTAATAAGGGCGCGCAACCAGTTCAAGATGGTCGAGTCTCTTGAGGAGAATGCTGATGCTTACGAGAAAATCGTAAGCGAACTTTCTGCGCGTATGTCGCATATAAAATAATAATAGAATTTACGGAGAAATAAAAAATGAAAATTAAAAGAATATTGGCTGTGTTATTGTGCGCTCTTACCGCGAGTGCTCTTTATGCTTCGGGAGAGGGTGGACCTTCTTATCCAAACTTTGGACTTCCGCGAGTTGAGGAAATGATGTTCCTCGTTTTGCAGATCGGTATTATTATTTTTGCGGCGCGTCTCGGCGGTTCAATTGCATCAATGTTAAAGATGCCGTCGATTCTCGGTGAACTTGCGGCAGGCATTGTGATCGGTCCGTGGGCTTTGGGCGGAATCGGTTTCGGCGAAGGGATTTTCAAATACGGGCTATTTCACGGCGCGGCGCTGAGAGAGATGAACGCCGTAGCGGACGGGGCGAAGGAGATGTTCGGGACTGTCGCCGGCCACGGGCCGTTTGACGCGACGAGTCCCGCCCTGTACGGAATAGCGACGCTCGCATCGATTATTCTTCTTTTCCTTTCCGGCCTTGAGACGAATCTCAAGATGTTCCTCAGGTATTCGTTCGTCGGAACGCTCGTCGGCATCGGTGGCGTTATCGGATCTTTCGTTTTGGGAGATTTGTGCGCCGTTTATTTCCTTCCTGAATTCTTTGATAATTTCAAGTATCTCTCTGAACTTCCGTTCGCTCAGGCGATGACTGATCCGGCGGTTCTTTATATGGGAATTATGTCCACGGCGACATCGGTAGGTATTACGGCTCGAATTCTTTCCGAGCGAAAGAAACTCGATTCTGAAGAAGGTACGACCATTATGGCCGGCGCTGTAGTTGATGACGTGCTCGGGCTTGTCGT
>JAZQTB010000072.1:0-30685 GCA_045630425.1 Kiritimatiellia bacterium | reverse complement strand
TTCTTCTGCTATGTAGCCTGCTCCCGCGGCGCTTGCGACATTCCAACGGTTCAGCATCTTCTCTGCGGTTTTTGCATCATAAAGAACACGAATGCGACGCAAGAGTTCTTCATCTGGAAGCTTAAATTCAAGAGGCGGTCGAGGTAAGGCCGTAATAGGAACATCATCGTCTTTTGACCAAATGGGAATGCGGCATTCCGCCGGGCGCATACCAAAAGCGTAAGACGGAGGGTCGATATCAGGATTGATGCGATACTGTTTGGGTACATTCGGCACATGAACGAGCATGTGGATATGGTTATCCATGACGCACCATGCGTAGAGTTCAACTCCGCTAAACGCAGCGGTTTTATACATTGCGCTAACGACGCGTTCTTTAACAGCGTCACTCTTTAAGAGCATTGCGCCATGGGCGATGCGCGTTGTGATGTGATAGATCCCGTTCGGGACGCTGATTCTGTTTTTCCTGGCCATGCAAGATATCCTTTCGTTTGCCCCTTGGGGGACAGTCCCCTTGGGGGTGAGAATATTATCGCATATTTTCAAGGAAAGTTTTGTAACATTATCGTAACATTTTCGATACGAAAAAGGGATTAGATGTAGACGGGGAGAGGGGACTGTCCCCCTATCCCCCAATATTTGATATACTGCTATCGACATTACCACCTTGGGGGGACTGTCCCCCACCTGAAATAATTACTCATCAATATGGAAAATCTTTGCACCGTCGCAACTCAAGTTGGAATATTATTCACCTTGATAGGCGTAGGCTTTATCTGCCGAAAATCTAAACTCCTTAACGATACTTCAGTCTCAGGGCTTGTAAACATACTTCTTATTATTGTGACGCCGTGCTTAGTAGTAGATGTCTTCCAACGCCCATTCGACCCGGCGAAAATGAAAGCTCTCTCAACTGCGTTCGCAATCTCTATTATAATTCACATGGCAATGATCGCCATTTCCGTAATCTGTTTTAAACGTGGCAACTACAAAACGCAACCTGTATTCAGATGCGCTGCCGTATTTTCAAACGCCGGGTTTATGGGAATTCCGCTTGAACAGGCGATTTTCGGCGATGAAGGCGTCTTCTTCGGAATCATATATGTGGTGGTCTTTAATCTAATGTTCTGGAGCTGGGGACTGAAAACAATGGGAGGTGGAACCGGATTGAAAAAAACGCTCATAAATCCAGGTACCATAGGCCTTTTGGCAGGATTTCCCCTCTTCTTCCTCTCCATTGAACTTCCTAAAATCATTCAATCGCCTGTTCATATGCTGGCCCAACTCAATACGCCGATACCGATGATTATAATCGGTTATTACCTGGCCGGTTCAAAAATCTCGCATATTATCAACAATCAAGGAGCGTGGCTATCAGGATTTTTGCGACTTGTCATCTGTCCAATAGCCTTAATTGCAGTATTTTACCCGATTCGACACTATATGGATCGCATAATGATGCTCGCTCTCGTAACGGCAGCTTCTGCGCCAGTTGCGGCTATGGTCTCGATGTTCGCCGCCAAATATGGACGCGACACCGAAGTGTCTTCTGGCCTCGTAAGCGTTACAACGTTATTGAGCATTGTAACAATGCCGCCCATCATTGCTCTTGCAATGACTATTTTATAATTCAGTGGGGGGACTGTCCCCCCGGCGTCGGGTGGAGGGGACTGTCCCCCTGGGGGGTGGTATGATTTGGGGGTGGGGGAGGGGAATTTGACCGGGGGGATGAAATTTTTTGAAATTCCCCCTTGCGGGGGATGAAAAAATTTGGTATGATTGTTAATGCTGAAACGAAGCAAGGAGTAAAAACATGAAGAAATTACTTATAACATCAATGGCGGCAGTAGCAGTCAGCATCTGTGCTAAGGCTGCTTTTACTGATTCAAGTGAAAACTTTGAGTCGACAAATATAGGGCCTCTTTTTAGCCAAGGCGATGAGGGTCAATATATAGTAGACAGAAGTAAATGGTCAACAGCTGCGACGCCGGATGATGGTGTCTTTACGGTAACGAATATTACTGATATTACTACGAAGGCTGGATATACTTTAGCGGATGGCAATACGAAGGCCTTGGCTATTGATACGAGTGCGTCGCTTATGCGAAATGCCGTTACATCAGGAGATGCTAGTCAAACTGGCTATGTTATGACCGGCGATGAGTCGATCTTCTTTGATTCGTTAGTTCAGTTTACGGCGACAGAAAGTATTCCTACACCATCTACGGGGGATAAACTTGTTATTGGATTGTTCGCTGATGAAGATCCTGAAGTGAATGCGGATTTGGGAGACCTTGACAATGCGACAAATCTTGTTGTGATTTCTGCCGTTCTCAATCAGAATGGAGAAATAGTTGCCAATGCTACAAATATTATAGATAATACTGACCTAAACGTTGGACCTGAAGAATGGCATCGTCTTACGATTCAGGTTATGAACAACTCTGGGTTTGATCCTAATGGTGATGTTAAGGTACCAGGATTTAAGGTGTTTGTTGATAAAAAAGAAGTTAAAGTTAATGGAGACAATAAAATCTTTCATAGCTTAGTAAAATTTGTTAATAGCGGCAATGTCCTCAAGGGTGTTGCGTTTGAGGGTAAGGGTGCAGTAGACGATCTCGTCTTCACGACGACGGATCCGTTCGCTGGTGGTGGCGGTGAAGATCCGGATCCGGAGCCGGAGGCTGGGAAGTTTACCTTGAAGTTCACTATGGATGCAGCGGAAGCAGCAGAGGCAGCAGTTCTTTACGTCGTTGCAGACGAGACTGATGTAATAGAAGATGGCGATGGAGATGGTTCTTTTATCTTGGGTGTTGATGTTAAGTCTGTTGTAGCGAAAATAATTTGTGGTTCCGGGTATAAGGTAACTGGAGCTACCGCGTCTACAGAAGAAGGCGAAGAAGACATGTGGATTCTCCCAGTTGATGTAACTTCTGCTGTTGCTGGAGGTGAGATTACGTGTAACGTTGAGGTGGTTGAAGATAGCGGCGATGAGCCCGGTACTGACGATCCTGATCCTGAAACTCCGACGGTTGATCCGACGAGTGGCACACTTAGCGCTGAAGTTGCTGGTGATGAAGATGCAGATCCTGGTGCCATTGCTGCTAAGGTCACGATTAGCATCAGTGCTGCAGATACTGATGCTGGTGTAACGGCTGACTACTTCAAGAAGACTGCCGAGTATGATTATGCAAGCAGCAAGTGGGTTGTCACTGTCGCGCTTGACGAGACAGTTGTCCAGCCTTCTGCTGATGAGGCTCTTGAGAATGTTGCCGCTGCACTTACTGGTGATGGGACGACGGTCTCGATTACTTATACTGGCAATGCCATCAAGCCGGGTCTCTATTACGGCCTTGCGGCAGCTGGCGACCTCACGGCTCTCAAAACCGCAGTGCCTGCGAGCTTTGCGCGCGCTACGAAGGATGCTGGTGTTGTGCTCAGCGCAGATAAGCCTGACGGCAATGCTGGATTCTTCAAGGTTGTCATCAGTGCGACGAACCCGAACCCGGTTCAGGAGTAAGTTCTAAACTTTGATTCAGCAAAGCGAAGCCCGTGGCCGTTAAGGTCGCGGGCTTTGTTGTGTCACTTTAGTGGGGATTGTGGTATAATAAAGGGATAAAAAAGAGTTAGATCTAATTCATGGGCTTCTTTTCGTAGAAGAGGCTTTACCTTTAGGGAAGGTGTTGGGTGATGTTATTCGTGGCTTTAAAACTGGTTGCCGCGAAGTTGGCTGGGAAGATGGGTATGTTGATAATATTATTTTTCGCGAAGGCCAGCTTAAGCGTATGGCTGAATATATACGCGATAATCCGCGGCGCCTTTTCGAGAAGCGCGAGAAGCCGGCGCTTTTTAGGAGGGTGGTTGATTTGAGGGTGGATTTGCCCGTTTCCGGGCAAACGCAGAACAAGCCCGTTTCCGGGCAAACGCTGAACAAGCCCGTTTCCGGGCAAACGCTGAACAAGCCCATTTCCGGGCAACCGCAGAACAAAAGTGGAGTATTAACTTCGCTGGAAACGGCTAAAAATGAAGTGTTATGCGTTTCGCCGGAAACGGCGAAGTTTCCCGCGCATTTCCAAGCCATTGGCAATACGGCGCTTTTGAGGTGGCCTTTGATTTTGCCAGTGCAATGCTCGCGGCGCGATTTCGCCTATAAGCGCGAGCGATTGGCGACAGGCAGTTGGAAGATTTTTCGCGATGCCTCGGGTGAGCCGGTTGTAGAATATGCATTGCGCAGCTTCTCGCTGGAGATGGTGAGGGAGAAATAAAGTATAATGGCATTGTTTTACGCGATATCGACGCCAAGGTCATTGAGGCTTTGCAGCCGCCGCAGAAAGGAGTCTCATCATGAAAATCGGATGGAGATAAAAAAGCTGGGGGAAATTGGTACGATTATTCGCGGCAAACTGCGGCGTTTTTTTTCTCCTATTAAATTCTGATTGACGGGTTTCGGGTGGATATGATATTATAGCACCAATAGTACTATAAGAACGATTTTGCCTTGGATAATTTCGAGGTAATATTTTTGCACGACAATATGTACATAACTTGTAAAAAGCCCGTAAATAAGGGGTTGACGCTGTGAATATAAGGGGACACAGCGTCTTCTGGATGATAGTCGCGGCCGCCGCGACTATTGCGCCGCTTTTTGCGCGCGCGGCGACGTTTGTGCCCGCAAGCCAAGCGGATGTCGAAAAATATGCCATCGCCGCGGGCGGTGATGAGGTCCGCAAAATCGATAACGGCGACGGGACGATCGATTTTATCCATATCTTTACGAACACGGCAAAGGCGGCCAGTTTCGAAGTTCCCGCCGATAACATAATCCGCAGCGGATCCGGCAGAATACTCGTTGTAGGCGGCGGCGGATCGGGCTCCGGTAACTGCGGCGGCGGCGGCGGCGCGGGCGGCTTAATTTATAAGGAAGGACTCACCGTCGCCTCGGGTACGATTACGGTCGGCGCGGGCGGTGCGCAGTCCCCCGATAACTCCAAGGGCAATAACGGGTTCGATACAACAGTTAGTTTAGGAGTTCTTAATTTTACCGCGTTCGGCGGCGGTACGGGCGGATACTATCAAAATCATGCCGGTGTGAGCGGCGGCAGCGGCGGCGGCGGTTCCGGCAGCGGTGCGGGCGGCGCGGCGACACAGACCGGAGAAGACGGATATTACGGTAATGCTGGCGGCGCGGGAGCCAATACTAACCGTGGCGGCGGCGGCGGTGGTGCCGGAGGCGCCGGAAAGGCTGCTGTAAACAACGGCAAAGGCGGCGACGGCGGCGCCGGGCTTGAGTTTGATATTTCCGGCGAGAATTTGTTTTATGCTGCCGGCGGCGGTGGCGGAACGAACAACAGCGATACTAATTTTGGCCTCGGCGGCAGCGGTATAGGCGGTAACGGTCGTGGGCGCAAGTCGACGACTCCTGCCGGTGCCGGTAAGGACGGCACGGGTTCCGGCGGCGGCGGTGCCGCGGGCGGCGATGGGACAGGAAGTTACGGTGGCGCGGGCGGCTCGGGCGTTGTAGTAATTCGCTATACGGTTGAAATTCCTACCGTAAATGTAATGGAAAATGCTGAAAATGAAGTATATTCGTTTACAGAAGAAAATTGGGTAACGCAGTTTAAAGTTCCAAGTACGGTGATAGCCGATATTCTTGTAGTAGGCGGCGGCGGTGCAGGCGCGAATCCGGGTGCCGCGTCCTCAGCGCAGGGCGGCGCAGGCGGCGGCGGCGCAGGCGGTATGATTGAAGTGCAGAGCGTTTATTTAGAGGCGGGTTCTTACGATATTATAGTCGGTCGAGGCGGCATTTCGCCTGAAACGCAGGGTAAAGGTGGAGACGGTGAGGCTTCTAAGATTATACTTTCGGGTACGACGAAGTATGAAGCATTGGGTGGCGGAGGCGGCGGTTTTAGGTCTGACGGTCAATCCGGAGGTTCCGGTGGTGGCGGCTCCAGGACCGGCAATGGCGGAGCGGCTTCTCAGCCTACATCAATATACGGTGGGTATGGTAATTCCGGCGGCAAAGGAGGTCATGTTCAAGCCGGTGGTGGCGGCGGCGGTGCCGGTGGTACGGGATATCCTACGTCTGGATTAAATAAAGGCGGTGCAGGTGGTGAAGGTAAGACTTCAATTATTACCGGAGCCGAAATTTATTATGCTGCAGGCGGCGGTGGAGGATCGCGTACTGGAACTGCGGCGGCAGCGGGTGGCAGCGAACTCGGCGGTGATGGCGGGTGTAAGAACTTGAGTGCCACTTCGGGTAAGAAAAATACTGGTTCCGGCGGCGGCGGCGGCTCTTACAATTATCAAGTAGGCGGTGACGGCGGTAGCGGTATTGTTATTATCCGCATTCACAAGGTAATGCCTACAAAGCCGAATGCGACGTACGAGTTCAGTTATGACGGCGAGAGCCACCTTCTTTACGAGGGTGGCCGCGGCGTTACTATTACGAAGGACGGTAAAGAGGTTAGCGAAATCGCCGAAAAGGATGTTGGAACCTATAATTATACGGTAACGCTTAAAGACGGATATAAGTGGGACGATTTGACAGAAAATAAGATGATCAGCGTTACTGTTACCGTAAGCGTACCACAAATAGTCGTCGAGTCTATTGCAGTTGAGCCGTGGCAGGTGGGGCAGATTCCAAGTAAGCCGACGGTCGTCACGAAGCCGTTCCAGTTGAAGGAAAGCGAGTATACTGCAATTTATTCAAAGAGCGGGTCGGGACCGTGGTCGGCGAGCGAGCCTACCGAGGCGGGTACGTACTATGTTTCGGTGGAGATTTCAGATTCGCCGAACTTTAAGAAGCCCGCCGAGGGGAGCATTCCTAAGGTTCCGGTTACGCTTTGGGCGTGGGATGACAGCGATAAGTATTTAGATTCGCTCGGGTATCATTCGAAAATTACGATTACAGCCACCAACGAGACGGTGATGGCCGATTTCCCGATGTTGGTTAAAATCAAGGCGGATATGCCTAAGGGCTTCCAGTACAAATACGCCAATTCCGACGGATCGGATATAAGGTTCATCGATTCGAACGGTGAGATTTTGGCGCACGAAATCGACGGCTGGAATCCCGACGGCGAGAGCAGAATCTGGGTTAAGGTTCCGGAATATCGCAAGGGCGCGACGATTACGATGTGCTGGGGAGAGCTTGTTGGTAAAACGCCCCCGCCAGTCAAGGACGTAAAGGATGTCTGGTCGGCGTACGTCGGCGTATGGCACATGACCGACGGAACAAACACCAAGAACGGCAACAAGGGTAAGTTCGGCGAAACTAAGTTGGAAGAGGTCGAAGGCATCGTCGGTAGAGCATACCGCAAAACAGAAGGCGGAAGCATCGGACCGATTCTCTGGTCTTATGACAGCGAAACGCGCGCGGCACTCAGCGCGCTTTCGGAAGTGAATACATTTACCGTTTCGTGTTGGATCAAGCTTAATAATGGTGCGGCCGGAGGCAATGCACAGATTCTCGGCACGCGCAGGTCATATATAAACAACAATGAAGCGGCATGGGGAGTCGGATTTGAGAAGGAAGCTTCGCTAAAGCAATCGAAGAGGGTCAAAATGGTTTACGCCGCGCAACCTCATTTATGGACCAGAGAACTGCCGATTTCAAACGAGTGGTGCCAGTTGACGTTCAAGTATTCAAAAGTAGGTTATCCTGCAGAAATCTGGGCTGACGGTAAAAATTACATGAGTGTAGTTTCGTCGGCAAATCCGGCTTATTTAGGGTACGGTATTTCGTTCGGCGGATTAGTCAACAATAATACCACCGGAAACACCATATATCAGTACGGAACATTGAGCGGCGCCATTGATGAAATCAGAATTCTTCCCGATAATTCGACTGAAAGCTGGATTATAACGGAATACGAGCAGGTGGTGAAGACGCTTTTTGAATTCGGCGAGACTTTAGTTACCCCGGGAGCGTATTTTAAGAACCGTTGGATAAGAGAGCCGTCGGTTGAGAAAGAAGTCGTCATTTACGGTAAGGAGTCTGTCGAGGCAGATGCGGGCGAGGCGTTGTATGGAGAGGCGTACTATACGTTTACGGGGGTAACCGGGACGATTACAAATACTGTGCCTGTAGAAGTGGGCACTTATGTGTTCGCAGGACAGGCGGACGGGCGCATTCCGGTTGAAAACGGTCCGTTCGGGTATGAGGAGTTGCGCATTAAGGATGTCGACGTCACCATAACGGTCGAGTCGCCTGACAGCGATCTCGGCGGAGAGAGCGGCAACCCCACGCTTTCGGGGCGCGTACTTTTGGCGAACGACTGGGGCGACGGAGCAGGCGCGATTACAGGGCAGTCGTATTGGTTTACCAATAATGTAGACGACATTACAAAAGTATATTGGAATCATTGGGATGAATCTAAAGTCCCCTTCGCACCAAATTTGTTGACCGCGAAGATGCATGAGTTATTATCGGCTGATCGTAATGAGGAACTTTGTGGTTCTAAGGTAATATGGCATCTTGAAAATGTCCGTATCGGTAACTGGAATAATGGAGATCCTTCAGAATTAAGAAACTATTTGTCACAGTCGCGATTTTCCGGGCCATTAAGAGAAAATGGACAAATAGGGGCGCGAGATGAATCGGCGCATTTAGTGATGCGTAATATTAAAGACGCTGCGATTTATTCGCCCTGCTATACGAACGGAATAGGCACAATTTATTTCGATGCCGTTAATGCGTTAGTTCCTTCGGATGCTGTTCCTGCCGAAGGATTTAAGCTTGTTTTGGAGGTTTGTACAGCCGCGACCAACGAGCCGGGTAAAGTTAATATTCCGACGGATGAGAATATCCGCCAGGTTCGTGATACTATCGAGTACGACGAAGAGGGCAATCCTAAACTTGATCAGTTCGGTAATCAGATTGTAGTTCCGGGCGAGACGAACCGATACGGAAACGCCGAATGGAAGGCGGTTAAGATGATTGCGCTTAAGAGGGATGGAACAGCGGATTTCAACGAGCCCTTTGAGACGGAAGAGCTGACATTAGATATAGCGAACGGCGGAACGGCTCATAATTTCTACCGTGTATGCGTAAAGATAAACTACAACGGGCCGATCCGCTTTAGAATCAGGCGTGTTTCTACGGCAGGGGGAGAAGCAGACGACGCCTTTATTCTTATCGACAACGTTATAGCGTCGTATCCCTCGATGAGAGCCGATTTGGAGTCGTGCGGAACATTCGATCCTACGGCGGGAGGAAAGGCGGTTCTCGGCTTTGAAAAGGCGTTCAATGTTCCGTTCCCCGCCGTCGGCGACGAGATTTACGGCCGTGCCAAGGTCAAATACTTGGTCTCCGCCGCAAATCCGAACGCGGACGTGTCGAAGTTTGTCATCGGCTCCAAGATGTGCTACCGCTGGCGCTATCTCAACCAGAAGTTCGATGATTGGCGAGCGGTTATCCTTGACCATAAGGACGGCTTTAAGGCGATCAAGCCGCTTACATTGCCGAAGGGGTTCGCGGGAGATGTCGAGTATTATTACGTAAGCCGTCTCAACGCGCCTTTCTACGATTACGTTGACTATTCGGGATCGGATCTGAAGCTTGGCGGCTACTACACCGAAAACAATGCTGTTGTAACGAACCGATTCGATTCGCCCGTCATCTTAGAGAGCCGAGGCACTGACTGGTTCGTCCGTCTCCGCGAGGGCAAGAGCGAATACGAGAGGATAAATCTCGTCGTCGCCGAAGAGAAGGACGGGTACTACGAAACGACGTACAAGACGAACACGATAGCGATGGAGCTCGTAGGCGACAACGTATGGCGCGGGTTGTATCAGACGCACGAGGCGAACCCGAAGGGATTCAAGTACAGAATCGAGGCAATCAACAGGCAGCAGGACGCGTCGGAAGAGGTGGCGTGCAACACGAATCTCTGGAAGGTCGCCGACAACTGGACGGGGCTGCCGGTCAGCGATGTCATGACGGCCGCCGATTCGACGGACGACTGGTCGACGCTCCCCTGCGACGGCGTTACGGGGTATGTGCTCTTCCAGCTCGACGACACGACGCGTTCGATAACGATCGTCCACGCCGACTACCAGAATTTCAACACGTGGAACGACGCGAACAGCAACGGCGGCGAAATATTCGTCGGAAATTCGACGGAGGACGAGAGCAAGGTCGGCGCGGCGCCGCAGGCGACCTATTCGAAGGAATCGTTCGCGGCCTGGAGGGACATGCCGACAACGGACAAGAATCTGTGGGAGGAATCCATCACTACGACGGTCGCCCAGGAGTACGACGACTACGTGCCGTTCAAGGTCACCCAGTCGCCCAACGGCTGGACCGCCGGCTACGGCATGTGGGTCTATGGTCTTTACAAGGACGGGTCGAAAGTCAACGGCGGCGCGGTCAACAGAGGCTTCCAGATGCAGGGTCAGGGCTATGGCTACATCGAGTTCGTCAATCCGGCCAAGACGCCGAGAGGCGTCGAGAGCATAAGTTTCAGCGCGCGGCTCGCGCAGGCGATCAACTTTACCGACTTTGTCTACTACGACGCCGTCGATAAGATGCTGATGACGAACTATACGTTCATCGCTCCGGGCAACTTCGATCTGAAGAGCAACAAGGGCTTTACCGGAAACGCGTCGCTGTCGCTCGTCGCGTACTACCGCCCCGGAGTAGGGTGCTACGAGTTCAGGTTCGAGCAGATCACGGCGGATAAGAAAACAGGCGAAATCGACACCAAGGGGCAGAAGCTTTCGATCTACAGGTGGAACTACAACAGCGACGGCGATATGGTTTCGACCTGCCTCCACGAGGAACTTAACAGTTTCGGTAAAAACAGCGGCGATACGCCCAAGTGGCCGGCGGGGACGACGCACGACGGCAAATCGTACGTTCCGCTCTATATCTCGATCTCCAATGCGGTCGACGGGGTGGCGATAGCGGCCGGATATATGAAGTCCACCGAGGATACCGGGGAGTCGGCACCGTTGGTTTCGCCCCATTACACGATTTCGTCGGATATAAAGGATAAGAGATTCAATTCGATCCGCTTTGTCGACAAGAGCAGCGACCGCATCCAAGGCGGAACGTACGGTCTGCTGTCCGCGAACTGCGAGGGCATTTTCGTCAGTCCCAAGACACTTGACAAAGCCGTCAGCATCGTGAGCGCGGGCAGCAACAAGATAGTCAACGAGAAGTTTGCAATTTCGGGGGCGAGCGAATACGATACGTCGGCCGATATATTCGGCGAGCGCTGGTCCATCCCGCCTTCGAGAATGACGGTCGAGAGAGTCGGAAACTCGACGAAGGCCTCCATCAGGGCGAAGGTTCCGAAGCAGACGGTCGACATCTACTTCGCAGGCAAGGGCAACACGAACTGGAAGTTCTACAAGTCGGTCGACGTGACGACGTTCGGCGCACCGGGCGAGGACGGGGTGAGCCGCGTCAACGTCTACACGAACGCCGACTGCTCGGTCAGGTTCGCGGCGGGCGGCGAGCAAACGAGCAAGAGAACGGACGTCATAATCGACAATATCTCCGTAACCCAGTTCCGGGGCGGCGAGTGGGAGGACGCTCTCGGGTATGCCGAAAACTGGGTCGAAGACAGCGCCGACGGCGGGTACAGGAATTTCATATTCACGACCTCGTGGATCAAGAACGGCGCGATCGTGCTCTCCGCGCGCCGGACGGTGAAGGATATGCCCTCGTCGATACGCGCTCCGCTGTACGACGACTACAACGGCCGCGGCGTGGGACTCGGCATGATGGCCTTCAACTACAAGAACGCGCACGAGGACGTAAATCTCCTTCTCCAGATCGCGACCAACGTCACCCAGTACTCGATGGGCAACATCGACCGCATCGACGACCACCTCTGGACGACGGTGACCAACTTCAGCTTCAAGGGCTTAAGCCCGACGGAGCTCGCGAAGGGCACGCGCAGCCACTATATCGGCATGCACGGCGTCAGCGGCGTCATGCGCCTTGTCATGGACCCCGAGGTCGTCGGAAAGAGCGCCGGTCTCACGGAACCGTCGGAGTTCCCCGAAATCTCCATCACCGACATCATCACGCGCGACGAGCCCTCGCTCGACTTCCGCGCATGGTGGGGCTGGAACCTGAGAACGCTCGGCGACGCGCTGAACTCCGAAGGGCGCATGTATCTTTATGATCTCACGTCCGATCTCGAGCAGAACGGAATGTCGCTCGCGCTCAACAACTCGGTGAGCGACGACGTGGCCGATCCGATGCAGGACGCCGACTTCAGGCAGCACCAGCCGTTCGTCCAGACGCCGACATTCGCGACGAACGTCGTCGGAGAGGTCGCGTTCAAGGCGCGCAAGTACGATACCGCCAACGACCAGCCCGCCCAGGTCACGCTCTACGGTTCGGTGACGGGCGCGATGGATTCGAAGTGGACGCGCATCGCGGCGTTCATCGTATCGAACGACGTCTACACGGCGTACAGCTACAAGACGGAACCGGGGAACACGTTCGCGGCGTTCAGGCTCGGCGTCACGGGCGTCGCGGGAGTGCAGTCGACCAATCCGTCGAACCAGTCGCCCGAAGGGTATGAGACGCCCGTCAGGGTTCTCATAGACGAAGTCGTCGTTTCGGAGGCGATCCGCGCGAGTCTCGCGTTCCGCGGCGTCGGCGCTTTCCGCGGCAAGCTCGACACGACGGGCTACGTGCCGAACGTCCCGAGCCAGGGCGAGCAGCCGCTTTCGGGCGAGAGCTGGGGCGTGCAGTGCGAGATTTTCGCCGCGCAGCTCGCCGACGAGATCGATTTCAACCGCAAGCCGACCGTAAGGCTTCACTGGTATCAGGGCGAAATCCCGTGGGGATTCGAGAACTGGCGCACCAACCGCGCGGCGAAGTCGGCGCTTCTGGCGCGGGCGACCGAGACGAACCTCATCTACCGCTCGAGCTACAGGACGGCGCCCGACGCGGTGATCCCGCCGTCGTTCGCCGATACGGCGACGGTCCAGTACGAGCTCGAGGTCGTGTACTACACGGTCGGATCGAGCGTTCCCCAGACGAACTATCTGTCGAAGGCCGGGTCGTGGATCAATCCCGCGTGGTACAGGAACGTCAATAAGAACGACGGCAAGAAGGCGTTCTCGGCGTATACGATTCTCGATTCGGTCGCTCCCGGGTGGGCGTGGATCAACGAGGTGAATATTCTCGGCGGCTACGACGAATACACCTGGGCCAACAAGGACGCCGACTACCAGTACGTCGAAATCGCCGTTCCCGCGGAGGCGAGCATCTCGAACTGGTCGATCCGCTTCGTCGAGGCGCTGACCGACTACAAGGTCACGACGAACACGGTCGCGACGTTCGGCATCAACGATCTCAAACCGACCAAGGACGGGCTCAAGAACATGGCTTCCAACATGGTCTACCGCGTCGTCGCCAGCCCCGATTCGCGAACGGGCGGAAAGCTCAAATACGCGGACGGCACGCTCGACGGGGTGTGGAAGATCACGACCGGCGGCAACGCCCAGAACATCAACGGCGTGATCAACGGCTTTACGCCGATCGCCGTCCAGCTCGTGCGCGCGAGCGGCGTGGTCGAGCACGAGGTCAGCCTTATCGGCGAGAATTTCTACGATCCGGGCAGCGCCTATTACGAAACGTACCATCCTTCGAACATGGTGACGCGACTCAACCGTCTTATGCCCGGAAGCCGCTTCGTCTACATCGGCGACGACGATCAGGGCGAGGGCGTGTCCCTGAGCGTCATGACGGAGCGCGGCGAAACGAAGGATAACTGGCTCAACAACATCAGGTGCACGCCCGGCAGCGTCAACGAGGGGCAGATAATCGATCCCGACCATCCCACGCCGAACGGATCGTCGATTCTCGTTTACGCACAGCTTGACGCGTTCGGCCACATCTATCAGACGATCGGAGACGCGGTCAACACCAACGGAAGCATGGTGATAGTAATCCCGAAGGGCAGCCAGAAGGGCACGAACATCACGTACACCGTCGACAGGTGGTACGAGCTCAACGGCGTCACGACCAACGGCGTCGCGGCAAAATGGACCGAAACGGCCCCCGGGCGCTATACCGCCAACGTCGGAGCGGGCGCGTCCAACAATGTCACGGTCGTCGCGTCGGCGAAGCTCGACGACAGGCTCGTGAGCGACTACGGCCTCACGCCCGACAACAGGTACCGCGACGCGGTGATCGACTGGCTCGAGAAGGGCGTCGACGTTTTCGGCAAGCCGTGGGCGAACCGCGAGAGCGATCAGATAAGGCTCGCCGAGTATCAGTCGCTTTCGGGCAATTACGTGACGAATCTCACGCTGACGCAGATGTACTGGTTAGACATGGATCCGACGGTCGGAGATCTCGCCTTGAGAGGCGGAATGGTCCAGGCTCCGCGGCCTTTGACGAGATCTATCCCCGTCGGCGGAGGCGAGAGCGATTATATAGAGTCGACGAACTTCAAGATGGGCGTAAAACTCTACATCACCAACAAGACGGACGACGTGACGAGCGAACATTACAACAAGAGCGCGTGGGCGCCGTACGTGCTGCGCGGTCTGAATCCCGGCGAAAGCTCTCTCGACTACTCGTTAAGCTCGCCCCGGCAGTGGACGAACGTCACGTTCAAGATCACGGGTCTTCTGTACAACGGGAAGACGAGCCTCTCCAACAGGGACAACTGGATTCCGCTCAGGTGGTTCGTCTTCAAGCCCGATTCGTTCACTGAGGATTTCGTCACGACAATCGAAGTGAAGGATCCTTTCGGGACGGAGTCGCCCGGCTACTCGGCGGGATGGTACGACTGGGTGATGAAGAACGGACCCGTGCCGGTATTTTTCAGCTGGTCGCTCGATACGCGCCTGAGGCAGTTCCCGGTGGAGGACCTCAAGAAGGAGAATCTGTATGAATAAGCTCTTCAAATATCTCGCGGCGGCCGCGATCATCGCGGCCGGAGGGTGCTCGAAGGAGGCGCCCGAAGAGAAGGCCGCCGAAAAGGAAATCCCCAAGACTTTCACCGAGGCGCGCGAGAAGGGGATGCTCGACGCGAAGTGGCAGGCGGAGCTCCAGAAGCTCCGCAAGGAGACGGCGAAGGAGGTCGTCAAAATCAACACCGAACTCGCAGAGGCCGCGAAGAGGCTCGCCGACGCGAAAGCCGCAAAGGCGGACGAGAGCGTCGTCGACGAACTGACGAAACAGGTGGAGGAACTTAGGGTCAAGGCCGAAGAGGCCGAGAAAAGGCGCCGCCGCGCCGTCATGCGCAGACTGCACAGAAAAATGACCGAAGATTTCGCCGAGGCCGAAAAGGCCGGCAAAACGAGCGAGAAGGCAAAGTAAATTTAAAAGGGGTACAAAAACATGATGATCAGAAAAATCGCGAAAATAGTTACGCTTGCGGTCGGATTCATGACTGCGGGAGCGTCATCGGGAGCAACGGGCGACATCTTCGAGATCCGTCCGTGCAATCAGCTGGGACAGGCTCTTACCGAGCCGATAGCCAGCATCGACAAACCGCTCACCGCGGGTGAGACGCTTTACTTCAACGTAAGGCTTATCCGCAACGACCTCACCGATGCGAATTCACAGTGGTACGTGAAGTACACCGGCAAGGACAGCGCGAACGTCGCGGCGATCAGCAATCCTCTCAAGCTCGGCATCTACGTTTCGGGCGAGCTGCGCTTCGCGGAGCTTCACGATACGCACGTGGGCAGCGACGACGCCGGGATGTTCACAGATCTCATCTTCAAGTACAAGACGCGCGCGGGAGACGTCGCGCTTCCGATCGTTCTGGCGGTCGGAGACAAGACGAACTACCTTCCCGCCTCCGATACGCTCGAATCGAACGTCAATTACTTCCTCTGGGGCGACGACTGGGCGATCGTGAACGATCGCGGAAACACGTGCAGTCTTCTTTTCTGGCAGGCCCCCGATCCGATGTGGTCGAGCATCGTCTCGCCCGAGGGAGGCAAGGCGCCCGCCCAGGACTATTCGCTTTCACACTGCAATTTCTACGTCCAGACGATCGACTTCGATTCCGTCTGGGAAGAGGACGGCAAGCTCTGGCGTTCCGTCCACCAGAATTCCTCGATTACCGCGGACGGTCTTGCCCCTAAACTTACCGCGATAGCCCCGCCTGAAGACAAGGTCACCCTTTACGTATGGTCCACCGACGACGACGTCGTCAAAATCAAGTCCGACGAAACGATTGAGCTGAAGCAGAACAAGGACGGCAGCACGAAGACCACCAGTATCGGAACCATCACCTTCGCCGGGGGGCAGATGACCGCCGATTTCCAGATCTGGGGCGTAACCTCCAACAAGACGTGCAACCTCGTGCTCAGCCCGTGGAAAAACTACAACTACTCCGTCGCGACGGGAGAGCGAATCGTCGATTATGTCCAGGTTCCCGTAAAGTGCCTCGAGCCGCTGCCGCCCACGGTCACGGTCGAGACGGACCGCACAATCGCGTACGCCAACGGCGACTACATGGTCTACGGCGCGGTTTTGAGCGTTTACCTTTCGGAGCCCTACAGCAAGGATATGACGGTTACGGTCACTCCGAGCATCGAAGGGGTCGCCGCCGACAAGATCGGCGATTACGTCCGCTTCTCCGAGAATCAGTCCGAGGTTACGGCTCTTCCCGAGTACAATAATGCGCCCACCGTCACGATTCCCGCCAACTCGACGGCCAAGAAGTCGCTCTACATGTTCGTCCTCAGGGG
The DNA here is from genome assembly GCA_045630425.1 of Kiritimatiellia bacterium. Lineage (GTDB taxonomy): Bacteria > Verrucomicrobiota > Kiritimatiellia > RFP12 > UBA1067 > UBA1067. The sequence goes on along the minus strand of JAZQTB010000072.1, from coordinate 14,002 downwards.
CGACACGCGCACGAGCGGCACTTCGCGCATCGTCTTCAAGCCGTCCGTTGAAGACGCTGGCGCGAGGGAATTTCTCAAGAACTATCTTGACGCGGGAATGCAGGTCGTCGCTGAAAAGCCCGTTATCGTGACGCCCGAGGAGAACGCCGAAATCTTCGCCATCTGCGGCGACGACACGCCGATCAATCTCGTCGTCGAAGACACGTACGCGGACTCGAGCGATCTCGACGCAGGCTACGAGATTCTCGTCAAGTACCGTCCGACGGATCTGTGGACAGCGCTCGACGGGCGCTACTCCGTAGGCGAGGGCGGCGCGCTCTATCTCATCGACGAAAAGGCGACGGGCACCGACAGAAGAACGACCGTCCTTCCCGTTCTGAACTACCCGACCTCCGGCGAGGCCATCCAGAGCCAGATCAAGGTCAAGGCTCCCGTAAGCGGCAAGGAGAGTGACATCAGGACCTTCACCGCCAAGGTCAAGGAGGCGCGCACGTCGACCGTCATCGAAACGAACGACAAAGAAGAATTCCGCGAAGGCGAGCAGGCTTCGCTCAAGATCACGCTTTCGGAGCCCAACGATACGGGCGACACGATTTACGCGTTCTTGAAAGCGAGCGACAACATTACCGCAGGAATGATCAGCGGAACGCCGCTTTTCGTGATCTGCGAAGATACGGATCATTCGAAAACGAAGGGTCTGGCGATCAACAAGAACAACAGCGAGACGAGCGTATCGAAAATCAAGTTCCTCGACGGTCTCGGCGATGATGCCGGCGGTCTTTCGGCCCAGTTCGAGGTTGTTCTGTGCACGTCGCAGAAATACGATGAGACAAAGGTCATCCGGGGGTACGATTCGAATTACCTGAACGTCACCGTCTACAACGAGGAGCCGGTCATCAAGCGCATCGAGATGAACGGCAACGAATCCGAGAGCGACGGCTACGTTTATCCCAACAAGATACCCAAGGGCATGATGCGCGAGTTCGTCGCGTTCGTCGACGACAAGGGCGCGTACGACAAGACGACGACGGTCGTCGGCGAAGAGTTCCAGTGCAAGTGGACGGTCAAGCTCAACGGCGCCGTCTACGGCGACCCCGAGACGCTCAAGGGCGATCCCGCCAAGATGCCTTTCAAGTTCGACTTCCCGCAGGCGGGCCGCTGGACGATCAGACTCCAGGTCAAGGACAAGGACATGGACGACTGGGCCGACGCCGACTACGAGGTACATCTCGACGTGCTCGACAACCCGCTCGTCGAGATCAGTTCCGAGGATACTTTTGACGAAAATTCCAACGCGGGCGTGATCCACGTCGGATTGAGCTACTGGGACGATCGCTTTACCGGCACGCTTAAGGTCAAGCTCACCGTCAGAGAATACACGGCGGGCAAGACGAATTACGGCTATCTCAAGCTCGACAGCGCCCTTAAGTCCACCGAGCCCGGCGAAGAGAACGTCTATTACGTGGAGCTCAAGAACGCAAGCCCCGTCGACGTGCGCATCGAGTCGATGGACGGTACGGAGAACTCGTCGCTTCTCGGCTTTATGATCGAGGGCGAGGTCGTCAGCACCGATACGCTCCCCACGAGCGGTGCGAGCGCCGACATCTATTATCTCATGGGCGAGAAGCGCGTGTTCGTAAACAACGAAAGCCCCGTCTATTCCATCACGCCTACGCCTTCGACAAACCGCTGGGTTGTTGCGGGCGGCGTCGACAAGACGCATCCGCTCAAGTGGTCCGTCAAGAGCGATGTCGAAAACGACTTCACGGGGCTTTGGGCCGACGGCGTCAACAAGGGTATCAAGGTCTCCATCTTCGGCCCCGTGAACGCGACCGAGTTTTATGTAGAAGAGGCGACGAGCGGCACATTCTACCCCGATTTCGGTGATATGCAGGGCGATGTCGACGTCACGTTCCTCATTGAAGACAAGGACGGCGGCAGCGAGACGTTCTCCTTCCTCTACACGGTAACGCCCTCGAAGTTCCTCGTCACGTCCGCGAACGGTCCCGGCGGCGGTCTCGCCACCTCGCCGCTTTCGCGCAGGTACGCCCTCAACGGCAAGCTCGGCAAGGGCCATACCTACGTCAGCAAGAGCGTCGGCACCCTTTCGGGCGCGGAGAACTTCCGTCTGTCGTGGAACTGCGGCAAGTCGACCTACGCCGAAATCTACGCGTTCGGCTACAAGGTCGACGACCCCGACGACGACGGCGGACTCGACGGCGGACTTGATGTCGCGATCAACCAGAAGGGCGGACTTCTCGGCGCGGGAGAGACGGCCTACAGATATCCCGCCGCAGACGAGATCTATCTCGACAAGCGCGACTCGTTCCGCTACTGCTGGATTCTCCACAAGCAGGGCGACGACAGCAACGTAGAAAGCTCGATTCTCGGCGGCGCGTTCAGCCCCGAAATGCCCGGCGAGGTCATCGCTCCCGGCACGGTGTCTCTGCCGAACCAGATGACGGAGGACGGCAACTATCTCAGAACGGAAGTCGAAGCCGTCTTCTCGCAGGAATATTTCCCCGAGGACAACCTCGGCGACATCAACGCCGACCGCATCCCCGACGTCTTCGCCCACAAGTACTGGGCGGGCGGCAACATGATTGAGCTCTCCGGCGGAACGACCGTCGACAACGACCTTACGGGGCTGGCCGACTTCAACCTCGACGAGGACTACCTTCCGAAGGTCTTCGAGGCCGACATTCTCGGCGGCGACAACAGGAACTACAACTACGCGCCGGTCGGTCCCGCGTTCACGGCGGTCTACGAAATCCGCGGCATCCACAACGGACTCAACGCGGTCGACGTCACGACGTCCGAACCCGCGTTCTGCGAGTTCACCGCACAGGGCACGCCCGTCGAGAATGGCGGCGGCCACCTTGCCAACGTTAACGAACTCAAGGCGTGGAGAGCGTTCTCCGGCTCGGCGGGAATGCCCACGAAGGACGATCTGAACCTCTGGAGCCCCGAACCGAGAGGCGTCAGGGGAGACAGGGTCGAGAACGTCCTCATCCCTCGTCTCGACCCGACCGTCGAGGATACCGACGGCGACGGATTGCCCGACGGCTGGGAATACTACTTCTGGTATCTCGCCCACGTGACCGTGCGCGCGCTGCCCGATTACACGGACGTTCGACTGAACTTCAGCCGCTTCTCCATAAACGACATCTGCAACGGAACGCCCATCGATCCCGACGAGGTCGAGGCGCGCTTCAATCCGCTCGTTCCGCAGTCCGCGTCCAATCCCGACTTCGACGGCGACGGCCTTTCGGATCTCGAAGAACTCGCGCTCGGCACGAACCCCTGCCACTGGGACACCGACGGCGACAGAATGTGCGACGGCTGGGAAGTCATGTGGGAACTCGATCCGATGGATCCCACGGATAAGGTGGGCAACCCCGACGGCGACTTCATGGCGTTCTGGAGCTCGAGCATATTTGACGTCGGCTACACCAAGACGACCCTCGAACTCGGCACGACCTATGTCATCTATCCCGAACTGAACCGCGATGACGTCGATTGGACTACAGGAAAGCTTATCGAGTCGAAATCCAACGTTCTGCAGATCGAATTCTCCATACCGCTTAACGCGGACGGCGAGAGCGTGATCTACGGCGTCGAGAGAGACGCGGCGCTTCATCTGGACATCTGGGGCGAACAGCTCGGCGTCGTCGTCGACGTTTCACGCGTCGATCTCAAGGCCGGTGAAGGCACTTACGAGCCCAGAATGCCGTCGTGCCTCTTCATTCACGATCAGGTCCGCAAGATATTCGGATACGATCCGCGCACCGCGTGGAACTCAGTTCATGGCTGTTTGGCCGAGCGCTGGAGGCTCGCCGCGCTCAAGGGCGATATGACCGGCGTCGCGGTCAACACCAGGCCGTACACGTCATACGACGAATATCTGCTCATCAAGTACCGTGCCGAGCTCGGGATCGGACTCATTTCCGATGTTCCGGCGCCCGCGGCGAACGACATCTGGCGCAGAATCAACATCTGGGCGACGAATCCCAACGTGATATACGAAGAGCCCGCGGCCCCCGCCGGCGACGATGACGACGACGACGGCACGGACGACGAAACCCAGCAGGCCCAGGCTCCCGCCGAGCGCACGATCAAGGCGCACGGCGCCGATACCGACGGCGACGGCGTCCCCGACGGATGGGAACTCTACACGGGCCGCAATCCGAACAACAAGCCTATGGTCGACGAAGACGGCGACGGCGGGTTTGGACGGCGCGATTTCGACGCAGATGGCCTCAACTACATTCTCGAATTCGCGGGCGTGGATTCATGCAACGCGTACGAGAGCTGCGAGAGCATCTATAAGAACCATCCCGGTAAGAATTCCGGCTGGTACAACAAGTTCTTCCCGACGAATCCCGGATACGGATTCGACGGCGACAGGGAGGCTGGCGCGGATACCGACGGCGACGGCATCACCGACGCGATGGAAGGCTCGAACTTCCCGATCGACTTCTACAACGCGGGCAACTTCTATTCTCCTCTCGCGCTCGGCTTCATCTACGGTACGCCCGCGGACGACAACGTGTCGGTCTGCATCCGCGGCGGCGGCATGAACCCGTGCGCGGTCGACACCGACCTCGACGGCATTCCCGACGGCTGGGAAATGCAGCACGCGGGCGTTCCCGTCAGCGTCGCGACCGGCAAGGTCGTTCCCCCGCGCAACCAGGGCGATACCGGCGACGCGGAGGTCGACGAAGGCACGCTTGCGGCCGACGGGGTGCTGAACGCAGCCGCTTCCCTGGCGGCGGGTTCCCAGAATCCGTCCTCCGGCACCAACAGCACAGACATCGTCTACATCGCGGGCGGCATGGACGCGACCTTCCCCGGCGACGCGGGCAGCGACATCACCAAGAACGGCGTCTCGTGGGATCCGCTTCTCGGCGTCAGCCGCGACGTCGACTTCGACCACGACGGTCTGCAGAACTATCAGGAGTATCTCATACAGTGTGTCCGTCATTTCCGCTACGACGACATCTCGACCCCGCTTATGGGCCGTCTCCTGACCGAGAACGTAACGTCGTGGGGTGAGATACTGCTGCCCGGAGGACTGCCGATGATCGGTGTTCTCGAATCCGACCACAAGCACGTGTTCAAGGGCTATGTCCCGTTTGACGCGGCCGATCCCGAAGCCCTGGCGAAGGGCGCGGCCGAAATCTGGGAAGATCCCACCACCGTCGGCGAGTGCGTGAACTTCAAGAAGACCCCCAACGGCTATCCCGAGGCGCGCGAGGCCTGGAACACCGAAGGCTGGCGCACTCTCGGCTACTTCGCCCCTGCCAAGCACGCGTGGGACTCCTCGATCCAAAGCGGCAAGTTCCTCAACCCCATCTACATGTTCCCGATTTCCGGCAAGATGATGATGGGTTCGGCCGTTTCGGGCTATATCGCGACAGATCCGCGAATCGCCGATACCGATAACGACGGTATGGACGACTTCTACGAAATGTTCCACGGCCTGAACCCGATTCTCGGAACGGATTCCACGAATCCCGCCGCCACGCTCTGGGGCGGAATCGCCCCCGGCAAGAAGGGCGACATCATTTCGGCGATCTACAGCGCCGCGTACGGCGTGTCGCCCGAGGATTACAACGCCTACTTCAACGAGTGGATCTATTCCACCTATAAGGGCGCCAACTTCAGACTCGGTCTCCCGAAGGAGTTCCTCTGCTCCAACGAGCCGATCAAGGCTCCCGCTGCGCTCGATCCGGTCATGTATCCGTGGCTCCAGGGCACGGCGCTCGTCGACTCCGACGGCGACGGCATGCGCAACGACGAGGAGCGCGCGCTGGCGAACGCGGCCGATCCCATGCCGCGTCACACCGATCCGACCCCGTTGTGGTTCACCGAACGCACGACGCGGATGAGCTTCGTCAATCAGTATTACCGCGCGCCCGCTGCGCTCATCATGCCCTGGTATCCCTCCGCCGAGGACGAATATCAGGCGGCGGCCAGCGTCGCCTTGAGCAGCGTCGAGTACATGTACAGCTTCGAAGAGGGCGAAGGCTACGATACCGACGGCGACTTCAAGTACGACGGAGCCGAAACCGTGACGACGTTCGCCCGCGCGACCGACCCGCTCAGGTACGACGATCCCGCGCGCCGTCAGGCGCTCTGGCTCGACGGAGTCAATTCCTACGCGCTCTCCGCGCAGCTTCAGATCCGTCCCGTTCTCGCGTCCGACTTCCTCAAGCAGTTCACGGTGGAGTGCTGGGTCTGCCCCGAGAAGGAGGGTGAGGCGCAGGTCGTCGTCGACCGTGCCGTTCTCTATCCCGGAAGCGCTCTTTCGAGCCACGCTGCCGCCATCCGCTCGAACTTCCGCATCGGAATCGACGCCGAGGGCCGCGCCTACGGCATGTTCGACAACTCCGACGCCGTCGAGTCGGGCGCGTCCGTCACCAAGAGCTGCCAGTATGTCCGGGGCCGCAAGCTCAACGTCAACGAGTGGGCGCATCTCGCCCTCACGTTCGACGGCAAGATGCTCAAGCTCTACATCGACGGCGAGAGCGAAGCCGGCTGGACGGCCTCCACGCAGCTGATCCCCGCCAACGGCGTGACGAAGATCATCCAGAATCCCGCTACCGACGACTTCAGGAATCCCGGCTACAGCTGCGAGCCCGCCGCGCTCTTCATCGGCGCCAGGCCCGTAAAGGCCTCCGACGTCGAGGTCGAGGGCGCCGACAGGGGCACGAAGCCCGAGCTGGCTCTCATGGCGTGCGCCGTCGACAGGTCCGGCAGGCATTACGGCGAGAGCTTCAGGAACGTCCGCGAATTCTTCAAGGGCTTCGTCGACGAGGTCCGCGTGTGGGACGGCGCGCGCACGGCCGAGGAGATCAAGGCCGACTTCCGCAGGCGCTACAATTCCGAGGACGCCGCGGCAAACCGCGAAAAGGTGATGGACGCGTGGATCGCGGGCGCAACGCGCAACTTCAACGACGGAACGGAAATGCTCCCCGCCGAACTCGCCTTCCACTACGACTTCTCGACGCTCCCCGGCGCGGTCAACGCCGATGCGGTCGCGAAGACGCCCGCCGCGTTCGAGGCACAGGTCGTCAACGTCGCCAACGGCGAGCAGTACGTCGAGAACTACGAAAACCTCGACACGACCGGCCTTTACGACGCGAGGGGTCTGAGAAGCGCCAGCCTCAGCAAGAACGACAGTAGCGATCTCAACGTCGGCTGGTGGGCCAAGACGAAGCTGCGCAACACGGTCTACAACGACTACCGCGTGATTCCCTGGATCAAGAACTCCGTCACGCATCTGCCCGCGACCGACGGTTCCGCCATCGACACCCTGATCCTGAGCGAGGCGTTCGGAGCCGGGTACACGCAGGTAGGCAAGCTCGGCGTGGCGGCGCTCAGGTTCCACAACTCCGCCCAGCCGTATTCGTCGTACAGCCTCCACCTCGACAACTACCAGAGGCTGTTCCAGGCCGAGCGCATCAGCGAGCAGTTCGGAGCCGGCCACGACTGGCTTCTCAACAGCAGGCAGTTCGACATGAGAAGCTCCTACGCCGCGACGACGGATCTCGTTCCGCTCGGCGGAGCGTTCGCCAAGTCCTGCAAGAAGATGTGGGACCGCGCCGCCTCCGACGCGTGGGAACTCACCGGCGACGACGATAATGCCGACGGTCTGCCCAATTCCTGGGCCGAATACTGCAGAAACAATTATTCCGGCAACAGCAATCCGATCGCCGGACCCATCGGTTTCGACACGATCGTCATCCGCGACGGCATCGAAATGACGGCGGGTCAGGCGTATAAATACGATCTCGCTCTCGGCTGGCAGCCTGACGGGAGCTTCGATTCCGATTATAGGGCCACGATCGACGCCGACGGCGACAACATTCCTGACTGGTGGGAGGACATGTACGGCATCATCGACTCGACGGACGTCGACGACGACGACGCCGATGGACTTTCCAACTGGGCGGAGTACCTTTTGAGCGAGGTCTTCGATCTCAGGGACGCCGACGGCTACCGCGTGAAGTTCAGCCCCGTCAGCGCGAACAGCGTCAGCAGGTTCGATCTCGACTACTTCTTCAAGATCGGCGAGCTGTACGCCGGCGAAATCTTCACCGACCACGACTTCATAGACGACATCCAGGAAGACGCTTGGGGTAAGGCCTATACGAGCCGCTATGCGTGGGACGCCGCCTCCGATAAGGACGAGGATGGCTGGAGCAATTTCGCGGAGGCGCGTTACAACGACTTCACCAAGGCAATCGCGGCTCCATATGTTTCGCACGTCATCGGCGACAGCGAGATTAAGGATATGCCGATTCCGACCTTGAAGCTTACGCTCCGCTACAACGGCGACCAGCCGCTTACGGGTGAAGATCCGAACAATCAGGGCGGCAACGGCCAGGGCAACGGCACTCAGGTGGCGGGTTCGCTCGCTCCGATTGTTGTTCAGACGTATACCGACTCTGAACTCATCAAGCCTGATGCGACATTCACGGTCCAGCCGGGCGAGGAGTCCGAGAATACGACCTATATCGGCGCGTGGGGAGAGAAGACCGTTTCGGGAACTCTCACGCCTGGTTATGTCAACGCCACATCGCTTATGATTGAATTTGCCGAGGTTGACCGCAATGATACCTACAGCGTCTTTATCGGCGATCTCAGTCAGGTTGATCCTGTGTTCGCTGCACAGAGCCCTTCCGGATATTACGTCATGGATTACGAGTCATATCTGTCGCTTTATTCCAAATACGGATATGAATACATCGTTCTTCAGGCAGATGAATTCCACTGGTCGAACTTCCAGAATTCGAATGTAATTACCGTAACGCAGGATGAGGTAGGCGAGAATGGTTATATCTGCAACCTCGGCGAGCGTATCGGAACGATCAATCTCAAGACCGGCGATTATACGCTTGATCTTACTCCGCTCCAGTATCAGGGCGCTCAGGGTACGAATGCGACGCAGTCTGTTGTCAGCATGAGCCAGATGGTTCTCCGCTTCAAGTACAATTCCGTCGTGCCGGCGCTCCAGAACCACAAGCTCGAACTCTTCCTCGGCGAAACCGACAAGGGCTTCGTCAAGGAAGGCAAGAACACGATCGTCGCGTTCTACGATCTCGACGGCGACGGCAAGTACACCCCCGGCGAGCCCATGGGAACGGCGACGGGCGTCGATGTCGGCTGGCGTCAGGGCAAGGTCGAGATGGAGCTCACGGACACGCATCCGATCATCACGCGCATCAATCTCGTCACCGGCGAGAGCGACCGCGCCAAACTGTGGGGCGACGAATCCGGAGACACCACGCCTCCCTACACGGGCTCCGCCACGAGCGACAACTACCAGCGCATACGCGTCGTGCGCACCCTCGTCAACGGAGTGCCCGTCTGGAGTTACGGAATTCCCACCAGAACGGTGTACGACGGCGTCTTCAACGTCAAAACGCGCGACTACATCACCGAGGCCGACATCCTGAAGTCGGGTGAGCTCGACATCGACTGGGATTTCTTCGAAAGCGAGGCGCTCAGCACGCTGAAGCATAAGAACGTCGATCCGGTCAAGGTAGCCTACTCGATAATTCTGGGCAACGGCGAGATAGATCTCACCAAGACGAACAATTACTTCTCCATCTGCACGGTGCGCCAATTCGACGCCGCCGACAGACGCCAGACGGCCGTCGCGCTCTCGCCGGGCGTCGACAATTCGGTGGTGTACGATTCGCATCCGACGTTCAAATGGAAGATGCCCAACAACGCCGACACCTATATGGCGTTCAGAATTCAGATTCTCGACGGAGCGGGCGTCGTGTGGGATTCCGGCATCCGCAGGGCCCCCGCGCGCAACGCGGACGGAGTCTATACGTTCGAGTCCGACGCCTACATCGGCGACGCGTTGGAGAACTTCAAGAATTACACGTGGCGCGTGTCCATGTACAATTCCAAGTTCAGGTCCGACGCATGGTCCGCCGAGAACTATACGCTGCGCATGGGCGCTCCCGAGACCGGCGCCGGCTACGGCAACATTCCCGTCTGCGTCAAGTACCTCGGATCCTCCGACGTCGCGGCCGCGTCGACGTTCGTGGTCGAGGCGTTCACCACGCCCGACTTCACCGGCATGCCCGCCGCCCGCGCCCTCGTCAAGGACGCCGCGTCCGTAACCGCCGTCGGCGTCCAGCATCCGACGAACGCCGTCCTGATGGGCCTTTCGACCGGCAAGTACTTCCTGAGGGCGTACGCCGATCTCAGCACGGCCGGCGCCGTAAAGCGTCAGCGCGATCCGTTCGAGTCGTGGGGCTACGCCTGCGGCCGCGGCAAGGTCGGAGAGAAGATGTACACTCCGGTCGAGTTCGAGCTCACCGACAGGAACGGCTTCGAGAAGCCCATCGACATCTACATCGAGAACGTCGACACCAACGGCAACTGCCTGCCCGACGCGTGGGAGTACGTCAAGAACAACGGTAAACTCGACTCCGGCGCCAACAACGTCGACGCGACCCTCAACAAGGTCTTCTCGATAAACAAGAAGCTGTCCGCCTACCTCCAGGACAAGGTCGTGAGCGAAACACGCGCCGACGCCTTCAATAACTACATCATGACGGCGTTCGCGTCGCCCGCCATGACGGCTCTCGCGCTCGGCTACAATCCCGACGACGTTTCGGTCGGCGAGAACGGCTCGATCCAGGTCGAGTCGAAGGTCGAGTCGGTCGAGATCAAGTCCGTATCCTTCGACGCGAACGGCAATGTCGTCGTTGAAATAGACGGTGAGCTCAATACCGCCGAGGGCAACACGAATGGCTTCGGATTTATCACGCTTGAGGGTGAGACGAAGAAGTCCGTAACGTGTCAGGTTCTCTGGAAGGCTTCGCTCTCCGACGCCGATTGGATCGTCAAGGCCACTGAGACGGTTGACGTCGGCAACGGAGCCCAGACGATTAATATCGGCGGTCTTGGCTCTCAGTCGAGCGGATTCTTCAAGGTTGTTGTAACTGAATAAATATAAATCAGCCCGCCGCGAAAAAAAGCGGCGGGCAAACTAACATTATCAAGTCATGAAAAAAGCTATCGATAAAGTTCTCGTAATCAACTCCGGTTCAAGCTCTCTTAAATATCAGCTCTTCAGCATGAAGAAGGGCGAGCGTCTCGCCAAGGGTCTCGTCGAGCGCATCGGATGCGGGGGACCGAAGGATCATACCGAGGCTCTCAAGCAGGTCGTCGCGGAGCTCGGCAATCCTAAGGATATCGACGCTATCGGACACCGCGTTCTCCACGGCGCGGAGGTCTTCAAGGATTCTGTCAAAGTCACCAAGAAGGTCATGGCCGAGTGCAGGAAGCTCGTGAAGTTCGGCCCTCTTCACATGCCGCCGAATCTCGGAGGCATCGAGGCGTGCGAAAAGATCTTCAAGGGCGTTCCCAACGTCGCCGTGTTCGACACCGCATTCCATCAGACGATGCCCGACTGCGCGGCGATGTACGCGATCGATCCGAAGTACTACAAGAAGATGGGTATCCGCAAATACGGTTTCCACGGTACGAGCCACAAGTTCATTGTCCAGGAGGCAGCGAAGTTTTTGAAGAAGCCCCTCGCGAAGCTTAACGTCGTCACCTGCCACATGGGTAACGGCTCGTCCTTCGCCGCCGTCAAGAACGGTGAGTGCGTCGATACGACGATGGGTCTTACGCCGCTCGCCGGTCTCATTATGGGTACGCGCTGCGGAGATATCGATACCGCCGCCGTTCTCTCGATCATGGATGCCGAGAAGAAGACGCCCGCGGAGATGGATACGATTCTCAACAAGAAGTCCGGCCTTCTCGCGCTTACCGGTTCGAGCGACTGCCGCGACATCGTTTCAAAGGCCGAGAAGGGCGATAAGATGGCCGAGCTCGCGCTTGAAATGCTCGCATACCGCATGGCTCTCTACATCGGCGCGTACAATACGGTTATCGGCGGCGCCGACGCGATCATCATGACGGGCGGTATCGGCGAGAATTCTTCTGAGGTTCGCGAGCGAATCGTAAACCGTCTCGGCGCTCTCGGCATCAAGCTTGACAAGAAGGCCAACAAGATCCGCGGTCAGGTTGCGGTTATCTCCACCAAGGCGTCCAAGATCCCCGTAGTCATCATCCCGACGAACGAGGAGCTTATGATCGCCCGCGACACCGTCCGCGTATTGGGAGAGTGATTAGCGGTTAGTCGTTAGCGGTTAGTGATTAGTCGTTAGTGAGTCTAAAATCTGAACTTTAAAACTTTAAACTAAAAAATGAACGCAATCAATCAGATTATCGAAAACGCGTCGAAGCTGAACGGCACGATCGTCCTTCCCGAAGGCATGGACGCGCGTGTCGTTACCGCCGCGTGCGCGTGCGTTGACCGCAAGATCTGTAAGCCCATAGTTCTCGGAACGAAGGACGAGGTCGCTCTCGCCGAAGCGTCGGTCGGCCTTTCCATGGCCGCCCGCGGCATCAAGGTCATCGACTACACCCAAGGCGATATCAAGCTTGAGCAGGAATTCCTTGAGGCGTGGAACGCCAAGGAGTCCAAAAAGCCTGCCGAGAAGCAGAGGCTCATCGATCTCGAGTCGGCGCAGAAGACTCTCCGCACAAAGCGTATCTACTTCGGCGGCATGATGGTTAAGCTCGGTCTTGCCGACGGTCTCGTCGCAGGTTCCATCGCCTCAACGGGCGATATGCTCCGCGCGGCGTTCCATACGCTCGGCACCGAGAAGGGCGTCAAGACCGCGAGCTCGTGCTTCATCATGGATCTTAAGGAGCCCACTCCCGCCGGCGACAGCGTCGTGGCGTTCGGCGACTGCGCGGTCATCCCCGATCCGACGAGCGAACAGCTCGCCGACATCGCCATCGCGACGGCGAGAACATACCGCGATCTTACCGGCAACGAGCCGCGCGTCGCGTTTCTTTCGTTCTCCACAAAGGGTTCCGCGGGCGGTCCTTTAGTCGAGAAGGTCCAGAAGGCCGTTGAGATCGCCGCGCCCAAGTTCGAGGCGGCCGGCATCAAGATGGACGGCGAAATGCAGTTCGACGCGGCCATCGTACCCTCGGTCGGCCAGCTCAAGAACCCCAACGGTCAGATTCACGGCAACGCCAACGTCTTCATCTTCCCGGATCTCCAGTCCGGCAACATCGGCTACAAGATCGCCCAGCGTCTCGGCGGCGCGGAAGCGATCGGTCCGAACCTCCAGGGTCTCGCGAAGGCGATGAACGATCTCTCGCGCGGGTGCTCCGCCGAGGACATCGTCGGAACGATAGCCGTCACGCTTCTGCAGAGCCAGAGCAAAAAACAGTCTTGAGCGAAAGGCGGCGATTTGTTAAACTTTTAGCATAATGCGGTGATAGAAAAGACGATATGACAGAAACCGAAATGATAACGAGAGCGGCCGAGGTCTTCGATGTAGAGATCGAAGGTCTCAGGCGCACGCGCGATTCTCTTGGCGAGAGCTTTGTCGAAACCGTCAAGATGATACTTGCGGCATCCGCCGCGGGCGGGATCGTGGTCGTTTCGGGCGTCGGCAAGAATCTTCACATCGCAGAGAAGATGAGCGCGATATTCGCCTCGACCGGAATAAGATCGATCGTTCTCAATCCCGTCCAGGCCATGCACGGCGATCTCGGAATGGTCGCCGCGAAGGACATCCTGATCGCGCTGTCGTTCAGCGGAGAGTCCGACGAGCTTCTGAAACTCATTCCCGCCATCCGCCGCCACGGGCTCAAGGTCGTTTCGCTCACCGGAAACGCCGACTCGACATTGGCGAAGATGAGCGATATTCACCTCGCCGTTCCCTGCGGCAAAGAGGCCTGCCCCTTCGGCATGGCACCCACCAATTCGACGACGGCCACGATGGCGATGGGCGATGCGCTTGCGATGGTGATGATCGACGCGCAGAAGTTCTTGATCGAAGATTACGCCATGAACCATCCGGCAGGGGCGATCGGCAGGGCGCTCGTGATGAAAGTTTCCGACATTATGCGCACGGGCGAGAGGCGTGCGCTCGTATCTCCC
>JAZQTB010000071.1:0-5859 GCA_045630425.1 Kiritimatiellia bacterium | reverse complement strand
CTGCGCCGCTCTAACGCGCGCAATGGTTTCCTGAAGTTCCGCGAGTCCGTCGTCCTGAACGGGAGCGGGAATGTTTGCGCTTTGCATTTTCTTTATCTTTCCTCTTTTTTACTGTCCGAAGAACCCTTCCTCGGACGAATTGAGATATAGTATAGCACTTTTTATATCGGTAATCAAGTAGCGATATAAAAATATTTATAATTTTTTTCCAGCAGCTGGATAATCGGTCCTAAAACAGGGGAAATCCTAAGCAGTCGGCCACCGCGGAATCGATCTTCTCGGGGATCGTTACAGGAAGAGCGTGTTCTCCGCCTGAAATCATCTCAAGTCGGGCTTGAGGAAAAACCGCGTTCAAAAACTTCGCATTCCCCGAGCGCACGATGCCGTCGCTTTCGCTTTGAAAGATATAGACAGGGCATCTCACCTTCCCTGATGCGAGAAGATCAATAAGATCGAGCCTCAGATCCGTGTCTTTCAGATATTCAAGCCCTCTGGTGAGATTCACGTCGGAATCCATCCTGTACGGGTTCGGACGGCCTTCAGGCGTTCCGAAAAATCCTTCGCCCTTCGTCATTTTAAGCCCCGCCTCAAGCGCGGCCAGACGGCGGGGCGTCATCCCATCCCAGTTGGCGTCGCGCATCATGCGGGGCGTCGCGGCGACAAGAACGAGCCCCTTCAGCCTTTCCGGAAACTTCATCGCGTATTTGAGCGCGAAACTTCCGCCCATCGACCAGCCGACAAGGATGAACTCCTTCTCCTTTTCGAGCGCGTCCTCCGCCACGCCGTCGAGCAGTTCGGTGTAGGTGAAAATTCTCTCGCGCTCGAAAAGACAGAGATCCCACGCCTCAGGACTCGAAGCCCACCCGTTAAGAACAAATGTTTTCACAAGCACTCACAATTCTTCGCGCAACGGCGAGTTTCGACATTTTTTCAAGCGGCGTCGCGCGCCCGTCGGGATAAACGAAAACCACCCGGTTTGTGTCGGCAGCGAATCCCGCACCCTCTTCGGTCACGTCGTTGGCGACGATCATCGCAAGGTTCTTCTCGCGGCATTTGCGCGCCGCCTCCTTCAGAACATCGTTCGTCTCGGCGGCGAAGCCGATTTTCACGCACCCGCCGATCGACTGCAGAATGTCGGGATTTCTGACCAATTTCACGACATCCGACATTTCCGTCTTCTTGAGCTTCTTCTCCGCGCAGACCGCCGGCCGCCAGTCCGCGACCGCCGCCGTCGCGACAAAAACGCACCCGGGCGTCACCGCCGACTCCGCCGCCGCGAACATCTCCCGCGCGCTCACGACGTCTATGCGCTTTACATCCTTAGGCGTTTCAAGAGCGACGGGCCCAGCGACGAGAGTTACATCATGGCCCGACGCCGCGGCGGCCTCGGCGACCGCAAAACCCATCTTACCGGTCGACGGATTGGAAAGAAACCTCACGGGGTCGAGAAATTCTCTCGTCGGACCGGCCGTTACCACAAAATGAAGCCGCTTTTTCATTTCAATCCAGCACTCTGACGGTCGGGCCTGCGCCCGAATACGAGTCGAGCGCACCTGTCGAAAAATCGTCATCCCCGGCCGAGGCGCGGACGGATTTCATTTTCGGCCTGTCGCCGAAAAGCACCGTCCCGAGACGGACCAGCGTCGCGCCCTCCTCGACGGCGACCTCGTAATCGCCGCTCATACCCATCGAAAGATGCCTCAAGCCTATATTCAGTTTTTTTTCGACAGCATCGCGCAGCTCCCTCAGACGCCTGAAATAAATCCTTGCGTCCTCGGGATTTTCGGAAAACGGAGCCATCGTCATGAGACCTTCAACCGTAATGCGGGGGCATTCCTCAAGAATATGGCGAACGGCGGATTCGACGAGGTCCGGCGCCATTCCGTTTTTCGACTTCTCGCCGGAGACGTTGACCTCGAGAAGAATACCCACGCGCGCTCCGGTCTCGTCCGCGATGAAATTTATTCTGTCGGCCAGTTTTACGGAATCGACGGAATGGATGAAATCGAAAATCTCAAGAGCCTGACGGACCTTGTTGCTCTGCAGGTGGCCGATGAGGTGCCATTCGGGACCGCTCACGCTCGCCTCCTTCTTCCACGCCGCCTCCTGAACCTTGTTTTCGCCGACGGCCGCAAGACCCGCGCTCCAAGCTTCGGCGACGACTTCCGCGCCGTGGGTCTTGGTCACCGCGACGATCTGGACGTCGGCGGCGTTACGCCCGGATCGTTCGCACGCGGCGGCGATTCTGGCCTTCACCTCGTCGAGTATATCGTTTAAATTCCGTTGCATAGCTACACCCCCGTTCATAAGCGGACAAAGACGCAGGATTCGCCGTTCGATCTGAGAGCGGCTTCGACAAAGCGCATCGACCGCTCGCCGTCCTCGGCCCCCGGATAATCGAAGTCGCGCGCGGCCCCGCCGTCCGAAAATCTCCTCGCGCGAACCGCCGCGCAGAACTCAGAATAGATGTCGGCCAAACCTTCGATGAATCCTTCGTGATGACCGGCGGGGATTCTCGAAGAACGGGTCGCCGCATCGGAAAGCTCCTTGACGCATGGCGCGTTCCTCTTGTAAATGCGCTCCGCTTCGAAGGGATACTTGACGGAAAGATAGTTGGGAGCCTCCTGATTCCAGAAAAGCGACGCCTTCTCGCCGTAGACCCTCAGCCGAACTCCGTTCTCCTCGCCCGTGGCGATCTTCGATACGGTCATCGAGGCCTTGGCGGATATCTCGCCGCCGTCGTCCTTCGCCAAACGCATGAGTATCGACGCGTCGTCATCGAGCGTGTTGCCGGGCGCGAACGACGACAGATCGGCAAGAAGCGACTGAACCTTAAGCCCGGTCACGTATTCGATAAGGTGAAACCCGTGAACGCCGATATCCGCTACCACGCAGCTCGCGCCCGATCTGGAGGGATCCATCTTCCAGGAATTGCGTTTGTCGAGCGGCTTGGTGAAATCGATCTTCCTGAAACTCCCCTGCTGATATTCGAGAACGATTTTGGATATCCCGCCGAGTTCGCCCTTCCTTACGAGATCGCGCGCGAGCTTGACCATCGGAAAGCCCGAATACGTAAACGGTATCGCGAGAATCCTGCCGCGCTCCGAGGCGATCGCCTTCAGCTCGGCCGCCTCTTCAAGCGTCATCGAAAGAGGCTTTTCGCACATCACGTCAAGCCCCGCCGCGAGCGCCGCTTTCGTTATCGCGTAGTGCGAATCGTTGGGCGTGCAGACCGCGATGAAATCGACGCGGGACTTCTCGCGTTCGATCAGCGAAGCCCAGTCGGAGTAGACGCGGTCTTCGGCGACGCCGCAGTCGCGCGCGGTGGAGAGATTGTCTCCGGCATTCCGCGAAAAGCACCCCGCCTCGAGATCGGCAAGATCGTCGAGCCTTACCGCCATCCGGTGCACGGGCCCGATAAAAGAGCCCTTCGCACCGCCGATCATCGCGTATTTAAGACGCCGCGTTTCCATACCGCCCTCCGAAAAATCACATTCTTCCGCTCACGGCGTCGATAAGATCGCAAAGACGCTTGTACGCTATCGCGAGGTCGTCGTTCGTGACCTTGTACATATACTCGCCCGCGCGGTCGATTTCGCCGCCGGCGTTCGCGAGACGCTTCTCGATCACCTCCCGCGAATCGGTGCCTCGCCCTTCAAGGCGGGCGCGGAGTTCTTCCATCGAAGGCGGCATGATAAAAATGTCGACATAGCCGATTTTCATGGGATCGGTGTTCGGAAGGGAACGGACATACTCGCGGACTTTCGCCGCACCCTGAACGTCGATGTCGAGAATCATCGAATTGCCCTCGGCGAGAACCTCCCGGATCGGGCCTTTAAGCGTTCCGTAGTAATTGCCGTGAACGTCGGCGTATTCTATGAAGGCGTTCTCGGCAATGAGCTGCTCGAAGCGCTCCTTCTTCAGAAAATGATAATCGAGACCGTCTTCCTCGTCGCCGCGTATCTCGCGCGTCGTGCAGCTTATTGAATAGACGATGTCCGGATATTCCTGAAGCAGCATGTCGATAAGCGTCGACTTTCCGCAACCGCTCGGCGCGGACATGACTATGAACAAGGGTTTAGTTTTAACCATTACGTTGAACTCCTGTTATTGAAATCTCCCATGTATTATACCATATCTTATACACTTCCGCTTTCCTGGAATATCCCCACCTTCTTCCCCTCACCTCGCACCTTTCCGTCCTTCTCGTCCTTTCGTCTATCAACTTCACTACCGACTAACTCCTAACTCATCTATCACACTTGCAGTATCGCTAAAATTAATAAACTTTCCGCCGCCTGAAATTGGCCAATCATCGCCCGAATAAATAACGGACTGACTTTCTAACGGCGCAACATTCGCAGAAAACTTCTTCATATTAACTACAAACGAATCGTCCGGTGTCTTAGAACTTTTAATTTCGATTCCATGAAGACGCCGCGCTTTCTCAACGACAAGATCAATCTCAACGCCATTTTTACCTCTAATATAATATAGCCCTGAACGCATCCCTTTATTATATTGAGCCTTCAAAGCTTCAAGAACTACCATATTTTCAAATAGTCCACCTAATAATGGATCTCTCGCAACCTGAGATGATGTCGTAATATCCAAAAGATGAACAGCTAAACCGATGTCTGTAAAATAGATCTTTGGAGACTTAACAAACCTCTTTCCAAAATTATTATAATACGGATGCAACCTAAAAATCACATAACTTGCTTCCAATACACTAAGCCACTCCTTCAAAGTCGTTGCACTTACGCCAACCTCTCCCGACATCGCCTCTAAATTTACTACCTGCCCTACTCGCCCTGCCAACAGCCGAATAAATAACTCAAACTCGCCCTGATGAGAAACATTAATCAACTGCCTGACATCCTTCTCAACGTAAGTGCGGTAATAAGCCTCGTAAGCATCATTAGGATCTTGCCCCCTATCATATACAGCCGGCAAAAACCCCTTAAACATATACTCATCACGCTCTAATGTTACCCCTGCACTCTTAAGTTCACGTATCGATAAGGGGAGCAAAGTCAACAAAGCGGTTCGACCCGCCAATGATTGCGATATGCCTTCTCGAAGTCTCGGCTGATGAGACCCAGTAAGAATATACAATCCATTACCACCGCGTTCATCAACATCAGCCTGAATATAACTAAGCAATTCTGGAACTCGTTGAATTTCATCAACAATTGCCGGCGTTGGGAATTGTTCAAAAAATGCTTTAGGATCTCGCTCTGCAAGTCTACGAACAGTCCCATCTTCCAAATTGGCATAAGAATAAGAAGGAAAAACCATCTTCGCCAAAGTAGTTTTACCACTCTGTCTTGGCCCTTCAATAGTAACAACAGGAAATGTTTCAGCAAGACTCTTCAGCTTTTTTGCAATTTCTCTCTCTATCATAGCTGTCCTCAATTATTTTCGAACTGCCTATATGATATCAAATTTTTAGCCAAAACCCAAGTCTAACTTTGGATTTGTCTGTCCCCATTTGCTTTTATTCATTCTGTGCAACAGTAATTATTGTTTAGCCGTTGATGGCTTCGCGCTTTTCTCTTGCTTGCATATTGCTATGCTATGTATAAATGCGGCCACGGATTTGGGCAACCGTGCTCCACTTTTGATATGGTCGACGGTGATACCCCACCCGCCTTCGCTTTAAGTGGATGTTAAAATGGATGATTGTTTTTTATCACTTCGTGTTTTATATGAATGAGATGAGATTTATCGTCTCACTAAACGCTCAGCTCATTCATCCCTAAGCGAAGCGATAAATTTTAATTGTCCATTTTAAGCGAAGATGGGTTAAGCGGAGGTCTTCGAGTGAGACTCGCGGAGGATTGTAGCCGTAAGAGA
>JAZQTB010000070.1:0-2234 GCA_045630425.1 Kiritimatiellia bacterium | reverse complement strand
GGAAGACTTCCTCGCGCGTCTCGACGAAATGACCGAGCAGGCTTTCGACGATCAGTGCACCGGCGCCAACCCGCGTTATCCGATGATGAAGGAAATCAAGCAGATGTATCTTAACGCTTACTACGGCAAGCATAAGAATGTTTGAGTCGTTAGTGGTTAGCAGTTAGTGATTAGTCGTTAGTGATTAGGAGTTAGGAGTTAGGGGTTAGTGATCAGTGGCTGCTGGCTGGTAATTAAAAAAATTAAGGAGATTTGAAATGAAAAAGAAAACAGAGACTAAAAAGTGCGCACCTAAGGCGACTGCCAAGAAGTGTGCCGTTAAGAAGGCTGCCAACGTTCTTCTTGAGCGTACCGACAAGGTTGTGACGAAAGATAAGGACAGCGTCCTTAAGATTTTCGGGCCCAGCTACAAGGTCAGCGCCATTCTCAACGAGGCGATGAACGAAGCTCGCGCAGCTGAGACCGGTCTTCCTGTAGCGAAGGTTCTTGAAGTTCTTAAGATCCGCGATCATTGGTGCATTCGCCGCGAGTGGATCGAGGGCAAGACTCTCGCTGAGACGATGGCCGGCGATAAGAAGAATCTTATGCGCTATTTAAAGGAGTTTGTCGCCATTCAGTGCGAAATCTTCTCCAAGACTTCCGAGCGCATGGGCAACCTCGCCGATAAGCTCGATAAGCAGATTTCCGCCTCGGCATTGCCGAAGGAGACGCGCTACGATCTTCACATGAGACTTCAGTCGATGCCTCGCGGCAAGGCGCTCTGCCACGGCGACTTCAATCCGACGAATGTCATCATCACCCCGAACGGCGATTGGCGCGTTATTGACTGGAGCCATGTAAGACTTGGCGATCCTCTCGCCGACGTCGCCCGCACGTACCTTCTCTTCTGGCTCTCCGGCCATGTCGCCGCCGCCGAGAAGTATATGGCTCTCGCGTGCGAAGCTCTTAAGGTTAAGATCGCCGA
Organism: Kiritimatiellia bacterium; assembly: GCA_045630425.1. GTDB lineage: Bacteria > Verrucomicrobiota > Kiritimatiellia > RFP12 > UBA1067 > UBA1067. Next base: position 1,270 of record JAZQTB010000070.1, on the reverse strand, counting down.
TGTTCAGAAGTATCTTCCGATCGTCGCGGCGGCTGAATCTTCCAAGGAGCAGAGCGCCAAGAATCACGAACTTCTCCTGCACTGGGCAAGCGTAGTCGATTATGAGTAGGCCTACAATTACGATCTGCATGGGCAGTTCGTGTTTTGCGCGCGGTAACGAGAAAAATGTCGACCTGTGCGAGAAGTTTCTCGCCGCGCGCGGTCTCCGCGACGAAGTTGATGTGGTTCTGGGCGCGAGCCTCTGCACCGGCAACTGCGCCGCGGGCCCGATAGTCATCGTCAACGATAAGGTTCATACCCAGGTTGACGCGGGCGTTATGACCGATTTGCTTGAAGAATTATTCCCGGCTTCACGCTAAAGGAGCGATATGCAGAAGACATCACCGGTTTACACGACCGAAAACGGCTGTCAGGATTGTTACAAGTGCGTCCGTCATTGCCCTGTAAAGGCGATCCGCATAATCGGCGGCAAGGCGAGCGTTATCCCCGAGGCCTGTGTCTCGTGCGGTGAATGTGTCAAGGTGTGTCCCGCTCACGCCAAGAAAATCCGGAGCGATTTGGCCAGACTTAAAGATATGCTCTCTTCGGGCGCTAAAGTCTACGCCTCAATCGCTCCGAGTTTTACCGGTTATTTCAAGGGAGTTAAAATCGAGCAGCTGTCATCGGCATTGGTTCGCGCCGGTTTCGCGGGAGTAAGCGAAACGGCGCACGGAGCCGAATCGGTAAGCGCTCATGTTACGCGTCTATTGGCGCAGACGTCGTCTCCGATCGTTATTTCGAGTGCGTGTCCCGCGGCGGTCGATATGATCCGGAAGTACCTGCCGAAGTTTGCGCCGTTCATTTCGCCGTTGCCTTCGCCCGTTCGCGCCCATTGCCGTCAGCTTAAGGAGAAGTTCGGAGCCGAATCGAAGGTCGTCTTTTTCGGGCCCTGCGCGGCTAAAAAGACAGAGGCCGATACATATTCGAGTGAACTTTCTCTCGCGCTTATTTTCCCCGCGCTTGAAAGACTTTTGGAAGATAAGAACATCTCTTTAAAAGAGACGCTTGAGCCGGCGATGGGTTTCGCCGAAGAAGGGCGATTTTATTCCGTCGAAGGAGGTATGAACGATACTCTTCGCGACGCCTCCGATGCTGTCCGTTATATTTCCGTTTCCGGGCTTGATAATTTAAGGCGCCTTTTTTATGGCGTCGATCCTGCGACGATTGCCGAAAAGATGGGCGGCCGCAAGATTTTTATTGAAGTGCTCGCCTGTCCTGGCGGATGCATAAA